>NZ_JBITHR010000005.1:458048-481653 GCF_044458185.1 Streptomyces sp. NPDC050485 | reverse complement strand
ACGCCCGGTTACATTCCGAACCCGGAAGCTAAGCCTTTCAGCGCCGATGGTACTGCAGGGGGGACCCTGTGGGAGAGTAGGACGCCGCCGAACAATATTTCAGGACCCCTGGTCCCAGCGTTCATGCTGGGACCAGGGGTCCTTTTGTTTTTTGCTTTGCTTTTTTCCGAAGCGCGTCGGGCAGCCGACTGCGCGAGAATGACTGCAGTACCCGAAGACTAGGAGTCCACGATGTCCACCAACTCTCCCGACGATCGTCCGGAGCGCGAGCCGCGCCGTCAGGACGGTGGTGACCGGGGCGGCAACCGCGGTGGTCGAGACGATCGCGGCCCGCGTCGGGACAACGACCGCGGTGGCTACGGCGGGCGTCGTGACGACAGTCGTGGTGGCTCCTCCAGCGGTGGGTACGCCCGCCGTGACGACCGTGGCGGTCGCCCGGCCGGCGGCGGCGGCTCGTACGGGCGTCGTGATGACCGTCCGGCTCCGCGTCGTGATGACGACCGCGGTGGCTTCCGCCGGGATGACAACCGCAGCGGTGGCGGCGGTGGGTTCCGTCGGGATGACAGCCGTGGTGGGTCTTCCAGCGGTGGATTCGGGCGTCGTGATGACCGTCCGGCTCCGCGCCGGGACGATGACCGCGGCGGCTTCCGTCGTGATGACCGTCCGGCTCCGCGTCGTGATGACGACCGCGGTGGGTTCCGTCGGGATGACAACCGCAGCGGTGGCGGCGGTGGGTTCCGTCGGGATGACAGCCGTGGTGGGTCTTCCAGCGGTGGATTCGGGCGTCGTGATGACCGTCCGGCTCCGCGCCGGGACGATGACCGCGGCGGCTTCCGTCGCGATGACAACCGCAGCGGTGGCGGCGGTGGGTTCCGTCGTGATGACAACCGTGGTGGTGGCGGCTCGTACGGGCGTCGTGATGACCGTCCGGCTCCGCGTCGTGATGACGACCGCGGTGGCTTCCGCCGGGATGACAACCGCAGCGGTGGCGGCGGTGGGTTCCGTCGGGATGACAGCCGTGGTGGGTCTTCCAGCGGTGGATTCGGGCGTCGTGATGACCGTCCGGCCCCGCGCCGTGATGACGACCGCGGCGGCTTCCGCCGTGATGACCGTCCGGCTCCGCGTCGTGATGACGACCGCGGTGGGTTCCGTCGGGATGACAACCGCAGCGGCGGTGGCGGTGGGTTCCGTCGGGATGACAGCCGTGGTGGGTCTTCCAGCGGTGGCTACGGCCGTCGTGATGACCGTCCGGCTCCGCGCCGGGACGATGACCGCGGCGGCTTCCGTCGCGATGACAACCGCAGCGGTGGCGGCGGTGGGTTCCGTCGGGACGACAACCGTGGTGGTGGCAGCTCGTACGGGCGTCGTGACGACCGTCCGGCGCCGCGCCGGGATGACGACCGCGGTGGTTTCCGTCGCGATGACAACCGTGGCGGCGGCGGTGGCGGTGGGTTCCGTCGGGATGACAGCCGTGGTGGGTCTTCCAGCGGTGGCTACGGCCGTCGTGATGACCGTCCGGCTCCCCGTCGTGATGACGAGCGCGGTGGCTACGGGCGTCGTGATGACCGTCCGGCGCCGCGTCGGGACGATGACCGTGGTGGGTTCCGCCGTGATGACCGGCCCGCGCCGCGTCGTGATGACGAGCGCGGTGGCTACGGGCGTCGTGATGACCGTCCGGCGCCGCGTCGGGACGATGACCGTGGTGGGTTCCGTCGCGACGACCGGGGTGACCGGGGCGGTTACCGCGGGCGGGACGACCGGGGTCGTGATGACCGCGGTGGCTACGGGCGTCGGGACGACCGGGACCGGGACCGCGACCGCGAGCCCGTCAAGCGGCTGCCGATCGACGAGGACATCACCGGCGACGAGATCGACGCGGATGTGCGCCAGGAGCTGATGAGCCTGCCCAAGGGTCTCGCCGAAGAGGTGGCGAGCAACCTGGTGATGGTGGCCCGGCTCATCGACGAGGAGCCCGAGCAGGCCTACGCCTACTCGCGCATCGCGCTGCGGCTCGCCTCCCGGGTGGCCGCCGTTCGCGAGGCCGCCGGGTTCGCCGCGTACGCGACGCAGAAGTACTCCGAGGCGCTGGCGGAGTTCCGTGCCGCGCGTCGGATGACCGGCTCCGTGGAGCTGTGGCCCGTCATGGCCGACTGCGAGCGCGGTCTCGGCCGTCCCGAGCGGGCGCTGGCGATGGCCGGCGAGCCCGAGGTGCAGAAGCTCGACAAGGCCGGCCAGGTCGAAATGCGGCTGGTCGCGGCCGGGGCGCGCCGGGATCAGGGGCAGCTGGACGCCGCCATCGTGACCCTGCAGAGCCCGGAGCTCGCGTCGAACTCCGTACAGCCGTGGACGGCGCGACTGCGCTACGCGTACGCCGACGCACTGCTGGCCGCCGAGCGCGAGGACGAGGCCCGCGAGTGGTTCGCCAAGGCGCTCGAAGCGGACAAGGACGGCTCGACCGACGCCTCCGACCGGCTCGCCGAGCTGGACGGCGTCGACTTCGTGGACGCCATGGTCGAGGACGACGCCGACGCGGACGAGGACGCGGCAGCGCCTCTCGTGGCGGACGTACGCGACGACGAGCCTGACTTCGTCGACGAGGGCGAAGAGGAGGACGACTTCGAGGGCGACGACGCCGATGTCGTCCGCGAGGCCGAGATCGTTGACGCCGACCTTCAGGAGCCCGCGCAGGACGAGCCCCTCCCGCCGGCCAACAAGGACGTCTGAGATCTGAATCTCAAGGCTGACGTCTGAAAGAGGCGGCATCCCCACACCGGGGATGCCGCCTCTTTTTCATGTCCGGCAGCCGGTCAGTTCACCGTCAGGCTGCGCAGGACCAGGCCCGTGGCCGGTTTCGGGCCGAAGGAGGTCGACTTGCGGGGCATCGTGACGCCCTGCCGGGCCAGGTCCCGTACGACCTCCTCGCGTACCGGATGCATCAGGACCGCCGTCTTGCCGTGCCGTTCCGCCTGTTCGACGGCGGCCGCCGTGTCGTGGATGTACGCGATGTCGTCCGGCGTGTCGGGGATGCGCCAGATGGTGTCGAGCAGGGTCGAGTGGAGGACCGTGGCGTCCAGGGAGCGCCAGGCCGAGGGCCGGTCCTTGCGGATCGTACGGGCGAGCAGTGCCTCGTCCGGCTGGTCCAGGAGGTGGAAGCGGCCGTCGCCGGCGAGCAGGAAGGCGTTGCTTTCGGATGCCGCCTCGGCGAGGGCCTCCAGGGCGCGGGCGAGCGGGACTTCGAGCGTACGGATGCGGAAGGCGCCGGCCTCGGCGACCGCGGCGAGGGCCTTGGACACCGGGAGGCGGTGCAGGAGGCGGTGGATCGCGCGCACGCGCAGCGGGTAGCGGGCCGTATCGACCAGGAGGACCAGACCGAAGTCCCAGGGGCCCGGCGAGGTCTGCTCGTCGCGCAGCCGGAGGTAGGTGGCCCAACGGTGGTGGCCGTCGGCGATGACCGCCTGGTGGGCCGCCAGGTCCGACTGGACCTCCGCGAGATCGGTCGGGTCCGTGAGCGCCCACAGGCGGTGGTGGAAGCCGTCCTCCGTGGTGGTGCGCAGGAGCGGCTCGCGCTGGATGGTCCGGTCGATGACGGCGGTCGCGCCGGCCGGGGCGCTGCTGCCGTGGTAGGTCAGGAGCAGTGGTTCGAGGTGGGCGGCGATGGTCCGCATGAGGGCCGCGCGGTCCTCCACGACGTGCGGCATCACGTCCTCGTGGGGCAGGACGATGCCGGCGGCCGGTTCGGAGAGGGCCAGGGCGCCGATGAGACCGCGCTGCAGTATGCCGTCGCCCTCCTGCTCGTAGACGTACAGGGCGGGTTCGGGATCCGGGGCGAGGACGCCCTCGTCCAGCCAGTCGCCCAGGGTCAGGGCGGCCTGCTGGTTGCGGGCCGCGGGGGAGGCGGCCTGCGGAAGGATGAGTCTGACGATGTTGTACGGATCCGCCGACTCCAGATGGAGCAGTCCGTCGGGGCGTACGACCACGTCGTACGGCGGGGAGGTCACGGCGGCGAGGCTGCCGACCCGCTCGGGAACATAGCGCAGTCCGCGGAACGGGATCAGCCGCAGCCCGGGGTCCGCACGCCCAGTTGTGCTCATCTGTGCATGGTAAGTGGGGTGCGGGCATGCGCGATGATCGGGGGAAGGCATCGAACGAGGAGTGGATGAAGATGAGCCAGACCGGCCGGACCATGCCGCGCGGCAGCGCACAGGCGCTGAACGAGGCCTACGACACGGCTCTGCTGGATCTGGACGGGGTGGTGTACGCGGGCGGTGCCGCGATCGCGCATGCCGTCGAGGCGCTCGGTGCGGCCCGGGACGGCGGGATGCACCTGGCGTATGTGACCAATAACGCGCTGCGGACGCCGGACGCGGTGGCCGCCCACCTCACCCACCTCGGGGTGCCCGCGGAGCCGGGCGACGTGATCACCTCGGCGCAGGCGGTGGCCCGGCTCATCTCGGATCAACTGCCGCAGGGGTCAAGGGTGTTGCTGATCGGCGGCGAGGGCCTTCGGGTCGCGCTGATCGAGCGCGGCCTGGTACCGGTGGCGTCCGCCGATGACGATCCGGCGGCCGTGGTGCAGGGGTACGGCGGGCCCGGCCTCACCTGGGGGCGGTTCGCGGAGGCCTCGTACGCGGTGGCCCGCGGGGTGCCGTGGTTCGCGTCCAATACCGATCTGACGATTCCGAGCGGTCGGGGGATCGCGCCCGGCAACGGCGCGGCCGTCGAGGTCGTACGCATCGCGACGGGAGCCGAGCCGCAGGTGGCGGGCAAGCCGCTGCCGCCGATGCACCGCGAGACGGTGCTGCGTACGGGGGCGGAGAAGCCGCTGGTGGTCGGGGACCGGCTGGACACGGACATCGAGGGCGCGTTCAACGGCGGTGTCGACTCGCTGCTGGTGCTGACCGGGGTGACGGACGGCGCCCAGCTCCTCGCCGCGCGGCCCGAGCACCGGCCGACCTTCGTCGACGCGGATCTGCGGGGCCTGCTCACCGGACAGCCCGAAGTGGCCGAAAATGACGGGGGGTTCGCTTGCGGCGGGTGGGTCGCTTCCGTGCAGACGGACTCGGGTGAGTTGGCGCTCGACGGTGACGGGGAGCCGATGGACGGGCTCCGGGCGCTGTGCGCGGCCGCCTGGACGCATGCCGGGGACGGGGCGTGTTCGCTGGATCCGGCGAAGGCGCTGGCGCGGCTGGGGCTTTGAGTTCCCGGAGTGGGGCTTTGAGTTGCAGGAGGAGGGGCGACTTCGAGCTTGAGGCGAGGAGGGGGCGACTTCGGGTTAAGGCAGGGTAGGCTAACCTAAGTTGCGTGTTGGTAGACAGTCCTCCTCAGCCGCGCGACGGGACCACTTCCGCGCGCCCGGCCCCGACCGCCAGGCGCCGGACGCTGCGCGCCGCCGGTCTGCTCGTGTCCGTGGGCGCGCTGGCGCTCGTCGCCGTCGCCAGCATCGCGGTCGGCGCGAAACCCATGCCGCTCGGCGATGTCTGGCACGGCCTCTTCCACGCCTCCGGCACCGCCGACGACGTACTCGTGCAAGACGTGCGGGTGCCGCGGACGCTGCTCGGTCTGCTCGTCGGGGCCGCGCTCGGGATCGCCGGAGCGGTCATGCAGGCGCTCACCCGCAACCCGCTCGCCGAACCCGGCATCCTCGGCGTCAACGCGGGAGCGGCGGCCGCCGTCGTTTCCGCCATCAGCTTCCTCGGCGTCAACTCGCTTACGGGATATGTGTGGTTCGCGTTTCTCGGCGCGGGCGTCGTGTCGGCCGCGGTGTACCTCCTCGGCGGCAGCCGGGCCGCGACGCCCGTGCGGCTCGCGCTCGCGGGGACGGCGGCCAGTGCCGCGCTCTACGGTTACGTCAACGCCGTCCAGCTCGCCGACTCCGCCGCCCTGAACCAGCTGCGGTTCTGGCAGGTCGGCTCGCTGGCCGCGGCCGACATGGCGACCGTCGGCAAGGTGGCGCCGTTCATCCTCGTCGGACTCGTCGTCGCCCTGCTGCTCGCCCGGCCGCTCAACGCGATGGCGATGGGCGACGACACGGCACGCGCGCTGGGCGCCCACCTGACCCGGACCCGCATCGCCTCGATGGCCGTGATCACGCTGCTGTGCGGAGCCGCGACCGCCGCCTGCGGGCCGATCGTGTTCATCGGGCTCATGGTTCCGCACATCGTCCGGGCCATCACCGGGCCCGACCTGCGGTGGATCCTGCCGTACGCGGCCGTGCTCTCGCCCGTGCTGCTGCTCGGCTCCGACGTGATCGGGCGGATCGTCACCCGGCCGGCCGAACTCCAGGTCGGCATCGTCACCGCGCTCATCGGCGGCCCCGTGTTCATCTACCTCGTACGGCGCAAGAGGATGGCCCAGCTGTGAAGGCGATACGTACTCCCGGCGGCCTCTCCTTCCGGGCCGAGCCGCGTGCGCTGGCCGTGGTCGGCGGGCTCGCCGTGCTGGCGCTCGCGGCCGGTGTCGTCCTGATCGGCACCGGCGACTTCGCCATCGCGCCCGCCGACGTGCTGCGCACCCTCTTCGGATCCGGCACGCCCGCCCAGGACTTCATCATCAACGAACTGCGGCTGCCGCGCGTGCTCGTGGCGCTGCTCGTGGGCGCCTCGCTCGGCATCTCCGGGGCGCTCTTCCAGTCCATCTCCCGCAATCCGCTGGGCAGTCCGGACGTCATCGGCTTCGGGCAGGGCTCCTCGGTCGGCGCGCTCGCGGTCATCGTGTTCTTCCACGGCGGCGCCGTCGCGGTCTCCCTCGGCGCGCTGGCCGGCGGGCTCGCGACCGGGGTCGCCGTCTATCTGCTGGCGTGGCGCAAGGGCGTGCACGGCTACCGCCTGGTGCTCGTGGGCATCGGCGCGGCCGCGATGCTCACCGCCTGCGTCCACTATCTGCTGACCAAGTCGAGTCTGGTCGACGCCACCCGCTCGATGGTCTGGCTCACCGGCTCGCTGGACGGGCGCGACTGGGCGCAGGTCTGGCCGCTGCTCGCGCTGTTCGCGGTGCTGCTGCCGGTGGTCCTCGCGTACGGGCGGCCGCTGCGGATGCTGGAGATGGGCGACGACGCGGCGTACGCGCTCGGTGTGCCGGTGCAGCGGACCCGTACCGTGCTGATGCTCGCGGCCGTCCTGCTCAACGCCTCGGCGACCGCGGCGGCCGGGCCCATCTCCTTCGTCGCGCTGACCGCGCCGCAGCTGGCCCGCCGGCTGACCCGGGCCACCGGGCCGAACATCCTTGCCTCCGCCTGCATGGGCGCCGCGCTCCTGGTCGTCGCCGACTGGGCCGCACAGCAATTGTTCGGCGGGAGCACGCTGCCGGTGGGGGTGCTGACCGGGATGGTCGGCGGGGTCTATCTGCTGTGGCTCCTCGTCACCGAGCGCAGGGCGGGGCGGATATGAGCGGCCGCACCCCCTCCGCGTCCCCCAACTGCCTTGCCGATACCGGTTCTTCGTCCCGTTCCTTTTCCAGGAGTACGAGCATGCAGCGACTCAGCGCCGAATCGGTCACCCTCGGCTACGACCAGCGGGTGATCGCCGAGGACCTGTCGGTCGAGATCCCGGACCGCTCCTTCACGGTGATCGTCGGACCGAACGCCTGCGGCAAGTCGACGCTGCTGCGGGCCCTTTCGCGGATGCTCAAGCCGAGCCGGGGGCGGGTGCTGCTCGACGGCCAGTCCATCCACGCGCTGCCCGCGAAGAAGGTCGCCAAGACGCTCGGGCTGCTCCCGCAGTCCTCGATCGCGCCGGACGGGATCACGGTCGGCGACCTGGTCGCGCGCGGCCGCTATCCGCACCAGGGGCTGCTGCGGCAGTGGTCGCCCGAGGACGAGCGGATCGTCCAGGAGTCCATGGACGCGACCGGGGTCGGCGGACTCGGCGAGCGGTACGTCGACGAACTGTCCGGCGGGCAGCGCCAGCGGGTCTGGATCGCGATGGCGCTGGCCCAGCAGACGCCGCTGCTGCTGCTCGACGAGCCGACGACGTTCCTCGACATCCAGCATCAGATCGAGGTTCTCGACCTGTGTGCGGAGCTGCACGAGGAGCAGGGGCGGACGCTGGTCGCGGTGCTGCACGACCTCAACCAGGCGGCGCGGTACGCCTCGCATCTCATCGCGATGCGGGACGGGCGGGTGGTGGCCGAGGGGGCGCCCTCGGAGGTCGTCACGGCTTCGCTGGTCGAGCGGGTCTTCGGGGTGCGGTGCCAGGTGATCCCGGATCCGGAGACGGGGACTCCGCTGGTGGTGCCGGGGGCTCGGCGGCGGGCTTCCGTGCCGGTGGGCTGAGGCCCCGGGGTGGCGCCGGGGGCGCTGCCCCCAGACCCCCGCTCCTCAAGCTCCCCCAAGACCTGAAGGGCCAGGGGGGACCGCCATGGGGGGCTGAGAGTGTCTAGAGCAGGGTTCGCAGGCGGAGCAAGTCCCTCAGGCCCGCCTCCAGCTTTACTCGGCCCGACGCCCACGCCTTCGCGAAGTTCAGTCCGCCGTCGACCATGGACACCAGGTCGTCGCCCCTCATCGCGAGACGGATCTGGGCCTTCTCGCGGGGCGGGCCGGGCGCGGTGTCGTGCACCTCGATCCGGCCGTTCCGGAGGCGGCCCGCGAACGTGCTGTCCAGATCGATGATGTGGCAGCTCAGCGAGCGGTCCAGCGCGGCGGCGGCATGGACGTCGCCCTTGGCCCGCGCCAGATTGTCCGAAAGTCTGTCGAGTGCGCTGCGGCACTCCTCCATGGTCGCCATCGTGATGGACCGTACCTCAGGGCTTCGCGGTAGCGTCTTGGCATGAGCGACTCGATGCCGGGCCCCGCGGCGGAACCCGAGGTGGCCGGCCCCTCGCCCCTGGACGTACCCCGTACCCCCACCGGCGACGCCGGGATCGACGCCCTGATCCAGCGGCTCGGGGACGTCGACCACCTCGGTACGGACGGCCATCTGGAGGTGTACGAGGATGTACACCGGGGGCTGCGCGACGCACTGACCGCGCTGGACGCCCGCCAGGGGCCGCCCGCCCCGGGAGCGCCGGGAACCTCCGCGCCCGCTCACCCGTTGGCGGACCACCGCCCCTAGCGGCCCGCCGGGCCGCCGTGACACTACGACAACAGGAGCTGAACCGAACGTGGCAGGAGTGGCACGCCGCCGCCTCGACGCCGAGCTGGTGCGCCGGAAGCTCGCGCGGTCGCGCGAGCACGCCGCCCAGCTGATCGCCGCGGGGCGGGTGACCGTCGGCAAGACCGTCGCCACCAAGTCCGCCACCCAGGTCGAGACGGCCGCCGCCATCGTCGTCGTCCAGGACGACAACGATCCGGACTACGTCTCGCGCGGCGGCCACAAGCTGGCCGGAGCGCTGGCGGCCTTCGTTCCACAGGGGCTGAAGATCGAGGGGCGGCGGGCGCTGGACGCCGGGGCGTCGACCGGCGGCTTCACCGATGTGCTGCTGCGCTCCGGAGCCGGACACGTCGTCGCCGTCGACGTCGGCTACGGACAGCTCGCCTGGTCCCTTCAGAGTGATGACCGCGTCACCGTCAAGGACCGTACGAACGTACGCGAGTTGACGCTCGACGACATCGACGGGCTGCCCGTGGACGTCGTCGTGGGCGATCTCTCCTTCATCGCGCTCGGCCTGGTGCTGCCCGCCCTCGTGCGGTGCGCGGCGCCCGACGCGGACCTGGTCCTCATGGTCAAGCCGCAGTTCGAGATCGGCAAGGAACGGCTCGGGAGCGGTGGCGTGGTGCGCAGCCCCGAGCTGCGCGCCGAGACCGTACGGACCGTGGCCGCGCAGGCCGCCGCGCTGGGGCTCGGGGTGGTCGGTGTCACCGCGAGCCCGCTGCCCGGACCCTCGGGCAACGTCGAGTACTTTCTGTGGCTGCGGGCCGGGGCGCCCGCGCTCGATCCCGCGGACGTCGACCGCGCAGTGGCGGAGGGACCTCGTTGAGCTCGTCGGAGAACACAGCGGCACGCACTGTCTTCCTGCTCGCGCACACCGGAAGGCCGGCCGCCATCCGCAGTGCCGAACTGGTCGTCCGGGGCCTGCTGCGGAGCGGCATCGCGGTGCGCGTACTGCGGGCGGAGGCGGCCGATCTGCCGCTGCCCGCCGAGGCGGAGATCGTCGAGGACGCCACCCCCGAGTGCCTGGACGCCTGCGAACTCCTGATCGTCCTCGGCGGTGACGGCACCCTGCTGCGCGGCGCCGAGCTCGCCCGGGCCTCCGGCGTTCCCATGCTCGGCGTCAACCTCGGCCGGGTCGGCTTCCTCGCGGAGGCCGAGCGCGACGACCTGGACAAGGTGGTCGACCGGGTGGTGACCCGGGCCTACGAGGTCGAGGAGCGGATGACCCTCGATGTCGTCGTGCGCAACAACGGCGATGTGGCGTACCGGGACTGGGCGATGAACGAAGCCGCCGTCCAGAAGGTCTCGCCCGAGCGGATGCTGGAGGTGGTCCTGGAGATCGACGGCCGCCCGGTGACCGGCTTCGGCTGCGACGGCATCGTGTGCGCGACCCCTACCGGCTCGACCGCGTACGCCTTCTCGGCGGGCGGGCCCGTGGTGTGGCCCGAGGTGGAGGCGCTGCTCATGGTGCCGATCAGCGCGCACGCGCTGTTCGCCAAGCCCCTGGTCACCTCGCCCACTTCGGTGCTCGCGGTCGAGGTGCAGCCGCACACACCGCACGGCGTGCTCTGGTGCGACGGGCGGCGTACGGTCGAACTTCCCCCGGGGGCGCGGGTGGAGGTGCGGCGGGGCGCCGTTCCGGTACGGCTCGCCCGGCTGCACCACGCCTCCTTCACCGACCGGCTCGTCGCCAAGTTCGCCCTGCCGGTGTCGGGCTGGCGCGGGGCGCCGCACTGAGACAAATGTCCCGGCGAACGCCGGGCGGTGGCCGCGCAGGGCGGAGTGGTCCAGTCCTGGGCTCATGGCTCAAGCCTCGCGGGAAGGGTGGTACCGGGACCGTCCGGTGGGCCTCCGGACCCTGCTGGGGTTTCCCCCGTGCCGAAGGTTCGGGCTCCACGAGAGGGTGACGGCACGGGGGGCGTCGCACACCGGGCCCCGGACCTCGTAAGGTCATGTCCGTGTTGGAGGAGATGCGGATACGGTCGCTCGGGGTCATCGACGACGCGGTGGTCGAGCTGTCGCCAGGTTTCACCGCGGTGACCGGCGAGACCGGTGCGGGCAAGACCATGGTCGTCACGAGCCTGGGGCTGCTGCTCGGCGGGCGCGCCGACCCCGCGCTGGTGCGGATCGGCGCCAAGGCGGCGGTGGTCGAGGGGCGGATCGCGCTGCGGCCCGGCACCTCGGCGGTGCTGCGGGCCGAGGAGGCCGGGGCCGAGCTGGACGAGGGCGCGCTCCTGGTGAGCCGCACCGTCTCGGCGGAGGGCCGCTCGCGGGCGTTCCTCGGCGGGCGTTCGGTGCCGGTCGGGGTGCTCGCCGAACTCGCCGACGAACTCGTCGCGGTGCACGGCCAGACCGACCAGCAGGGCCTGCTGCGCCCGGCCAGACAGCGCGAGGCCCTCGACCGGTACGCCGGTGACGCGGTGGCGGGGCCGCTGGCCAAGTACGCCGGGGCCTACCGGCGGCTGCGCGCCGTGGCCGGGGAGCTGGAGGAGCTGACCACGCGGGCGCGCGAGCGCGCGCAGGAGGCCGACCTGCTGCGGTTCGGCCTGAACGAGATCGCCGCCGTCGAGCCGCTGCCCGGCGAGGACGCCGAGCTCGCGGCCGAGGCCGGGCGGCTCGGACACGCCGAGGCGCTCGCCTCGGCGGCCGCCGTCGCGCACGCCGCGCTGGCGGGCAACCCCGAGGACCCGGAGAGCGTGGACGCGACCACGCTGGTCGCGGGCGCGCACCGGGCCCTGGAGGCCGTACGCTCCCACGATCCGGCGCTCGCGGCGCTCGCCGAACGCATCGGTGAGGTCGCCATCCTGCTCGGCGACGTGGCGGGCGAACTCGCCGGATACGCCGACGACCTGGACGCCGACCCGCTGCGGCTCGCCGCCGTCGAGGAGCGCAGGGCCTCCCTGACCGCCCTGACGCGCAAGTACGGCGAGGACATCGCGGCCGTGCTCGGCTGGGCGGAGGAGGGCGCCGCGCGGCTGGCCGAACTCGACGGCGACGACGGCCGGATCGAGGAGCTCAGCGCCGAGCGGGACGGGCTGAGGAGCGAACTGTCCGTCCTGGCCCAGGAGTTGACCGACGCCAGGACCGAGGCCGCGGCCCGGTTCGCCGAGGCCGTCACCGCCGAGCTCGCCTCCCTGGCGATGCCGCACGCCCGGGTGTCGTTCGCGGTCGGCCAGAGCGAGGACCCCGAGGGCGTGGAGGTCGGCGGCCGGACCGTGGCGTACGGGCCGACCGGCGCCGACGAGGTCGAGCTGCTGCTCGCCCCGCACCCGGGCGCGCCGCCCCGGCCGATCGCCAAGGGCGCCTCCGGCGGTGAGCTCTCGCGCGTGATGCTCGCCGTGGAGGTCGTCTTCGCGGGCACGGACCCCGTGCCGACGTACCTCTTCGACGAGGTCGACGCGGGCGTCGGCGGCAAGGCGGCGGTCGAGATCGGCCGCCGGCTCGCCAAGCTGGCCAAGTCGGCGCAGGTCGTGGTGGTGACGCACCTGCCGCAGGTGGCCGCGTTCGCCGACCGCCAGCTCCTGGTCGAGAAGACCAACGACGGCACGGTCACGCGGTCCGGCGTCACGGTCCTGGAGGGCGAGGACCGGGTGCGCGAGCTGTCCCGCATGCTGGCCGGCCAGGAGGACTCCGAAACCGCCCGCGCCCACGCTGAGGAACTCCTCGCCGCGGCCCGCGCGGACGGATAGCCGGGCGGCGGGTCGCCCCGGCGGCTCTCGTAGGGTGACCCGTATGGCTGAAGCGATGCGGGGGATCAGGGCGTTCGGCGTGGCCGGGGTGGTGGCTCGGGGCGTCCATTCCGGGCTCAGGACCCGGCGGGACGAGCGGTTCGAGCGCAAGAACTACGCCGGGCGGACCGTCGACCTGTACTCCGGACCCGCCGTCGCACTCGGCGCCCTCGCCGGGGCCGCGACGCTGCGGACCCGGGCGGCCGGGCTCCTCGCCGTCGGCGCGGGCGCGCTGTGCGGGGCGTACGACGATGTCCGCAAGGACCACCGGCGGGGGTTCCGGGATCATCTCGCGGCGCTGCGGGGCGGCGAAGTCACCAGCGGCGCCGTCAAGCTGATCGGGATCGGGGGAGCCGGTCTGGTGGCCGGGGCGCTGCTCAAGGAGCGGCCCGTCGACAAGGTGCTCGCGGGGGTGGTCGTGGCCGGGACCGCGCACCTCGTCAACCTGCTTGACGTGCGCCCCGGCCGCGCCACCGGCGCCGTACTGGCGCTCGGCGCCCCGGGGCTGCTGCGCGGGCCCGAGGCGGCCGTGCCGATGGGAGCCGCGGCCGCCGTGCTCGCCGACGACCTCGGCGAACGCACGATGATCGGCGACAGCGGCGCGCACGCGCTGGGCGCGGCGCTCGGCGTCGCCATCGCCACCGGCAACGGGCGGACCGGTCTCGCCGTGCACGCCGCCGGTCTGCTCGCCGCGGCCGCCTGGGCGGAATTCCGCATTCCGCGGTAGCGCGCCGCGGGGTGGGCTCGTGATTCGGCTGCCGGTGGTAGGTGGCTGGTCGCTCCCCCAAGTTCTCGGCTTCGCTCGAACAGGGGGGGACCCCCATCGCGGCGGAGCCGCAGACGTCACAGCCCCGCGCCCCTATGGGGCGCCCTGTACCGCCCCGGGCTTCGAAAGGTTCACCCGTGTGGGTGTTTCGGGTGCGGTGATCTGCCGGGCGCGACACGGAAGGAACCTCCGGACGGTGCCGGAACGTCCGTACGGACTGGCATCCTTGGCCGGGAACCATCGACCTCCACCGCCGACTCGGCCGCTCCGGGAGCCTGTTCACGTGTCACAGCTGCGTACGGTCCAAGTGCTGGGCGGCGGCAGCGCGGGCAGCAGCGCGCATGTCAGGTCGCTCGCGGCCGGACTGGCCGCGCGGGGCGTACACGTCACCGTCTGCGCCCCCGCCGCACTGGAGCGGGAGTACGACTTCCCCGCGGCGGGCGCCCATTTCGTGCCGGTCTCACGGCGCGGCGATCCGGTCGCGGTCGGCGCGCTGCGGGCCGCCTGCGCGGGCGCCGACGTCGTCCACGCGCACGGGCTGCACGCCGCCGTCCGGGCCGCCCTCGCGCTGCGCGGCAGGAAAGGCGTACCGCTGGTCGTCAGCTGGCACACCCGCTCGCACGCCGAGGGCGCCCGCGGCCAGGTCCTCGCGCTGCTGGAGCGCCGGGTCTCGAAGGCCGCCGCGGTGGTGCTCGCCGCCTCCTCCGACCTGGTCGACCGGGCCCGCGGGCGCGGCGCCAGGGACGCCCGGCTCGCCCCGGTCGCGGTGCCCGCGCCGCGCCTGGCGCCGGGCCTTCCCGACGGCAAGGCGCGGGCCGAACTCGGCGCCGTGGACCGGCCGTTGCTCATGGCAGTGGGCAGCCTGGTCGAACACCGCGGCTACGACGTGCTCCTGGACGCGGCCCGCGGCTGGCGGGACCTCGACCCCGCGCCGCTGCTCGTCATCGCGGGGGAGGGGCGCGGGCGGGCCGCGCTGCAACGGCGGATCGAGGCGGAGTCCCTGCCGGTCCGGCTCGTCGGACGGCGCGACGACATCACCGAACTGCTCGCCGCCGCCGACATCGCGGTCCTGCCGAGCCGCTGGGAGGCCCGCTCGCTGCTCGCCCAGGACGCGCTGAGGCTCGGGGTGCCGCTGGTCGCCACGGCGGTGGGCGGGGTGCCGGAGCTGGTGGGGGAGGCGGCCGTGCTCGTCCCGTACGGGGACGCCGGGGCGCTCGCGGACGCGGTCGTACGGCTGCTCGCGGACCCTCAGTCGCGTCGTGCGCTGGCCGCGGCCGGCCGGGCCCAGGCCGAGAGCTGGCCCACCGAGGACGAAACGGTGGCCCAAGTCCTCGCCGTCTACGACGAGTTGGCGGGCAACTAGCGCGAAACCTTCCTCCGTCAGCCCGAAACGTGCCTGCGCGCCCGCAGTGCGAGCGACAGTGCCAGGACCGTCTGCGGGTCGTCCAGGTCCGTGCCCAGGAGGTCGGCGATGCGGGCGAGGCGGTTGTAGAGGGTCTGGCGGTTCAGGTGGAGCTCGCGGGCCGTCTCCGCCTTGCGGCCCGCGTGGGCCAGGTAGGTCTCCAGGGTGGGCATCAGGGCCGGGCGGGCGGCGCGGTCGTGGGCCTGGAGCGGGCCGATCGCGCGCTCCACAAACGCCGACAGGTCGGGGTGTTCGCGCAGCCGCCACAGCAGCAGGTCGATGTCGAGGCGCCGGGCGTCGTACCAGGGGCGCTCCGGCAGTCCCTGGGCCGCCGCCGCGGTCTCCGCCGCGTGCCGCAGCCCGGCACCCGCCGCCGCCCAGCCGCCCGCGACGCCGACCACGACCACCGGCTGGGCCCCGGCCCGCGCCCCCGTCAGGCCGGCCCGTTCGACGCCCGCCCGCAGCGCCGCCGCGACCCGGTCGGCCACCGCCGTACGCTCCGACTCCGAACGCAGGCCGAGCAGCAACGGCACCCGGCCCTCGACGGGGCGTACGCCGAGGAGGACGGGCACGCCCACCGAGGACAGTTCTTCGAGGACCGCCCGCGCCAGCACCGCCCAGTTGCCCGTCGGGGCGAGTTCGGAGGCCAGCCGCATCACCACCGGGAGCAGTGGTCCCTCGCCGGGTTTGAAGCCGAGGACCTTGGCCTGGCCGGGCGCGTCCTCGGGGGTGATGCGGCCCTCGGCGAGATCGGTCAGGAAGTCGCCGCGGCCGCGCGCGGCCAGCTCCTCCTCCTGGCGGGCCTGCATGAGGACGACCGCCAGGATGCCCGCGGCCCGCTCGGCCGCCATGCGGTGCACCGGCAGCAGGGGCGAGTCGACCGCGAGCAGCGCGAGGCGGGCCCGTACCGCGCCCACGCCGTGACCGCCGCCCGGCACGTCCACCAGGACGGCACCCGCCGGCGGGCCGGACGCGCGGGCCTCGCGCTGGCCGCGCAGCCCCTCCCAGACCTGGAGCGGATCGGCGGCCGCGTCGCCCGCCTCGCAGGCCGCCGCGTACAGGAGCTGGCCGTCCGGGGTCTCCAGGAAGACCGGGTTGGCGGTGAAGTCGGCCAGGATGCGCAGGACTTGGGGGATGCCGCCGCCGCCGAGCAGCGCGCCCGTGCACCGCCGGTGCACTTCCTCGGCGCGTTGCAGCAGGGCGTAGTGCCCGTTGACGATCTCGGTGTGGATCTCCTCGGTCACCGCCACGAACGGCACCTCGCGGTGCAGCTGGACGAGGGGGAGGCCCGCGGTGCGCGCGGCCTCCACGATGGTGGCGGGCAGCCGGGCGAAGCGCGGGCCGAGTTCGACGACCAGGGCGGCGATACCCCGGTCCGCGAGCCGCCGGACGAAGGCGCGCTGCTCGGCGGGGCGGGTACCGAGGCCGAGGCCGGTGGTCAGGAGCAGTTCGCCGCCCTTGAGCAGCGAGGCGATGTTCGGCACCTCGCCGGCGTGCACCCAGCGCACCGTGCGGTTCAGCCGGTCGGCGCCCGCGACGACCTCCGGGAGACCGCCGCGCAGCCCCGGCAGCTCCAGCGCCCGCTGCACGGTGATCCCGCCCTGCGTGTCCACTGCGACCCACCTCTCGTCCTGCGGGATCCGGGGCCCGCTCCCGGGACGACACCGCATCTGCCGGACGCTACCTGCGGTTACGTTCCGGAGCCCGCCCGTTGTGGCGTACGTCACTCCGGCTTGCGCGGGGCATGGGACGGCCGTCCTCGTCCTCGCGCCGGAGCGCGAGGACGGCCTTCGGCCCGGGAGTCAGCCGCCGTACGCGCCCGAAGCGGTGAGCCGCAGGGCCGTGTCGATCAGCGGAACGTGGCTGAACGCCTGCGGGAAGTTGCCGACCTGGCGCTGGAGGTGCGGATCCCACTCCTCCGCGAGCAGCCCCAGGTCGTTGCGGAGCGCGAGCAGCTTCTCGAAGAGCTTGCGGGCCTCGTCGACCCGGCCGATCATCGCGAGATCGTCCGCCAGCCAGAACGAGCAGGCCAGGAACGCGCCCTCCTCGCCCGCCAGACCGTCCAGATTGTCCGCGCCGCCGCCCGTCGTCGGGTAGCGCAGGATGAACCCGTCCGGCGTGGACAGCTCGCGCTGGATCGCCTCGATGGTGCCGATCACCCGCTTGTCGTCCGGCGGCAGGAAGCCCATCTGCGGGATGAGCAGCAAGGACGCGTCCAGCTCCGTCGAGCCGTACGACTGTGTGAAGGTGTTGCGCTCCGGGTCGTAGCCCTTCTCGCAGACGTCCCGGTGGATGTCGTCGCGCAGCTCGCGCCACTTGTCGAGCGGGCCGTCCGCGTCCCCGGACTCGATGAGCTTGATCGTGCGGTCGACGGCCACCCAGGCCATCACCTTGGAGTGCACGAAGTGGCGGCGCGGCCCGCGCACCTCCCAGATGCCCTCGTCCGGCAGGTCCCAGTGGCTCTCCAGGTAGCGGATCAGCTTGAGCTGGAGCAGGGAGGCGTAGTCGTTGCGGGCCAGGCCCGTCATGTGCGCCAGGTGCAGCGCCTCGGTGACCTCGCCGTACACATCGAGCTGGAGCTGGTGGGCCGCGCCGTTGCCGGCCCGGACCGGCGTGGAGTTCTCGTACCCGGGCAGCCAGTCGAGCTCGGTCTCGCCCAACTCCCGCTCGCCCGCGATCCCGTACATGATCTGGAGGTTCTCGGGGTCTCCCGCCACCGAGCGGAGCAGCCACTCGCGCCAGGCGCGGGCCTCCTCGCGGTAGCCGGTGCGCAGCAGCGAGGACAGCGTGATCGCCGCGTCCCGCAGCCAGGTGTAGCGGTAGTCCCAGTTGCGCTCGCCGCCGATGTGCTCGGGCAGCGAGGTGGTGGGCGCGGCCACGATGCCGCCGGTCGGGGCGTAGGTCAGCGCCTTCAGCGTGATCAGGGAGCGGACCACGGCCTCGCGGTAGGGACCGTGGTACGTGCAGTGCTCCACCCAGTCCCGCCAGAACTCCTCGGTCGCCTCCAGGGACGCCTCGGGCTCCGGCAGTGCGGGCGGTTGCCGGTGCGAGGGCTGCCAGCTGAGGGTGAACGCGACCCGCTCGCCCGGCGACACCGTGAAATCGGAGTACGTCGTGAGGTTCTTGCCGTACGTCTCCGCCTCGGTGTCCAGCCACACCGAGTCGGGGCCCGCGACGGCCACCGTGCGGGAGTCGACCTTGTGCACCCAGGGAGTGATGCGGCCGTAACTGAACCGCATGCGCAGGGCGCTGCGCATCGGGACCCGGCCGGTGACGCCCTCCACGATGCGGATCAGCTGCGGGGCGCCGTCGCGCGGCGGCATGAAGTCGGTCACCCGGACCGTGCCGCGCGGGGTGTCCCACTCCGACTCCAGGATGAGCGAGTCGCCCCGGTAGCGGCGGCGGTCGGCGACCGGTGGCGGGTCGTCGGTGCCGTACGCCGGGCCGACCCGCCAGAAGCCGTGTTCGTCGGTGCCGAGCAGTCCGGCGAAGACGGCGTGCGAGTCGAAGCGTGGCAGGCACAGCCAGTCCGCGGTGCCGTCCCGGCAGACCAGTGCGGCGGTCTGCATGTCTCCGATGAGTGCGTAATCCTCGATGCGCCCGGCCACGTGCAATCTCCAGTCGAACGGCCACGTCGCCCCCTCGGGGCGCTTACAGCGACAGCGGTCAAGGGTTCGCCAACGAGCGCATGTTCCGGATGACGGACGGGGTGGTGCCGTGCTACCAGGTGGCTCGGCAAGCGAGTGTCCGAGCAGGATACGCACGCACCCTAGTGATCCGCTGGAGCGTTGCCTGAACCGCATTGGGCCGAACGGGTGAGCACCGTACTCAGGGCACACCGGCCGCATACAGAGCGTGGCCGGGCGCGGTCTGTCGTTGTCGCTGATACCCTGGTAGCCCGTGGCCGGGTGCTGAAAAAAGCCCCGAACCGCAGCGACGGCACCCCCCGAGAACTCGTACAGGATCGGGAACGGGAACGCCGGTACGCACTCCACACAGCGACCACGGGAGCCCCCTCTTGGCCATGCAGCCCACGGCTTTGCGAAACAGCGCAGCCACGACGACCAAGCACATCTTCGTCACCGGGGGTGTCGCCTCTTCCCTCGGCAAGGGTCTGACTGCCTCCAGCCTGGGTGCGCTCCTCAAGGCGCGGGGCCTTCGGGTCACGATGCAGAAGCTCGACCCGTACCTGAACGTCGACCCGGGCACGATGAACCCGTTCCAGCACGGCGAGGTGTTCGTCACCAACGACGGCGCCGAGACCGACCTGGACATCGGCCACTACGAGCGCTTCCTCGACGTGGACCTCGACGGCTCGGCCAACGTCACCACCGGCCAGGTCTACTCGCAGGTCATCGCCAAGGAGCGGCGCGGCGAGTACCTCGGCGACACCGTGCAGGTCATCCCGCACATCACCAACGAGATCAAGCACCGCATCCGGCGCATGGCGACCGACGACGTCGACGTCGTCATCACGGAGGTCGGCGGCACGGTCGGCGACATCGAGTCGCTGCCGTTCCTGGAGACCGTCCGCCAGGTCCGCCACGAGGTCGGCCGCGACAACGTCTTCGTCGTGCACATCTCGCTGCTGCCCTACATCGGCCCCTCCGGCGAGCTGAAGACCAAGCCGACCCAGCACTCGGTCGCCGCCCTGCGCAACATCGGCATCCAGCCCGACGCGATCGTGCTGCGCGCCGACCGCGAGGTGCCGCTGTCCATCAAGCGCAAGATCTCGCTGATGTGCGACGTGGACGAGGCCGCCGTGGTCGCCGCCATCGACGCCAAGTCGATCTACGACATCCCCAAGGTGCTGCACACCGAGGGCCTGGACGCCTACGTCGTGCGCAAGCTGGACCTGCCGTTCCGTGATGTGGACTGGACCCAGTGGGACGACCTGCTCGACCGGGTCCACAACCCGCTGCACGAGGTCACCGTCGCGCTGGTCGGCAAGTACATCGACCTGCCCGACGCCTACCTCTCGATCACCGAGGCCATGCGGGCCGGCGGCTTCGCCAACAAGGCCCGGGTCAAGGTGAAGTGGGTCACCTCGGACGACTGCAAGACCCCGGCCGGCGCCAAGAAGCAGCTCGGCGACGTGGACGCGATCCTGGTCCCCGGCGGCTTCGGCGACCGCGGTGTCAACGGCAAGATCGGCGCGATCCAGTACGCCCGTGAGAACAAGGTGCCGCTGCTCGGCATCTGCCTGGGCCTGCAGTGCATCGTGATCGAGGCCGCGCGCAACCTGGCCGGCATCCCGGACGCCAACTCCACCGAGTTCGACGCCGCCACCGCCCACCCCGTCATCTCCACGATGGAGGAGCAGCTGGCGTACGTCGAGGGCGCGGGCGACCTGGGCGGCACCATGCGGCTCGGCCTGTACCCGGCGAAGCTCGCCGAGGGCTCGATCGTCCGCGAGGTCTACGACGACCAGCCCTACGTCGAGGAGCGCCACCGCCACCGCTACGAGGTGAACAACACCTACCGCGCGGAGCTGGAGAAGAAGGCCGGACTCGTCTTCTCGGGCACCTCCCCGGACAACAAGCTGGTCGAGTACGTCGAGTACCCGCGCGAGGTGCACCCCTACCTGGTCGCCACCCAGGCGCACCCGGAGCTGCGTTCGCGCCCGACCCGCCCGCACCCGCTCTTCGCGGGCCTGGTCAAGGCCGCGGTCGAGCGCAAGACCGGCAAGTCCGGCAAGTAGTCACCACCAGTTAACGTTGCCGGGGTACGGGTCCTCAACACGGGCCCGTACCCCGGTTTCTGTTTGTGTGCGCACAGTGGGAGGACGCCGACATGGCCATCGAGGACACCGCCGAGCAGTGGCAGGTCGTGGCGAGTGCCACCCCGTTCACCGGCAACAAGACCAGCGTCCGCACCGACGACGTGGTGATGCCCGACGGCTCGGTCCACCGGCGCGACTACCAGGTGCACCCCGGGTCGGTTGCGGTCCTCGCCCTGGACGACGAGGGCCGGGTCCTGGTGCTGCGCCAGTACCGCCACCCCGTACGCCACAAGCTCTGGGAGATCCCGGCCGGACTCCTGGACGTGCCCGGCGAGAACCCGCTGCACGCCGCCCAGCGCGAGCTGTACGAGGAGGCGCACGTCAAGGCCGAGCAGTGGCAGGTCCTGACCGATGTCTACACCTCTCCCGGCGGCTGCGACGAAGCCGTACGGATCTTCCTGGCGCGGGACATCTCCGAGGCGGACGGCGAGCGCTTCGAAGTCGCCGAGGAGGAGGCCGACATGGAGCTGGCCCGGGTGCCGCTCGGCGATCTCGTACGGGGTGTGCTGGCGGGCGAGCTGCACAACAACTGCCTGGCCGTCGGCGTGCTCTCGCTGGCCGCGGCCCTGAACGGGGACGGCACCGACGCGCTGCGCCCGGCCGGGGCGCCCTGGCCGGCCCGGCCCTTCGAGGAGTGAGCCGGGCCTTCGTCCATCCGATCTGAAAATCTGCTGATCCGATCGGGCGACATCCCCGCCGCGCTCCGCCCGAACGGTAACGAAGCCTGAACTACGCTCGGACTGCCCGTGCGGAGACCCGCACGGGCACCAGGTGCGCAGGTGGACGGAGCGTGGCCCGTGACGGATCAGGCGGTGGACGTGGGTGGCGCTGCCGCCGGGCAGCGCACGGGTCAATTCCTGGGCAGACAGCGGGAGTTGAAGGAACTCCGGACCGACATCGAACGGGCCGGACTGGACACGCTGTCAGGAAAGAAGTCGCCCCGGGCCAGGGTCCTGCTGATCGCGGGCCGGCCCGGTTCCGGACGCACCGCGCTCGCCGATGAGCTGGCCCGCCAGGTGGTCGGCGACTACCCCGACGGGGTGCTGCGGGCCGGGCTCACCGAGCCGGGCGGGGCCCGGATCCCCGCCGACCGGGTCGCCCGGGACCTGCTCGACGCCCTGGCGGTCCCGGCGCCGCCCGGGGCCGGTCAGGACGAGCTGACCGAACTGGTCCGCGCCGCCCTCGCGGGCCGCCGGGCGATCGTGCTGCTCGACGACGCGGCCGACGCGGAGCAGGTCGGGCCGCTGCTCCCCGACACCTCCGCCTGCCTGGTGGTGGCGACCGCCCAGGGCCCGCTCACCGGGATCCCTGATGTGCGCCCCTGCACGCTCGGCGGACTCGACGTCAAGTCGTCCGTCGAACTCCTGGAGACCTACACCGGCTCGGTGCGCGTCACGGTGGACCCGCGCGCCGCCGAGACCCTCGTGGAGGTGTGCGGAGCGCAGCCCGCCGCCCTCGTCCTGGTCGGCGGCTGGCTCGCGGCCCGCCCCAAGGCGGCCGTCGCCGACGTGGCCAGGCAACTGCGCGCCATGTCCGACCACGGGCCCGAACTCCCCAGCGCGGAAAGGCCGTTGGCGCGCGCATTCCGGCTCGTGTACGAGTCCCTCTCGCAGCCGGCCGCGCGGATACTGCGACTGCTCGCGCTGGCCCCCGCCGGGATCGCCGACGCCCACACCGCCTCCGCGCTGGCCGGCTGCTCGGTCTCCGGCGCCCGGAGTGCGCTCACCGACTTCGTGTCGTACGGACTGCTGCGGCGGGACGGCGCGGTGCCCGAGCAGTACCGGGTCCCCGGCTCCCTCGTGCCGCTGCTGCGTGCGCTGTGCGAGTCCGTCGACCGGCCCGGCGAGGTGCAGCTGGCCCGGGCCCGGATGCTGGAGCGCACCGTACGGCTGCTCCAGTCCTGCCGGGCGGCCACCGAGGCGGAGGGCTCGCCCGCCCGCAAGAGGCTCGCCGGGCTCCCGCGCGCCCTGCGCTTCCCCAGTGCCGCGGCGGCCGACGACTGGCTGCGCGGCCGCGGGCCCGCGCTGCTGGCCGCAGCCCGGCTCGCGGTGGAGGACGGCGAGCTCGACACGCTGGCCCGCCGCCTGGTGGCCGCGCTGGTGCGGGCCCTCGCCGCGCACCGGGGCGCCGAGGCCGCGGCCCCCGAGCTGTACGGGCTGCACCAGCTGGTCCTCGATGTCGCCGAGCGGCGCGGTCTGCACCGGGAGAAGTCCGCGGCCCTGCTCAACCTGGGAGACCTGGACGCGCAGACCGGGCGGACCACCGAGGCGCTGGCCCGCTACCGGGCCGCGCTCGACGCGGGCCGCGCGGCGAACGACCCCTACGCCACCGGCCGCGCGATGGAATCCGTAGGCGGCGCCCACCAGGAGCTGGGGGACTGGCAGCGGGCCTCCGACTGGTACGGGCGGGCCCTGTCGCAGCGGCTCGCACGCGGCGAGCGCGCGGATGAGGCCCGCCTTTACGGGCGGCTCGCCACCGTGCACACGTACGCGGGCCGCTACGGCGAGGCGCTGCGCGGCTGGCGGGCCGCGGTGGCCGGATACCGGCGGCTTGGTGATCTGCCCAGCCAGGCAAGGGCGTTGAGCGAGGCGGCCCGGGTCCAGGAGTACGCGGGGCGCCCCGAGGAGTCGCTGCGCACCTGCCGGGAGGCGGTGGAGCAGGCACGCAGGGCCGGTGATCTGCGGTTGCAGGCCGCGCTCCAGCTCCGGCTCGCCGACACGCTCGACCGGCTCGGCGACCCCGGGGCGGGGGGGGGGGGGGGGGGGGGGGGGGGGGGGGGGCGGGGGGGGGGGGGGGGGGCGGGGGGGGGGGGGGGGCGGGGGCGGGGGGGGTGGGGACGGA
>NZ_JBITHR010000005.1:0-458038 GCF_044458185.1 Streptomyces sp. NPDC050485 | reverse complement strand
GTTTTGGGGGGTGCGGGCGGGCCACCTCTGGCTCGCGTCCCCCCCCCGGCCGGGGCCCCCCCCCCCCGCGGCGGCCGGGCGCCCCGGGGCCGCCCCCGACCGGCTTCTGGAAGATGAGGCAGCAGGCGCTGGGGACCTGCGAAATCCGTAGCAGTTCAGCCAAAGATTGGAGCTTTGTAAGGGTAGACAGCGGGAAAACCTTCATTAGACTGGCTCTGCCGCAACTTCCTGCGGTGTCTCCCGGTGTGCCGCAGTGCATCCGGGTATGTATCGCATTACCCCCCTTTATCCCTGAGCCAAGGACCGTGATCGACGTGAAGGTCGGTATCCCCCGCGAGGTCAAGAACAACGAGTTCCGGGTGGCCATCACCCCCGCCGGTGTGCACGAGCTCGTGCGCCACGGCCACCAGGTCTTCGTCGAGCAGAACGCCGGCGTCGGCTCCTCGATCACGGACGCCGAGTACGTCGGCGCCGGTGCGGAGATCCTCGCCACCGCCGACGAGGTCTGGGCCACCGCCGACCTGCTGCTCAAGGTCAAGGAGCCGATCGCGGAGGAGTACCACCGCCTCCGCAAGGACCAGACGCTCTTCACCTACCTGCACCTCGCCGCCTCCCGCGAGTGCACGGACGCGCTCCTGGAGTCCGGCACCACCGCCATCGCGTACGAGACCGTCGAGACGGCCGGCCGCCAGCTGCCGCTGCTCGCCCCGATGTCCGAGGTCGCGGGCCGGCTCGCCCCGCAGGTCGGCGCCTACCACCTGATGCGCTCGGCCGGCGGCCGCGGCGTGCTGCCCGGCGGCGTCCCCGGCACCCACGCCGGCAAGGCCGTGGTCATCGGCGGCGGCGTCTCCGGCTGGAACGCCACCCAGATCGCCGTCGGCATGGGCTTCCACGTGACCCTGCTCGACAAGGACATCAACAAGCTCCGCGAGGCCGACAAGATCTTCGGCACCAAGGTGCAGACGATCGTCTCCAACGCCTACGAGCTGGAGAAGGCCGTCATCGAGGCCGACCTCGTCGTCGGCGCGGTGCTCATCCCCGGCGCCAAGGCCCCGAAGCTGGTCACCAACGAGCTCGTCGCCAAGATGAAGCCCGGAAGTGTCCTTGTCGACATTGCGATCGACCAGGGCGGCTGCTTCGAGGACTCGCGTCCGACCACGCACGCCGAGCCGACCTTCATGGTCCACAACTCGGTCTTCTACTGCGTCGCCAACATGCCGGGCGCGGTGCCGAACACCTCCACCTACGCGCTCACCAACGCCACGCTGCCGTACATCGTGTCCCTTGCGAACAACGGCTGGGCCGAGGCGCTGCGCCGCGACGCCGCGCTCGCGCTGGGCCTCAACACCCATGACGGCCAGGTCGTTTACGGCTCGGTCGCCGAGGCGCACGGCCTGGAGCACGTCGAGCTGCACGCGCTTCTCGGCTAGGGAAGAGCCGGTTCGTCAACGCGGACCGTCAACCTCATACATCCGGCCGGACCTTGATGACCAAGGTCCGGCCGGATGTGTATCGCGACACTTCTGCCCACCTGTGACGGGCTCGCTCAACTCGCCTCGAACGTAACCCTTTAACCGTTTCGCGCACTGGTGAAATGCGCGCCTGACCGCCCGTACGCCCTTGACAGAGTGGTGTTCGGTTGCCGACACATCGGGCCGGGTCCGGCGGATTGTGTTGCTGCGGACCGGTGACACGCCATAGAGTCGCCAACCGTCGGCATGGTGCCACGCTGACCTATCGATAAAGTTTCCTGGTCACGTCCAAGGAGGTAAGACGACTTGTGAATGAGTCGACATTTACTCCCGGAGGTGGTCAGTCAGGAATCCCTGCGGGGATGTCCGTACGGAGCCAGAGCCCTTCGGGGCCCGAGGCTGTCGGCTCCGTCGCGGTCCGCACCTTCGAAACCACCCAGCACATGACGACAGCCCCACGGATGATGGACGGCCTACACGTGAACGCCACGGCCGGCAACGAGAGCGGCCGGGAGACCGCCGCTCTCGCCGACTTTGACGAGGTGCCCCAGGGGCACTTCTACGACCCCGACGCCGAGTACGAGCCCGACCCCGAGTACGCGGCCACCCTCGCACCCGACGCCGCCCGCCAGCGCCGCGAGCGGATCGGCCCGACCGGACGGCCGCTGCCGTACTTCCCGATCCCGGGTCCGCTGACCGACCACGGTCCCGCGAAGATCATCGCGATGTGCAACCAGAAGGGCGGCGTGGGCAAGACGACGTCGACCATCAACCTGGGTGCCGCGCTCGCCGAGTACGGACGCCGCGTGCTGCTCGTCGACTTCGACCCGCAGGGAGCCCTGTCGGTCGGCCTCGGCGTCAACCCGATGGAACTCGACCTCACCGTCTACAACCTGCTCATGGAGCGGGGCATGTCGGCCGACGAGGTGCTGCTCAAGACCGCGGTCCCCAACATGGACCTGCTGCCGAGCAACATCGACCTGTCCGCCGCCGAAGTGCAGTTGGTGAGCGAGGTCGCGCGCGAGTCCACGCTCCAGCGGGCGTTGAAGCCGCTGATGCAGGACTACGACTACATCGTGATCGACTGTCAGCCCTCGCTCGGCCTGCTCACCGTCAACGCCCTCACGGCGGCCCACAAGGTGATCGTGCCGCTGGAGTGCGAGTTCTTCGCGCTGCGCGGGGTGGCCCTGCTGACGGAGACCATCGAGAAGGTGCAGGAGCGGCTCAACCCCGACCTGGAGCTGGACGGCATCCTCGCCACGATGTACGACTCCCGCACGGTGCACAGCCGTGAGGTCCTGGCCCGCGTGGTCGAGGCCTTCGACGACCACGTGTACCACACGGTCATCGGCCGGACCGTGCGCTTCCCGGAGACCACCGTCGCCGGTGAGCCGATCACGACGTACGCCTCCAACTCCGTCGGCGCGGCCGCCTACCGTCAGCTCGCCAGGGAGGTGCTCGCCCGGTGTCACGCCGAGTGAGTCTGCCCGGGGCCGACGAACTGTTCCGTACGACCGGGGGGATGGCCCTCTCGCCGTCCACCCCGAGGCGGGGGGCCAACGGCGAGGCGAGGGTGCCGGGTCCGGCGGGCGAGAGCGAGCCGGTCCCGCCCGAGTCCGCGTCCGAGGCGGAGCACACCGCCGCCGAGGAGGACTCCAACCCGGCCGAGCCGCGCAGCCGGGGCACCGCCGAGGCGGAGACCGCCAAGACCCGGCGCACGCCCGCGCAGGGCGGCTCCGGTTCCGGCACCGCGCAGCAGCGGCGCCGGCAGCGGGCGGCCAACCGGCGGCCCAGCGGCCGTGAACGGCACGACGAGAAGATCACCGTGTACGTCTCCGCGGAGGAGCTGATGGACCTGGAGCACGCGCGCCTGGTCCTGCGCGGGGAGCACGGGCTCGCCGTGGACCGCGGCCGGATCGTGCGCGAGGCGGTGGCCGTGGTTCTCGCGGATCTGGAGTCGCGGGGCGACGCGAGCATTCTTGTGCGGCGGCTTCGGGGGCGGTAGGGCTAGCCTGCCGCTTGCTCCGCCCTTCTTTGACGAACCCTGGACCGCCCCTTGTCGACTGCCGACGACCCCTCCGCACCTGCTGCGCGTGGGCCGCGCCGTGCCTTGGGAAGGGGTCCGGGCGGGGCGGATGAAATTCTCCCCACCCAGCCCCTTCCCGCTGTGACATTGAGCGGCTCCGCCGCGGAGGGGGCTCCGCCCCCGGACCCCCGCTCCTCAAGTTCTCCCAAGGACTTCGTCCAGGGGGGACCCCCAGGGGCTGATTCTTCGCCCGGCGACGGGCGGTTCAAGGTCAGGCTCGCGAATTTCGAGGGGCCCTTCGATCTGCTGCTCCAGCTCATCTCCAAGCACAAGCTGGACGTCACCGAGGTCGCGCTGTCCAAGGTCACCGATGAGTTCATGGCGTACATCAGGGGCATGGGGCCCGACTGGGACCTGGATCAGACCACCGAGTTCCTCGTCGTGGCCGCCACCCTGCTCGACCTCAAGGCCGCCCGGCTGCTGCCCGCCGCCGAGGTGGAGGACGAGGCCGATCTCGCGCTCCTGGAGGCGCGGGACCTGCTGTTCGCGCGGCTGCTCCAGTACCGCGCGTACAAGCAGATCGCGGACATCTTCAGCGGGCGGCTCGACGCGGAGGCGCGGCGCTACCCCCGTACCGTCGGCCTGGAGGCGCACCTCGCCGAGCTGCTGCCCGAGGTCGTCATCAGCATCGGCGCCGAGGGTTTCGCGAAACTGGCCGTGAAGGCCATGCAGCCCAGGGCGAAGCCGCAGGTGTACGTCGACCACATCCACGCGCCCCTCGTCTCGGTGCGGGAGCAGGCGGAGATCGTCGTGGCGCGGCTGCGGGAGTCGGGGGAGATCAGCTTCCGGGTGCTCGCCGAGGACGCCCCGGACACGCTCACGGTGGTGGCCCGCTTCCTGGCCCTGCTGGAGCTGTACCGCGAGAGGGCCGTCGTCCTCGACCAGGACGAGGCGCTGGGGGAGCTGATGGTGCGCTGGAGCGGCGGGGCCGGTGACGGGGCGCCGGCGGTGACCGACGAATTCGACCGCGTGGTGACGGAGGAGCAGGCGTGAGTGAGGAACTGGAGCTGAAGCCGGCCCTGGAAGCCGTCCTCATGGTCGTCGACGAGCCCGCCACCGAGGAGCACCTCGCGAAGGTCCTGGACCGGCCCCGGCGGGCCGTGGCGGACGCCCTGCGGGAGCTGGCCGACGAATACACCGTCCAGGGCCGCGGCTTCGAGCTGCGGCTCGTGGCGGGCGGCTGGCGGTTCTACAGCCGGGCCCAGTACGCGGACGCCGTCGAGGGCTTCGTCCTGGACGGCCAGCAGGCGCGGCTCACCCAGGCGGCCCTGGAGACCCTCGCGGTCGTCGCGTACCGCCAGCCGGTGAGCCGGTCGAGGGTCTCCGCGGTGCGCGGAGTGAACTGTGACGGGGTCATGCGGACCCTGCTCCAGCGGGGTCTGGTCGACGAGGCGGGCACGGAACCCGAAACAGGTGCGATCCTGTACACGACGACGAACTACTTTCTGGAGCGGATGGGCCTGCGCGGCCTGGACGAGCTCCCGGAGCTCGCGCCCTTCCTCCCCGAGGCGGACGCGATCGAAGCCGAGACTCTGGAGGGTGTGCCGTCGTTCGATCCGGACGCGCCGGACGCGCCGGAAACCCACGCAGACGACAAGACGGAAATTTGATGCGAAGCAGCGGCAGGAACAGCAGCGGAAACAACGGCGGGAGCCGTGGTGGCAACAGCGGCGGCCGCGGCAGCAGTGGTGGCGGCGGTGGCCGGGGCGGCAACCGGGGTGCCGGTGGCGGCCGCGACGACCAGCGCAAGGGCGGCGGCCCGCGCCAGAGCGGCAGCGGCAAGCCGCGCCCTCTGCGTCCCGAGGAGCGCACCTACGACGTGGGCGGCTCCTCCGAGTCGCCCCGCACCGGCCGCGGCGCCTCCGCGCGCGGCGGCGCCAAGGGCGGCCCGAAGGCCCCCCAGGGCGGCACCCCGGTCCGCCGCGGCCCGCACGGCCAGCGGCTCGGCCAGGCCCGCCCGCGCGAGCTCGACGCCAAGATCGAGCAGCGCAACCGCGACCGGTACGCGGACAAGCCGGATGTGAAGACCCCCAAGACCTTCCCGGGCGCCGAGCAGGAGGGCGAGCGGCTGCAGAAGGTGCTGGCCCGGGCCGGCATGGGTTCGCGCCGCGCCTGCGAGGAGCTGATCGAGCAGGCCCGGGTCGAGGTCAACGGCGAGATCGTGCTCGAACAGGGCAAGCGCGTCGACCCCGAGAAGGACGAGATCAAGGTGGACGGCCTCACCGTCGCCACCCAGTCGTACCTGTTCTTCGCGCTCAACAAGCCGGCCGGCGTCGTCTCCACCATGGAGGACCCGGACGGCCGCCAGTGCCTCGGTGACTACGTCACCAACCGCGAGACCCGGCTCTTCCACGTCGGCCGGCTCGACACGGAGACCGAGGGGATCATCCTGCTCACCAACCACGGCGAGCTGGCCCACCGTCTCACCCACCCCAAGTACGGCGTGAAGAAGACCTACCTGGCCGCCATCACGGGCCCGCTGCCGCGCGAGATCGGCAAGCGGCTCAAGGAGGGCATCCAGCTGGAGGACGGCTACGCGCGCGCCGACGCCTTCCGGGTCGTCCAGCAGACCGGCAAGAACTACCTGGTCGAGATCGAGCTGCACGAGGGCCGCAAACACATCGTGCGCCGCATGATGGCGGAGGCCGGCTTCCCGGTCGAGAAGCTGGTGCGGGTCGCCTTCGGCCCGATCGGGCTCGGCGACCAGAAGTCCGGCTGGCTGCGCCGCCTCACCAACACCGAGGTCGGCATGCTGATGCGCGAGGTCGAGCTCTAGGACCCGTCCGGCGGATCTTGTCCGGGACGCGGGGGGCCCTGGGCACCGCCTCCACTTCGCGGCGAGAGCCCGGTTCCCGTTCCGTACGGGAGCCGGGCTTTTGTGCGGCCCTGTTCTCGTATGGCCACCGCCGGGTGGCTATACGAGAACAGGGCCGCGATCCCCGGGAGTTCGCCGAAACCGAAGGTTCTTGGCGTGGTGCTCCATGTTGCGATTGGTTCGCCGACGGCCGGCTGCTGGTCGCCAACCCCGGCCCGGGCGCGGGTGGTCGAGTCGGTCGCCTGCCCGGTGATCCGCAAGGTAGGGCCGAGTGCTTCACGGCGTGGGCCCAGGTGATGGAGAGCTCTGGTGGCTGAGCGCCGCCCCGACCGGCCGGTACCGCCGATGGCCGGTACCGCCGCGATCGGGGCGGTCGTGCGTCTGCCGGGCGCCGTCATCGAGGCGGGCCGGGGCCTGTCCTCGATGGGCGGCATCCTGGCCGGCGGCGCCTACCGGCTGCTGCCGACCCGGCGGCCCGGCCTCACTTCAGGTGCCGGCCGAAGTACCGGTCCCCGTCCTCCCGCTCGAACCACGGGGTGCCGAGGTGCCCGCCAAGATTGGCGTGCAGCGTCTTCTCCTTGGTGCCGAAGGCGTCGAACAGGTCCAGGGCCCGCTGCCGGGGGTTGCCTTCGTCGTCCCACTGCAGCAGGAACAGCAGCGGAATGGTGACCTGCCGAGCCTCCTCGCGCTGGGCGCGGGGCACGTAACCCCCGGCGAAGAAACCGGCGGCCGCGATGCGCGGCTCGACCGCTGCAAGGCGAATGCCGACGGCGGTCCACCCCGAGTACCCGACCGGGCCGCCGATCTCGGGCAGTGAAAGGAGGGCGTCCAGGGTGGTCCGCCATTCCGGGACCGCCTTTTCGACCAGCGGGCCGATGAAGGACTCGAAGATCTCATCGACCGGCTCACCGGCCTGCATCGCCCGGCGGAGGTCGGCGCGGGCCTGCTCGTCGGCGGCGGAACGGGGCCGGTCACCGCACCCGGCGGCGTCGATGGTGGCCACCGCGTAGCCTCGCGCAGCGGTGTACCGGGCCCGGGCCACCAGCCGGGGTTCCGTCTTGGGCAGGCCGTTGTTGTGGGCCATCAGGATCAGCGGGGCCGGTGCGGCGGATTCAGGCGTCCACAGGGTGCCGGGGATCTCGCCGAGGGTGAATTCGCGTTCGAGGACGCCGTCGTCGAGACGCTGTTCAGAAGTGAAGTGCATGGTCATGCCTTTCGGGAGTGCGCTATGAACGGCGCTCCCGGACGACGTGTCGCCCGACCGTGACCCCGGAGGGGAGCACCCATGTCGATACTGCGTTCACGGGTACCACCTCCTCGTTCTCTTGCACGGCCTCCGGAAAAGTAGCAGTGGCCGCCGTGGTCCGCCAACGGGTTTTTGCGGAGGCTCGGTGGCCGCAGCTTCCCGAGTTGAGGGCCGCCTCTCTTGTGCCCATGCGTCGAACACCTTTATAGTCAGAGTGACCATTAAGGGGGTGCGGGCGTGAGCCTGGCTTGGAGTGAGGTCATCGCCCTTGCCGCGTACGGCCGGTGGACCTGGGCCCACGGGGGTGGACCAGGTTCCGACCCGTTGCCGGGGCGGCGATGACCGCCGTGGACGGGCCCCGGGCGCCGGAGGGGTGCGCCCGGGGCCCGGAGGAGGACGAGATGGCCGACCGGATGCCCGAAGTGACCGACGCGTCCGGTGTCGAAGGGGCGGGCCGGGTGCCCGAAGGGTACGACCCGCACGCCTTCGAACCGTTCGCCGTCACCGTCGACCTGGCCGTCTTCACGGTCCGCGACGGCGCCCTGCACGCCCTGCTCATCCGGCGCGGCCAGGACCCGTACGCGGGGGCGTGGGCGCTGCCCGGCGGGTTCGTGCTGCCGCGCGAGTCCGCCGAGCTCGCGGCGCGCCGCGAACTGGCCGAGGAGACCGGCCTTTCGGACGGGATCGTCGCCGCGCTGCACCTGGAGCAGCTGCGCACCTACAGCGAACCGGACCGCGACCCCCGCATGCGGGTGGTGTCGGTGGCGTACACCGCGCTCGTGCCCGATCTGCCCGAACCGCGCGGCGGCGGCGACGCGGCCCACGCGGAGTGGGTCGCGTTCGGCACGTACGGGCGCCTGGCCTTCGACCACGCCGACATCCTCGCCGACGCGCACGAGCGCATCGGCGCCAAGCTCGAATACTCCTGCCTCGCGACGTCGTTCTGCCCGCCCGAGTTCACCCTCGGCGAGCTCCAGCAGGTGTACGAGACGGTCTGGGGCACCGCCCTGGACCGCCCCAACTTCCGCCGCAAGGTCCTTGCCACGCCCGGCTTCGTCGAGCAGGTGGCAGGCGCCTCGCGGCTGACCGGCGGCCGGGGCAAGCCGGCCGCGCTCTACCGGGCGGGTCCGGCGACCGCGCTGCATCCGCCCCTTCTGCGCCCGGAAGGACGACAGACATGAACCGTCCCGCGAAACAGCCGGCCACCGGCGCGTTGCTCGGCCTCGCACTGGGTGACGCACTCGGCTTCCCGACCGAGTTCAACGACGTGCCCTCGATCCTCGCCACGTTCGGGCCGTGGCGCGAGATGGCGCTGCCGAAGCCCGCGATCGTCACCGACGACACCCAGATGACGCTCGCCCTCGGGCGCGGCATCCGCACCGCCATGGACAGCGGCCTGCTCGGCCCCCGGCGCCTTGAGGGGCCGGTCCGCGCCGAGTTCGTCGACTGGTACCACTCACCCGAGAACAACCGGGCGCCCGGCCGGACCTGCCTGGTCGCGTGCGCCCGCCTGGACAGCGGGTTGTCCTGGCAGCAGGCCAGCCAGATCGGTTCCAAGGGCTGCGGCGCCAACATGCGGGTCGCGCCCATCGGCCTCGTGCCGGGACTGAGCGAGGAACAGCGGGCGGGCGCCGCCCAGTTGCAGTCCGCGCTCACCCACGGCCACCCGACCGCCCTGGCCGCGTCCGACCTCACCGCGCGGGCGGTGTTCCTGCTCGCGCAGGGCGCCGACCCGGTGGGCCTGGTCGGCCAGCTGCGGTCGTACGCGTACGAGAACCGCAGCCGCTACCACGACCGCTGGCTCGGCGACCTGTGGACGCGGGCGCAGGACCCGACGCCCGGCCACTTCATCGCACGCGGCTGGGACGACTGCCTCGACGCCCTCGACCGGGTGCTCAAGGCGCTCCGCGCCCCGTCGCCGGAGACCGACCCCTGCCTGGAGACGGGCGACGGCTGGATCGCCGAGGAGGCCTTCGCCACGGCCCTGTTGTGCTTCCTGCTGTTCCCCGGCGAGCCGCTCACCGCACTGCGCCGGGCGGCCTGCACCCAGGGCGATTCGGACTCCATCGCCTGCCTGGCCGGCGCCTTCGCGGGCGCCCACCTGGGAGCGGCCGCCTGGCCCGCGGAGTGGGCCGAACGCGTCGAGTACCGCAGCGAACTCCTGACGCTGGGGGCGCTGTGGGACTCCTGAGGGGTACGAACCGGAGCCGCCGCGCTACGTGTTGAGGGTGCTTCGCACCGCGCCCGACGTGTCCGCTTCGAGCGCCGACTCGCGGCGCACCCGGAACAGGAAGTCCGCCACCCGGGCCCGGTCGGGCTCGGATGGCAGCGGGCTGCGGGCGGCCGCCTGATCGGACTCGGCCGCCAGGCGGGCCATCCACGACTCGACCTCGGTCCACGAGACCTCGCCGCGCCTCACCGCGAGCAGCCGTTCGCGCTCGGCGCCCACGTCGATGGTGAGGGCCCCGGTGCGCAGCAGATCGCGGCAGCTCGTCAGGAGCCGCAGCAGATGCATGGCGTGCTTCCACCGCGGCGCGCCGTACTGGCGCACATCCGCGTCGAGCTTCCTGCGCTGGCCGAGCGCGTAGCGGGCGAAGGTCTGGTGGGCCTGCCGGGAGAGGAACGCCTCGCGCAGGGCGAGGAGTTCCCGACCGGTGTCGTCGATGTGCTGGACGAGCGGGGAGTGCAGGCACTCCAGGACGTTCGGGTTGGCGCGCAGGGCCAGTTCGCAGAAGCGCTCCAGTTCCCAGCTGAACTGCTCGACTCTCCCCGAGCTCTCGACTTCGTTCGAGCAGGGGAGACCCCATCGGCCCTCGACATGGGTCGGGGGCCTCTCGAAGCGCCAGAACAGCGGCGTCGGCGCGAGGTAGACGCCCCGTACGTCGGTGTCGCTGTCCTCGGTCGCGAGGCCGAAGGCGCGCGAGCCCATGACGCAGGAGTAGACGGTGTGGTCGGCGACGAGCTGTTCGGGCGTCATGGCGGTGATTCTGGCCGGTCAGGCCAGCCGGATCGAACCGTTTTCCACGGTGAGCGGCTGGGACGCGAGCGGCCGCGGGGCGGGCCCGGCGGCGACCGAGGCGTCCGCGACGCGGTACTTGCTGCCGTGGCAGGGGCAGTTGATGGTGCCCCCGGACACCGTGGAGACCGTGCAGCCCTCGTGCGTGCAGATCGCCGAGAAGCCCTTGAAGGTGCCGGCCTCCGGCTGGGTGACGACGACCTTCCGGTCCGGGAAGATCTTGCCGCCGCCGACCGGGATGTCCGACGTCTTGGCGAGGGCCTGGCCGGCCTGGGCGGGCGGGCTCGACTGGCTGACCGGAGCCGCTCCGGTGACGCTGGGCGGCGCCGGGGGCGGCGTCGAACTCCCGCCACCGCCCTTGGACTTCGAGCAACCCGCCAGGGCCGCCGCCCCCGCGGCGGCCGCGAGTACGGTCCTGCGGCTGTTGACCGCTTCCATGCTGTGCTCCTCAAAACGTCGAAAAGTCGTCGAACCGTACGCGGAAGTACGTACGGCAGGAGCATCCTGGCGTCGAAGGCGTCGAAGACGAAGCACCGACGGGCTCAACGCCGCGTCGTGTATTCCCGGGTCCCGAGCGGGACGAGGCCCGCCGGGGCCGTCACGTCCACGGCGCGAGGTCCACCGCACGCCCCTCGGCGTCCCGGCGCACTTCGAGCACCGCCGTCACGGCCGCCCGCTCGATGGGCCCGTACACATGGGGGAACACCGTGTCCCGGGTGCCTTCCCAGCGGAGCTCGGCGGACAGTGCCGACTCGTCGACGCACAGGACCAGGAGCGGGCCTGCCACGTCGCGGTAGCGGGCGTCGGCGATCGCCAGCGCCGCGGACTCGTCGGCCGAGCAGTGCACGAAGCCCTCGGCGGCGAGGGAGGGCGGGGCGTAGGGCAGTCCGGGATGGGCGGACCACTCGTCCAGGGGAACCACGTGAAGGATCATCCGTCGGTTCTACCGCAGCTCTGCCGGGGCCCGGGACCGGCCGCGCGGGCCCCGCCGCGGGCCGTCGACCAGCCGCGCCCGTCCCGGAGGGCGGTCGCCGCGTCCGAGTGTCAGTGCGGCTGGCTAGGCTGAACAGGAACAAAAGGTCAAGGCTAGGAGCATGTCGTGGCGGTACGAGCGGTCCGTGGGGCAGTCCAGCTGGAGCGGGACGAGGCCGGACACATGGACGAGCAGGTCGGCGCGCTGCTCACCGAGATCCTGGAGCGCAACGGGCTGACCCCGGACGACCTGATCAGCATCTGGTTCACGGCCACCCCCGATCTGCACAGCGACTTCCCGGCCGCCGCCGCGCGCCAGCTCGGCATCACCGACGTACCGCTGATCTGCGCTCAGGAGCTGGACATAGCCGGCGCCATGCCCCGCGTGGTGCGGATCCTCGCGCATGTCGAGACCGGTCTCGACAAGGCCGCGATCGCCCATGTCTACCTCGGCACCGCCGCCGCCCTCCGCAAGGACATCGCCCAGTGAGAACCGCGCTCGTCATCGGCTCCGGACTGATCGGCACCTCCGCCGCGCTGGCCCTCGCGAGCCGTGGGGTCACCGTGCACCTCGCCGACCACGACCCGGGCCAGGCCCGCACCGCGGCCGCCCTCGGCGCCGGTACGGACGAACCGCCACAGGCCAGGGTCGACCTCGCGATCGTCGCGGTGCCGCCCACCCACGTGGCCGCGACGCTGGCCGAGGCGATCGGCGGCGGCGTGGCCCGCGCGTACATCGACGTGGCCAGCGTCAAGGGCGGCCCGCGGCGCGAGCTGCTCGCCCTCGGCTGCGACCTGAGCTCCTACATCGGTACGCACCCGATGGCGGGCAAGGAGCGCTCCGGCCCGCTCGCCGCCACCGCCGACCTCTTCGAGGGCCGGCCCTGGGTGCTCACGCCGACCCGGGACACCGACACCGAAGTGCTCAACCTGGCCCTGGAGCTGGTCGCGCTGTGCCGTGCCGTGCCGGTCGTCATGGACGCCGACGCCCACGACCGGGCCGTCGCCCTCGTCTCGCACACCCCGCAACTGGTCTCCTCCATGGTCGCGGCCCGCCTCGAAGAGGCCGACGAGACGGCGGTACGGCTGTGCGGCCAGGGCATCCGCGACGTCACCCGCATCGCCGCCTCCGATCCCGGCATGTGGGTCGAGATCCTCTCCGCCAACCCGGGCCCGGTCGCCGACGTGCTGTCCGGGATCGCCGCCGACCTGGACGAGACGGTGCGCGCCCTGCGCTCGCTCGACTCCGCCGACGAGGAGAAGCGGCGCGGCGGCGCCGCCGGCATCGAGGACGTGCTGCGGCGCGGGAACGCGGGCCGGGTCAGGGTGCCCGGCAAGCACGGGGCGGCGCCGGCCACGTACGACATCGTCGCCGTGCTCATCAGCGACGAGCCGGGCGGTCTCGCACGGCTCTTCGCGGACGCGGGCCGGGCCGGGGTCAACATCGAGGACGTCCGTATCGAGCACGCGACCGGCCAGCAGGCGGGCCTGGTCCAGTTGATGGTCGAACCGACTGCGGCCCCCGGCCTCACGGCCGCGCTGCGGGAGCGGGGCTGGTCCATCAGGCAGTGAGAAGGCTCCGGGGAGCCCGGGGGAGCCGGGCGGGACGGGGGGCTCGCACGAGCCAGTAACCTTGTACGGGGCGGATTTGCGCCCCGAGCAAACCCCGCCCCGTACAAGGAAGGTGTCCGTCACCGTGGAAAGCGCCGCCCGGACCGCTCCGGCAGCAGTGATTGTCGCCATCGACGGCCCCTCCGGCACCGGCAAGTCCAGCACCTCCAAGGCGGTCGCCGCCAAGCTGGGGCTGAGCTATCTGGACACCGGCGCCCAGTACCGGGCGATCACCTGGTGGATGATCAGCAACGGGATCGACACCAGCGACCCGGCGGAGATCGCCGTCGCGGCCGCCAAGCCCGTGATCGTCTCCGGCACCGACCCGTCGGCGCCGACGATCACCGTGGACGGCGAGGACGCGGCCGGGCCGATCCGCACCCAGGAGGTCACCTCCAAGGTGAGCGCGGTCAGCGCCGTCCCCGAGGTGCGGGCCCTCATCACCCAGCTCCAGCGCGGCATAGCGGCCTCCGCCGCCCACGGCATCGTGGTCGAGGGCCGGGACATCGGCACCACCGTGCTGCCCGACGCCGACCTGAAGGTGTTCCTCACCGCTTCCCCCGAGGCGCGCGCGGCCCGCCGCAGCGGTGAGATCAAGGGCTCCGACGTGACGGCCACCAGGGAGGCCCTGATCAAGCGGGACGCGGCCGACTCCAGCCGCAAGACCTCCCCGCTGGCCAAGGCCGACGACGCGGTCGAGGTGGACACCACCGAGCTCACCCTCGACCAGGTCATCGAGTGCGTGGTCACCCTCATCGAGGAGAAGCAGGCCGCCACGTGACTCGCACGGAGCGGGGCGCCGAGATCGGGCGCCGGATCGGTGTCGGCCTGATGTACGGGCTGTGGAGGCCCCGGGTGCTCGGCGCCTGGCGGGTTCCGGCGAGCGGTCCGGTGATCCTCGCCGTCAACCACTCCCACAACATCGACGGCCCGATGGTCATGGGCACCGCCCCGCGCGGCACCCACTTCCTGATCAAGAAGGAAGCCTTCGTCGGGCCGCTCGGCCCGTTCCTCGAAGGCATCGGCCAGCTCAAGGTGGACCGGGCGGTCGCCGACCGCACCGCGATCACCGACGCCTTGGCCGTGCTCGGCCAGGGCGGCGTCCTCGGGATCTTCCCCGAGGGCACCCGGGGCGACGGCGACTTCGCCTCGCTGCGGGCCGGCCTCGCCTACTTCGCCGTACGGTCGGGGGCGCCCATCGTCCCGGTCGCGGTGCTGGGAAGCACCGAGCGCCGCGGACGGTTGATAAAGGGGCTGCCGCCGCTGCGCAGCCGCGTCGACGTCGTCTTCGGGGACGCCTTCGAGGCCGGCGACGGCAGCGGGCGGCGGACCCGCAAAGCCCTGGACGAGGCCACCGTCCGCATCCAGGACCGGCTCACCGGCCACCTGGAGAACGCCAGGCGCCTGACCGGGCGCTAGGCCAGACTTTCAGTAGTGGACCGCCCGATCGCGGTCCACCGATCACCACGATGAACGAGGTACGGACTTCATGAACGACCAGCACGAACACGGAGCGCTCGGCGACGCCGAGTACGCGGAGTTCATGGAGCTCGCCGCCGAAGAGGGCTTCGACGTCGAGGACGTCGAGCAGGCCATTGACGAGGCCGGTCACGGCCCGCTCCCGGCCCTCGCCGTCGTCGGCCGTCCGAACGTCGGCAAGTCGACTCTGGTGAACCGCATCATCGGCCGCCGCGAGGCCGTCGTCCAGGACAAGCCCGGCGTCACCCGCGACCGCGTCACCTATGAGGCCGAGTGGGCGGGCCGCCGTTTCAAGGTGGTCGACACCGGCGGCTGGGAGCAGGACGTGCTGGGCCTCGACGCCTCCGTCGCCGCCCAGGCCGAGTACGCCATCGAGGCCGCGGACGCCGTCGTCTTCGTGGTCGACGCCACCGTGGGCGCCACCGACACCGACGAGGCCGTCGTCAAGCTGCTGCGCCGGGCCGGCAAGCCCGTCGTGCTCGCCGCCAACAAGGTCGACGGCATGTCCGGCGAGTCCGACGCCGCGGTTCTGTGGTCCCTCGGTCTCGGCGAGCCCTACCCCATCTCCGCCCTGCACGGCCGCGGCACCGGCGACCTCCTGGACGAGATCCTCAAGGCCCTGCCCGAGGCCCCGCCGCAGCGCTTCGGCACCGCGGTCGGCGGCCCGCGCCGGATCGCCCTCATCGGCCGTCCCAACGTCGGCAAGTCCTCGCTCCTGAACCAGGTCGCGAAGGAGGAGCGGGTCGTCGTCAACGAGCAGTCCGGCACCACCCGCGACCCCGTCGACGAGCTCATCGAACTCGGCGGAATCACCTGGAAGTTCGTGGACACGGCGGGCATCCGCCGCCGCGTCCACCTCCAGGAGGGCGCCGACTACTACGCCTCGCTGCGCACCGCCGCCGCCGTCGAGAAGGCGGAGGTCGCGGTCGTCCTCATCGACACCAGCGAGTCCATCTCGGTACAGGACCAGCGGATCATCACGATGGCCGTCGAGGCCGGGCGCGCGCTGGTCATCGCGTACAACAAGTGGGACACCCTCGACGAGGAGCGGCGCTACTACCTGGAGCGCGAGATCGAGACCGAGATGCAGCAGGTCGCCTGGGCGCCCCGGGTCAATGTGTCGGCGCTCACCGGCCGCCACATGGAGAAGCTGGTCCCGGCGATCGAGACGGCCCTGGCGGGCTGGGAGACCCGCGTCCCGACCGGCCGTCTCAACGCCTTCCTCGGCGAGCTGGTCGCCGGGCACCCGCACCCGATCCGTGGCGGAAAGCAGCCGCGCATCCTGTTCGGTACGCAGGCGGGCACCAAGCCGCCCCGCTTCGTGCTGTTCGCCTCCGGCTTCATCGAGGCCGGCTACCGCCGCTTCATCGAGCGCCGCCTGCGCGAGGAGTTCGGCTTCGAGGGCACCCCGATCCACATCTCGGTCCGGGTGCGCGAGAAGCGCGGCCGCAAGAAGTAACTCCCTTACGGGGAGGGCTTGGACTAGAGCCCCCTGCGGGCCACGGGCGGCAGTGCTGCCGGGAGCTGATGGTGCCCGGTGTACTGCCGCCCGTGCGCGTGCATCGCGGGGTGCACATGCCAGTTCCCGGCGTACGTGACCGGGAAGTGCTGGGTCTGGTGGCCCGAATGGTGGCTCGTCTGGTGGCCGATCCGGCCGCCGTACGTCCCCGTACTCAGTCCGGCGAAGCCGCCGAACCCCCGGAAGTCGAGATCCTCCTCGCCGGACCGGTCGCCCGGCAGGGCGCGGAAGGACCTGCGGTACTCCGAGTACAGCGCGTCGTAGATCGGCGTGGGGGAGTGGGTTCCTGACACGTCGCTCGGGGAGCGCATGGCAGGGATCTGGGACTGGTACGTCTCGCGGGAGGGGTCGTATGAGTGCACGTATGTGCCAACGACCACGCGGGGCAGGGGATGCGGGGCGTTTCGGCTTATCGGTAGCACGCGGCGAGGTGCCCCACGCCCCTTCCGTGCGCGCCCGGGGCAGGGGTGAGCCGCTCGGCCGCCGGGGCGCGGCCGTCCGGGGCGCTTCGGGAAGGGGCCGGGGGAAACCTCAGGTGCCCGCCAGGGGCATGGCGGCGGCCACCAGGCGGCCGTCGGCGGCGGCCTTCTCCAGCGCGTCCCTGAGCAGGTCCTCGCGCGGCTGCTGGCCGATCGCGCCGACCGGCGCCGCGAAGACCAGCACGCGCTGCGACTTGTTGGCCGCGGCGCGCCAGCCGTCCGTCACCTGGAGCGGCTGGTGCGCCTGCCACCAGGAGACCGAGCCGCCGCCTGCGGCGCCGGGCTGCAGGATCGCGTGCAACTGGCCCATCGCGAGCAGCACCGACCAGCCGGACAGCACCGAGGGCAGCCGGGCCATGTCGGTGACCGGCACGAAGCCCTGCTCGATGAGGAGCGGCAGGAACTCGTCGGTGGAGCCGCCCGACCCGGCCCGGGCGATCGGGACGGTCGGCTCGACGACGAGCGCCGGGTGCAGGTCGCCCTCGATCAGCACCAGCCCGCTGGTGATGCCGAGCACCGCCTGCTCGGGTGCGCCGCCGGCCGGCTCCTCGCCGGTGATGGAGCGTACGGCGCCCTGGAGCTGCTCCTCGGCGACCTGGACGACCTGGGAGGGGATGCAGCTGGCGTGGGCGAAGGCGAGCACCGCGGTTTCCTCGCCGACGAACAGGACGGTGCTGGTGCGCTCCTGCTCGGAGTCGCCCGGCGTGCGGCAGGAGGTGCAGTCGTAGCTGCCCGGGGCGTTCTCGCCGGCGAGCAGCCGCTCGGCTTCTTCGTCGCCGATCTCGGCGCGGACGTCCTCACTGACGTCGAGCATGCGCGGCACGGGTGGCTCCTAGGAACTGAGTGGATGCGCCGGGCGGTTCCCGGCTTCTCTCGTACAAACGACAACGGACGATCTGTGGCCGGAGTCACGCGCGAAGGCGAACGGAATCGAACCGTCCCCGCCGGAGGGTGAGCGCACCCCCGGAACCCTTCACTCCCTGTCAACACCTGCGGGATGCATGGAAGTTGGCCAGGTGAGCCGAGTCACAGATCACTTCAACGACAGGTCGACAAATACCGATATCTGCGAATCAAGTGGGTGACCGGAAATCGCCGATACTCCGGGTAACAGTCAACTGGCCTGGAATGACAAGGCTTTGGTTGATTCCGGAGCGTGCGGGTCCCTAGATTCCACCGCCGAGTGCACCGAGCACCGCCCGGGAACGCCCGCCGCCGCACCAGTGAACGACCACCTTGCGGCGGGCGGGGGCAGTGCGGAACGAGGCGCCGGACGCGCCGGAGTCCGCACCGCTCAGGGGGACCCCGGGTGCTTCGAGAGGGATTTCATGTCTGTTGGTACCAGTGGTTCCAGCTCGCCGCACGGTCGCGGGACGGCAGCGCTGATCGGGGTCGCGATCGCGGCCCCGATCGCCCTGCTCAGTGTTGCCACCGGTCCGGCCGCGGCGGCGGACGGCGGCGTGTGGGACCGCATCGCGCAGTGTGAGAGCGGCGGAGACTGGCACATCAACACCGGCAACGGCTACTACGGCGGGCTGCAGTTCGACGCCGGGACCTGGCGGGCGCACGGCGGCGGAGCGTACGCCTCCACCGCCGACCGGGCCAGCAGGGCCGAGCAGATCGCCATCGCCACCAAGGTCCAGCGCTCGCAGGGCTGGGGCGCCTGGCCAGCCTGCTCGCGCTCGGCGGGCGCGTCCGGCGGCGCTCCCGCGGCACGGCCGCCCGCCGCCGAGCGGGCCGCCGAGCCCGTCAAGCCGAAGAAGGCCACGAGTGCGCGGCCTGCCGCGCCGAAGCCGTCCGGGCCGGCTGCCCCGGTCCGCACCGAGAGCGCGCCGCCCACCGCGGGCGCCTACACGGTCAGGAGCGGCGACACGCTGTCCGCCATCGCGGCGGTGCACGGCACCCACTGGGAGGCGCTGTACGCGGCCAACCGGGCCGTCATCGGAACCGACCCGGACCTCATCGTGCCCGGGCAGCGGCTCAAGGTCTGACAACCCGAGGCACCGAGCCCCGTCCGGCCGCCCGGACGGGGCTCTCCCCAACCGCTGCGCATACCGTGGTCCCCGGTGGCCGGGCGGTGATCCGCCCCTGGAGTACAGGTGACGGGCGAGCCAAGTACAGTCCGTTGCTGACCGGGGCACCGGTCCCGACCGACCTGGCCGGCCGAATGATCAAGCGGATGATCGATCGACCGATCGATCGAACGACCAAGGGGACGCGTGGCGCATGCACATCTCATTCCTGCTGCACAACGCGTACAGCCTGGGCGGCACCATCCGGTCCACCTTCAACCTCGCCGGTGAGCTGGCCCGGCGGCACGACGTCGAGATCGTCTCCGTCTTCCGCCACCACGACGAGCCCACCCTCACCGCGCCCGAGGGCGTCCGCCTCAAGCACCTGGTGGACCTCCGCAAGAACAGCGCCGGATACGACGGCGACCACCCCCGGCACCGGCAGCCGGCCAAGGTCTTCCCGCGCGGCGACGGACGCCACAGCCAGTACAGCCGGCTCACCGACGACCGCATCGCGGCCCATCTGCGGGCGATCGAGGCGGACGTCGTCGTCGGCACCCGGCCCGGGCTCAACGTGCACATCGCGCGCGAGACCCGGCCCGGCGTGGTCCGGGTCGGCCAGGAACACCTGACCCTCGCCGGACACAGCTACCGGCTGCGCAGCGAGATCGGCCACTCCTACCCGCTGCTCGACGCGATCACCACGGTCACCCGCGCCGACGCGGCCGCCTACCAGGAGCTGCGGCTCCCCGGCGTACGCGTCGACGCGGTGCCCAACAGCGTGCCCGCGCCCCGCATCGAGCCCGCCTCGGGCGATGCCAGACTGGTCGTCGCGGCCGGGCGGCTCACCCCGGTCAAGCGGTACGACCTGCTGGTGCGGGCCTTCGCTCGCGTGGTCGCCGTACGGCCGGACTGGCGGCTGCGGATCTACGGTTCCGGTGACGCCTTCGGGAACGAACGGGAAGCCCTGCGCAACCTCATTGACGATCTTGGCCTCTACAACAATGTGTTCCTTATGGGCCTGGCAGGCCATCTTGAGAGCGAGTGGGTCAAGGGCTCCGTCGCGGCCGTCACCTCCAGCCACGAGTCCTTCGGCATGACCATCGTCGAGGCGATGCGCTGCGGCCTCCCCGTCGTCTCCACCGACTGTCCACAGGGGCCACGCGAAATCATCCAGGACGGGGGGGACGGCCGGCTGGTCGAAACGGGCAACGCCGATGCGGTGGCCGCGGCCCTGCTCGAACTGATCCAGGACGACGGACTGCGCCACCGCATGGCCAAGGCGGCGCTGCACAATTCCGAGCGCTTCGACCCCGCCCGGATCGCCGAACGCCACGAGGCGATCTTCGCCGAGCTGCACGCCCAGGGCGGCGGCAGCCGCTCCGCCGGGGTGCTGAGCGATTCGCTGCACCGGGCCCGCAGCACCGCCCTCGACGGGGCCTACGCCCTGCGCCACAAGGCCGCCAGAGTGCTCCGGAAAGGGCAGACCGCATGACCACCACCGCCGAGTCCCCGGACACGGGCAGCGCATCCGCCACGCCGCGCGCCGACTGCATCGCCGACTCCGCGGGCGGGGTGACCTTCGACATCACGGGGGCCGGCCGGCCGGGCGCCACGCTCGTCCTGCGCCGGCGCGGCGCGAACCCGGGCCCCGATGTGCTGCTGCCGCTCACCCCGGCCGCCGAAGGCCGGCTCCGGGCGGTGCTGCCCAGCACGGTCGAGCTCGCCGAGGGCCTGTGGGACGGGTACCTGCGCGTCGGTGAGGAGGAACAGCGCCTGGAGCCGGGGACCCGGGACCTGCGCGCGCTGGTCGACCGGGAGCCCGGTCCGGACGCCGACCGGGTCGCGGTGCGCATTCCGTACGCCGGGCGGTCCGGCGAGCTCATCGTCCGCAGCTGGCTGCGCAAGCCGCACGCCGAGACCGGCACGATCGGCTTCGGCGAGGGCGCGGTCACCGTTCAGGGACGGCTGTACGGAACAGGGCTGGGCCCGGACGCGGTCGTGGAGGCGCGGCTGCGAGGCGGGGGCGGCCGGGTCCACCGGGTGCCCGCGACCGCCGAGGGCGACGGCTTCACCTTCACGCTGCCCTACGCGCCGCTCGCGGAGGGGCTCGACGCGAAGGAATGGCTCTGGGACCTGTGGCTGGTCACCGGCACCGCCGCGGTCCGCCTCGCCCGCATCCTGGACGACGTCCCGCTGAAACAGGTGATCTTCGTGTACCCGGGGTCGCGGGTGGGCCCGGGAGTGGTCCGGCCGTACTACACGGGCGCCAACGATCTGAGCGTACGCGTGGACGCGGCGGCGGGTTAGCGGGTCTCCCCGTCGGTCCCCGCACCGATCTCCGGCCGCAGGTCTTTCGGCAGGTCGTCGCGGAACGGGGCGAACTCCGGGTGGTGCAGGTCGAAGGCCGGGGCCTCGGTGCGGATCCGGGGGATGGCCACGAAGTTGTGCCGGGGCGGCGGGCACGACGTCGCCCACTCCAGCGAGCGGCCGAACCCCCACGGGTCGTCGACCTCCACCTTCTTGCCGTACTTCGCCGTCTTCCAGACGTTGTAGAAGAAGGGCAGGTTGGAGAGGCCGAGGAGGAACGCGCCGATGGACGAGATCATGTTGAGCGTGGTGAAGCCGTCCGCCGCCAAGTAGTCCGCGTACCGGCGCGGCATGCCCGCGGCGCCCAGCCAGTGCTGGACCAGGAAGGTGGTGTGGAAGCCGATGAAGAGCGTCCAGAACTGGATCTTGCCGAGCCGTTCGTCGAGCATCTTGCCGGTGAGTTTCGGCCACCAGAAGTAGAAGCCGCCGAAGGTCGCGAACACCACCGTGCCGAACACCACGTAGTGGAAGTGCGCCACCACGAAGTACGAGTCGGTGACGTGGAAGTCCAGCGGCGGGGAGGCCAGGATGACGCCCGTCAGGCCGCCGAACAGGAAGCTCACCAGGAAGCCGACCGCCCACAGCATCGGGGTCTCGAAGCTCAGCGAGCCCCTGAGCATCGTGCCCGTCCAGTTGAAGAACTTCACCCCGGTCGGCACCGCGATCAGGAACGACATGAACGAGAAGAACGGCAGCAGCACCGCTCCGGTCGCGAACATGTGGTGGGCCCACACCACGACGGACAGGCCGGTGATGGCCGCCGTCGCTCCGATCAGGGTCATGTAGCCGAAGATCGGCTTGCGTGCGAAGACCGGGATGATCTCCGTGATGATGCCGAAGAACGGCAGCGCGATGATGTAGACCTCGGGATGGCCGAAGAACCAGAAGAGGTGCTGCCACAGCAGCGCGCCCCCGTACTGCGCCTCGAAGACCACCGAGCCGAACCTGCGGTCCGCCTCCAGGACGAGCAGCGCCGCCGCGAGCACCGGGAACGCGATCAGCACCAGGACCGACGTGAACAGGATGTTCCAGGTGAAGACCGGCATCCGGAACATCGTCATGCCGGGGGCGCGCATCGTGATGATGGTGGTCAGGAAGTTGACCGAGCCGAGGATCGTGCCGAAGCCGGAGAGCGCGAGCCCCATGATCCAGAGGTCGGCGCCCGCGCCGGGGGAGCGGGTCAGCGAGTTGAGCGGCGCGTAGGCGAACCAGCCGAAGCTCGCGGGGCCCGTCGGCAGCAGCAGCGAGCCGAGCACGATCAGACCGCCGAAGAGGAACATCCAGTACGCCAGCATGTTCAGCCGGGGGAAGGCCACGTCCGGGGAGCCGATCTGCAGCGGCATGATTGCGTTGGCGAAACCGGCGAAGGTGGGCGTCGCGAAGAGCAGCAGCATGATCGTGCCGTGCAGCGTGAAGAGCTGGTTGTACTCCTCGTTGGTCATGATCTGGAGCCCGGGGCGGGCCAGTTCGGCCCGCATCAGGAGCGCCATCGCGCCGGCGATCAGGAAGAAGACGAACGACGTGATCAGGTAGAGGTGCCCGATCTTCTTGTGGTCGGTGGTGGTCAGCCAGTCGAGGAGCACCGCGCCGGGCCGGGTGGCCCGCCTGGGTTCCGCCGCCGGGGTCACTGTCTCCGTACCCATTGCACCCCCAGAGCTGTCTGGCGTCAGGCCGGGGGCCATGATGCTCGCGGTCCGGCCCGGCGCAACAGAGGGCGTGGGCCATCTGGCCGAGCACCGACGGTCCCGGTCACGGGGTTCCGGGTAGGGATCGTGTAAGGGTGCGGTGAATTCCTATGCGCCGCCAATTTCATTCGGGGCGCTGTCGGGAGGGAATTCCCAGAGTGTCCGGCGTAAGAATTCTGTCAATTCCAGGAATGTGTTCGAGTGGCCGGAACCGGTGTGTGCGATAACTGGGCAAGAGGTCAGGAACTGCCCGTATGAGTGACGTAGTTCGAGGCAGACCCGAGCCTCGATCCTGTGACAGAAGTGTGACTGGTGGGGCACCGGAGGCGGACAACCAGCGGGTTCCCACCAGGTCGGCGGGCCCCTGACGGCCCCGGCTTCCGTCGCCGGGCTGACCCGCCTACGGTGGGTTGTATGGCACCCATACCGTCCCACTCAGCACATCCCGACGACGCCCCCGAGTCCTATGTCGGCCTCGACGCCGAGGGCGCCGAGCAGCTGGCCAGGTCGCGCGGCTGGTCCCCCGTCAGGTCGCTGCCGCCGGGCTCGATCATCACCATGGAGTACCTGGCGGGCCGGCTGAACTTCGAGGTCGAGGACGGCACGGTCACCCGCTGCTGGCACGGCTGAGCCGGTTCCCGCGCGACAACGACGAAGGCCCCCGGTATGGACCGGGGGCCTTCGTGCCGCGGGGGTTGGCCTGTGCGTACCGTCCCCGCCGTTCCGCTGCCGTCAGCCGCCCAGGGGGCGGGCCGGGGCGGTGCGCGGCGACCGCTCGGTGTGCGGCGGGCGCCGGGTGCCCGCCGGGACGACCGGCGGCCGCTCCGAACGGGCCGGCTGGTAGGGCCTGGCCGGGAGCGGCCTGCTGGAGCCGCGCCCGCTCGCCGCGCCGACCGGCTCGCGCTCCGGGGCCCCGTCCTCGTCGTGGCCGCGCTGGGGCAGCATCGCGGGCACCGTACGGGCCGGCACCGGGACCGGGGCGGTCGCGACCCGGGTCCGCCGGCGCTCGCGCACCTTCTCGCGCACCGCGAAGACGAACGCCTCGGCGCGGGCGATCAGCGGCTCCATCCAGGGCAGGGCGAGCAGGATGAGCAGCCCGGCCGCCCAGCCGAGGAGCACATCGCTGACCCAGTGCGTACCGAGGTAGACCGTGGTCGCGCCGACTCCGAGGGCGACCATGGCCGAGATGACCGAGAGCCAGCGGCGGGCGCGCGGAGTGGTGGCGAGGTAGGCCAGGATGCCCCAGGTCACGACCGCGTTGGCGGTGTGCCCCGAGGGAAATATGTCGCCGCCGGCGAAGAGCTCGGCGGACCCTATCTGCGTGGCGTAGTGCGGGCCCAGCCTTCCGAGGCCGAGCTTGACCGAACCGACCGTCATGTTGAGCAGCAGCAGGGCCGCCCCGAGCGTCAGGAGCGGCCGCAGTGTGTGCTGGCGCCAGGAGCGCCAGCCCAGCCACGCCATGACCATCACGGCGGTCGGCCCGCGCTGGCCGAGGACCACGAAGTAGTCCAGGAAGGCGTGCCATTGCGGCCAGTGCTCGTACGGCCGGAACAGCATGACCTTCCAGTCCAGCTCGACGAGCCAGGACGAGGTCAGCACGGCCACGACGATGGCGAGGTAGAACACCATCGTCGCGCCGAAGAGGACCCCGCGGTGACGGCTCATCCGCGGGATCTCTATCTTCGGTGGCTCGGGCTCCCGGTCCAGGCGGGCGAAGATTCGGTCAGTACGCACTCAATCGACGTTACAGCGAGTGAGTGACGGTCCAGGCCGATCCGGGGTCTTTGTGATGACGATGTGATGTGGAGTATGTCTCACGCCCGCCTTTATTCCCGGGCCCTCCGGAATACCCGGCGGCCTTGCGCTCTATTCATTCGACTCACCTCCGGAAGGGCCTGTTTGTATCCCATGGAATTCCGTTTGCCGGGTGGGGGAGCGAAATTCACCCTTCGGTCACCGGTCCGGTACGGAGCGTAAAGATCATCTCGGGGCCCGGCGCGGCGTGGCGCACGCCACACTCCTGCGGTCTTCGGGGTGAGAGGTGGACCACGCGCCACCGCGGCGAACTCGCGTACGCTGACCAATCACTCGCCCGTCGATGCCGGGCTCCCGGGCACGCCAACCCGATTCAGGGCTGGTCACTGGTCCGCCGGGCCCGCCGACCGCGAGAGTGGTGACGGACGGTCCGATGCGACCGCACCGTCCCGGGCCCGGCCCGGCCCGCAGTACTGGGAGGTACGTACATGACAGGGACGACCACGGCCGGTGCACGAGCGCGTGCTGCTGCCGGCGGTCCCAACCGCTGGGTCGTCCTCGTCGTCCTCTGTGTGAGCCTGTTGTTCGTGGCGCTCGACGCCACCGTCCTGCATGTCGCGATCCCCTCGGTCACCGAGGGCCTGCGGCCCGGCCCGGTGGAACTCCTGTGGATCGTCGACGCCTACCCCCTGGTCTGCGCCGCCCTCCTCATCCTCTTCGGCACGCTCGGCGACCGGGTGGGCCGGCGCCGGATCCTGCTGCTCGGCTACGGGATCTTCGGCGCCGCCTCGGCGGTCGCCGCGCTCGCTGAATCGGCGCCGGTGCTGATAGCCGCCCGCGCGCTGCTCGGCATCGGCGGCGCGATGATCATGCCCGCCACGCTCTCCATCGTCCGCGTCGTCTTCCCCGACCGCCGCGAGCGGGCCACCGCCATCGGCATCTGGACGGCGGTCGCCGCGATCGGCGCCGCCACCGGACCGGTGCTCGGCGGCTTCCTCGTCCAGCACTTCTGGTGGGGCTCGGTCTTCCTCGTCAACATCCCGCTGATGGCGCTGATCCTGCCGCTCGGCCGCTGGATCCTGCCCGAGTCCAAAGGCAGCTCCGACGGACCCTGGGACGTGCTCGGCGCGTTGCTGGCGGCGGGCGGCATCCTCGCCGTCGTGCTCGGCGTGAAGTGGCTCGGCAGCGGCTCCGGCATCATCGACGACCGCACCCTCGCTGCGCTCTGCCTCGGCGCCGCGCTGCTCGTCCTCTTCGTCCGCAGGCAGCGGCGCCGCACACATCCGCTCATCGACATCCGGATGTTCTCCCGGCCCGCGTTCGCCACCTCGGTCGGCTGCATCGTCGTGGCCATGCTGGCGCTGGTCGGCCTCGAACTCATCGCGGTCCAGTACCTCCAGCTGGTCCTCGGGCTCTCCCCGCTCGCCACCGGACTGCGCATGCTGCCGCTCACCTTCGCCGCGATGGCGGCGGGCGCGACCGGCTCGTACACGCTGCGCAGGCTCGGCCCGCGCCGGATGGTCTGTACGGGCTTCGTGCTGACCGCGGCCGCCGTGCTGCTGCTGGCCCTGATGGGCCAGACCGACTGGCCGGCCCTGATGTTCGTCTCCTTCGTCCTGCTCGGCTTCGGCTTCCAGACCACGCTGTTCGCGGCGTACGAATCGATGCTCAGCGAGGCCCCGGCCGAGCGGGCCGGTGGCGCGGCCGCCATCGGCGAGACCTCCTACCAGCTCGGCGCTGGCATGGGCATAGCCCTGCTCGGCAGCGTCATGAACGCCGCCTACGCCCCCGGGCTCGCCTCGGTCGGCGGGGTCCCCGTCAAGGCGTCGGCCGCCGCGGCCGATTCGCTCGGCGAGGCCTACGACGTCGCCGACCACCTCGGCGGCCCGGCGGGTGAGGCGCTGCGCGGCGCGGCCCGGAACGCCTTCGTGCACGGTCTGCACGTGACGCTGTTCGTCAGCGCCGCACTCCTTCTGCTCGGCGCGGTGGCCGGGCTGCGGCTCCCGCGGATCATGGACTGCTCGGTGGCGGGGCCGGAGTCGGCGCCCGAGGCCGAGCCGCGGCAGGCGCAGCCGCTCAGCGTGAAGCTGCCGTCCCCGGCGCGGCCCGGCGATGTGGCGACCGCCGAGTCTGGACGCGCGGGACACTGACCCGTAACGTCAGCGCTCAGGTAATAACTAACATTGCTAGTTTTAGTTGAGCGAGAGCCGCGGAGGCGCCCTCATGTCCGCTCCTTCCTCCAAGCTGCCCCCCTTCGACCCGGCCGACCCGCTCGGCATCGACGACCTGCTGAGCGCCGAGGACCTCGCGATCCGCGGCACCGTGCGCTCCTGGGCCGCCGACCGGGTCCTGCCGCACATCGCCCAGTGGTACGAGAACGGCGAACTGCCCGGCATCCGCGAACTGGCCCGCGAACTCGGCGCGATCGGCGCGCTGGGCATGTCCCTGACCGGCTACGGCTGCGCGGGCGCCACCGCCGTGCAGTACGGCCTCGCCTGCCTGGAGCTGGAGGCCGCCGACTCCGGCATCCGCTCGCTCGTCTCCGTACAGGGCTCGCTCGCCATGTACGCGATCTGGCGGTTCGGCTCCGAGGAGCAGAAGCAGCGCTGGCTGCCCGGGATGGCGGCGGGCGAGATCATCGGCTGCTTCGGCCTCACCGAGCCCGACCACGGCTCCGACCCGGCCGGGATGCGCATGTACGCCAAGAAGGACGGCACCGACTGGGTGCTGAACGGCCGCAAGATGTGGATCACCAACGGCTCGGTGGCGGGCGTCGCCGTGGTGTGGGCCCAGACCGACGACGGCATCCGCGGGTTCGTGGTGCCGACCGGCGCCCCGGGCTTCACGGCCCCCGAGATCAAGCACAAGTGGTCGCTGCGGGCCAGCGTCACCAGCGAGCTGGTCCTCGACGAGGTGCGGCTGCCCGCCGACGCCGTACTCCCGGAGGTCACCGGGCTGGGGGGCCCGCTCAGCTGCCTCTCGCACGCGCGGTACGGAATCGTCTGGGGCGCGATGGGCGCGGCCCGCGCCTCCTTCGAGGCGGCGCTCGACTACGCGAAGACCCGCGAACAGTTCGGCAAGCCCATCGGCGGCTTCCAGCTCACCCAGGCCAAGCTCGCCGACATGGCGCTCGAACTGCACAAGGGGATCCTGCTCGCCCACCACCTGGGCCGGCGCCTGGACGCGGGACGGCTCCGCCCCGAGCAGGTCAGCTTCGGAAAGCTCAACAACGTACGGGAGGCGATCGAGATCTGCCGCACCTCGCGCACCATCCTCGGCGCGAACGGGATCTCGCTGGAGTACCCGGTGATGCGGCACGCCACCAACCTGGAATCGGTGCTCACCTATGAAGGCACCGTGGAAATGCACCAGTTGGTGCTCGGCAAGGCGCTCACCGGACTGGACGCGTTCCGCTAGGAACGATGATCCGGTGAGCGCCCGGCTCGGCGGTGGTCGTGGCCGGGAGCCATCGGGAACTCAGCTCTGGTTGAAGAAGCCGCCGGTCTGGCGGCCCGCGGCCTCGCCGCTGACGATCTGGGTGTCGGCGGGGGTCAGCAGGAAGACCCTCGTCGCCACGCGTTCGATGGAGCCGCGCAGGCCGAAGGTGAGCCCGGCCGCGAAGTCGACGACGCGCTTGGCGTCACCCGCGTCCATGCTCGTCAGGTTCACGATCACCGGGACGCCCTCGCGGAACAGCTCGCCGATGCCCCGCGCGTCCCGGAAGCCGTCCGGAGTGACGGTGGCGATCCGGCGGCCCTGCTCCTCGGCCGCGTCGGAGGCCACCCGCACCCGCGGGTCGGTCACCCAGGCCTCGCCGGGCTCGGCGGCACCCTCGGTGTACTCGTCGTCGTAGTAGCGGTCGTCGTTGTCCTCGACAAGTCCCAGCCAGGCACTGGCCTTGCGCACCGATCCCATGGACGCCTCCTCTCACAGCGGTCTTCTTCTTGCTACATCTTCCGTTCCGCATCCCTATGGTCGTCCATGATGCGGATACCGCGCCAAGTGGATAGTCGCCGCGCAGGTGATTCGTGACGGTACTGGCACAGAACATGTGGCGATTCGTCAGGAATCCTCTAGGGCTGGGGCGGTACAGGGGATCCGGTGTAACAAAAATATGTATGTCCCTCCACACGGGTGAGACAGGGGTCGTACGGGTGAACGGATGACTCGATACGATGCGTGCCGCACTGAAGATCGACGCGTTGGGCGTGGTGCCCAACGCCACGTGGGGGAGAGCCGTGTTCGGAATCGTCAGGCCCTGTTCGCACCGGCTCGGCGAGGGGCTGAAGACCGAGTGGATGGCCCATCTCTGCGGCCTCTGCCTGGCACTTCGCTCCGACCACGGGCAGCTCGCCCGGGTCGTGACCAACTACGACGGCCTGATCGTCTCGGTTCTGACGGAGGCTCAGGCCGAACGGAGCACCGGCTGGCGGCGCACCGCCGGACCCTGCCCGCTGCGCGCGATGCGTACGGCTCCGGTCGCGCAGGGCGAGGGGGCCCGCCTCGCGGCCGCCGTCTCGCTGGTCCTCGCCTCGGCCAAGGTCCGCGACCACGTGGCCGACCGGGACGGCCTGTTGGCGCGCAGGCCGGTCGCGCTCGCCGCCCGCCGTCTCGCCAGGAGCTGGGACCGGGCCGGGGCGCGCACCGGAGCCTCGCTCGGCTTCGACACCGCCGTGCTCCTCGACGCGGTCGACCGGCAGGGCGGCATCGAGGCGCTCGCGGGCCCCGGCACCTCGCTCCTGACGGTCACCGAGCCCACCGAGACGGCCACCGCGGCCGCGTTCGCGCACACCGCCGTCCTCGCCGGCAGGCCCCACAACGCGGAGCCGCTCGCCGAGGCCGGCCGGCTCTTCGGGCGGCTCGCGCATCTCCTGGATGCCGTGGAGGACCGGGAAGCTGACGCCGCGTCGGGTGCCTGGAACCCGCTCGCCGCGACCGGCACGGATCTCGCCGAGGCCCGCAGGCTCGCCGACGACGCGGTGCACGGCATCCGGCTCGCGCTGCGCGAGGTCGACTTCGTGGACGGAAGGCTCGCCCACGTCCTGCTCGCGCACGAACTGAGCCAGTCCGTGAACCGCTCGTTCGGCACGGTGAGCTGCGGCCATCCGCACGAGGCCGCCTTCGGTCCCGCCGGACCCGGGTTCGACCCCGAGCCGCCGCGCCTCCAGCCGCGCGGCTTCCTGGCGGGCTGCGCCGCCTTCGTCGGGCTCTGCTGCACCTGCAGGATGTGCTGCGCCGACGCGTACGAGGGCCCCTGGTCGCGCAAGAAGCGCGAGGGCTGCTGCAATGCCTGCGACTGCGGCAACTGTGACTGCGGCTGCGGCGACTGCGGGAACTGCGACTGTGACTGCTGCGATTGCTGCAGCTGCTGCGACTGCTGACGGACCGTCCGCTGCTCGGCGGCGCCCAGGTCGCAGTCGGAAGTGACAAGGGCGCCGCGGTGGGTGCGAACGGGTACTGAGGTGCGTGCGAGGGGAGGGGTGCGCGAGTGATCAGTGAGGTGAAGGCGCGGAAGAACGGCGCGGCAGCGCGCCGAAGAAGCCGTGCAGGGGGTCAGCTCAACAGGACGAGGACCACACTCGACCGAAGTCGATGTGGGAGCGCGTGACCAGCCACTGCTGCGGATGCATGGCCCAAGTGGAACAGCCATCCGTTTCCGCGTCAACTGCGCAGGGACGCACCGCTCACAGTGCGGACAAGCTTGACAACCTCCAGCGTGCGGCGCATAGCCTCGGGACCGGAAGCCGTGCTGAGGGGCTCGGTTCCGCACCGTTGCGCACCGTGTGTCCGTGAAGGCCATTCCCGTGTTCGATCTCTGCATCCACGGAGCCTTCGCATGTGCCTCACCCGCCCCGAGCGGCCGTCCGCCGTTCCTGAAGACGTCCTTCCCGACCGCGCGTCCGTAGTCGTCGTGGGAGCCGGTCCGCGGGGGACCGGACTCCTGGAGCGGCTCGCCGCCAACATCCCCTCCCTGTACGGGGAGGAGCCTCTCGACATCCATCTGGTCGACCCGTATCCCGCGGGCGGCGGACGGATCTGGCGGGCCGGGCAGTCGCCGCTGCTGTGGATGAACTCCATGGCCGAGGACGTCACCATGTTCACCGACGACACCGTCCAGCAGGAGGGCCCGGTGCGCCCCGGCCCCACCCTCGCCGCCTGGTCCGGCGCGGAAGCCCGCAGCTTCCCCAGCCGGCGGGCGCAGGGTGAGTACCTGCGCTGGGTGTACGAGGACGCCGTGGCCGCGCTGCCGGACACCGTCACCGTGCACGAGCACCGCACCCGGGCCCGCCGCATCGACGGCCCGCACGAAGGCCGCCAGCGGGTGTGGCTAGAAGGCCGCGGCGAGCCGCTCACCGCCGACGTGGTCGTCCTCACCATCGGCCACCTGGACGCCGAACTCGACGGCGAGCAGTGCCGGTTGGCCGACTTCGCCGACCGGCACGGCCTGGTGCACCTGCCGCCCGCCTTCACCGCCGACAGCGACCTGTCACCGCTGCGTCCCGGCGAGCCCGTGATCGTCCGCGGCTTCGGACTCGCCTTCGTCGACCTCATGGCGCTCCTCACCGAAGGCCGCGGCGGCCGCTACGACGCGACCGGCGCCTACCACCCCTCCGGCCGCGAGCCCGTGCTGTACGTCGGCTCCCGGCGCGGCGTGCCCTACCGCTCCAAGCTCGGCTACGCCTGGCACGGCGAACGTCCGCCGCTGCCGCGTTTCTTCGGCCCCGCCGAGGTGGACGAACTCCTCGGCCGCCCGCACCGGCCCGACTTCCGCCGCGACATCTGGCCCCTGATCGAGAAGGAACTGGGCTTCGCCCACTACCACCGGCTGTTCACCGCCCACCCCGAACGCACCGCCGTCGACTGGCCCGACTTCGAGGAGAAGTACGCCGCCGCCGACCCCGGCAGCCCCGGGCTCCCGGCCCTGATTGCCGCCGCCGTGCCCGACCCCGCCGACCGCCTCGACCTCGAAGCCCTCGACCACCCGCTCGACGGGATCCGCTTCACCTCGTACGACAGCCTCCAGGACGGTCTGCGTTCGCACCTCCGAGCCGATCTGACGAGACGTCATGATCCGTCCCGCAGTGCTGACTTGGCCGTCTTTCTCGGACTGCTCTCGGTCTACGGCCAGCTGCTGCGCATCGGCGACGTGGGCGGCTGGTGGCACGGGTTCTTCAGCTACCTCGCCTCCGGCCCGCCCGGACCCCGCCTGCGGCAACTGCTCGCCCTCTCCGACGCCGGGGTGGTGCGCTTCCTCGGCGCGGGGATCAGCGTCGGGACCGACGAGTCCAAGGGCGTCTTCCGCGCGGGCAGTGCCAGCGTGCCGGGGCAGTGGGTCGAGGCGGCCGCGCTCGTCGAGGCGCGGCTGCCCGAGCCCACCGCCGAACGCGTCGGCAGCCCGCTGCTGCGCTCGCTGTACGAGGACGGGGCCGGGGCGGCCGAGACCGGGCTGCTCCAGGTGGAGCCCGCGGACGGCCGGATCACCGGACGCGACGGGCGGGCGCACCCGCGCCGGTTCGCGCTCGGTCCCTTCACCGTCGCCCGCGCGGCGGGGGCGTTCACCCGGCCGCGCACCGGAGGCCCCGCCTTCCGGCAGAACGACGCCACGGCCCGCGCCGCACTGAGCGTCCTGCGCGACCTCGCGTGTCGCCACCCCAGCGCCTGACCGGGATTCTTCCGCCCAGCGCATGAAGGCCGGGCTCCCGCCCAGAGCCGAGCTCCGGCATCCACCCCAGAGAGGTCCAGCCATGTCCGCACCACTCGTCCGCAGCCCCGTGCACCTCGCCGTCGCCATCGACGCGGCCGGGCACTACGACGCCGCTCACTTCACCGCGCTCGCCCGGCTCGCCGAGCGGGGGACGCTCGACTTCGTGACGCTCGGCGACTCCTTCGCGCGGCCCGGGCTCGACGCGCTCGCCGTGCTGGCCCGCCTCGCCCCCGCCACCGGACGCATCGGGCTCGTCCCGGCCGTGAACACCACCCACACCGAGCCGTTCCACGTGTCGTCGGCCGTCGCCACGCTGGACTGGGTGAGCCGCGGCCGGGCCGGCTGGAGCCCCGAAGTGTCCACCACCGAGGCCGAGGCGAGGCTGTTCGGGCGGCGGTCCGCCGCCAGCGCGGCCGAAGCGTGGCACGAAGCACGCGAAGTCGCCGATGTGGCAGCCAAGTTGTGGGACTCCTGGGAGGACGACGCCGAGATACGCGACGAGTCGACAGGGCGCTTCATCGACCGCGACAAGCTGCACTACGTCGACTTCGAGGGGCGTACATTCTCGGTGCGCGGGCCCGCCATCGTGCCCCGGCCGCCGCAGGGCCACCCGGTCACCGTGATCGACGCGACCGCCGCCAGGCCGAGGGCCGCCGCCGCACGGCACGCCGATGTCGCCCTCGTCCGCACGCAGGACCCGTCGGCCGCGCGCACCGCCCGCGAGGAACTGCGCGACCGGGCCCGCGCGCACGGCCGGAACCCCGAGCGGCTGCGGGTGCTCGGCTCGGTCCCGGTGGCGCTGCACACGACCGCCGACGCCGTGGAACTGGCCGGTCTCATCGGCGAGTGGCACGCCGAGGGCGCCGTCGACGGCTTCCACCTGCGCCCGGCCGACCCCGAGCGCGACCTCGGACTCGTCGTCGCAGCGACCGTGCCCGTCCTCCAGCACCGCGGTCTGCTCCGGCGCTTCTATCCGGGCGCCACCCTTCGCGAACACCTGGGCCTGGCACGGCCCGTCAACCAGTACGCCACCGCCGGGGGAGCCCGCCATGACCGAGCGTAAGAAGCAGATCCACCTCGCCGCCCACTTCCCCGGCGTCAACAGCACCACCGTCTGGGCCGACCCCCGCTCCGCCTCGCAGATCGACTTCTCGTCCTTCGAGCACCTCGCCCGGGCCGCCGAACGCGGCAGGTTCGACTTCTTCTTCCTCGCCGAAGGGCTGCGGCTGCGCGAGCACAAGGGCCGCATCCACGATCTCGACGTGGTGGGACGGCCCGAGTCGATCACCCTGCTCAACGCGCTGGCGGCGGTCACCGACCGGCTGGGCCTCGCCGCCACGGTCAACGCGACCTTCAACGAGCCGTACGAGACCGCCCGCAGGTTCGCCTCGCTCGACCACCTCAGCGGCGGCCGGGCCGCCTGGAACGTGGTCACCTCACCGGATGCCTTCACCGGCGAGAACTTCCGCCGCGGCGGCTATCTCGACCGCGCCGACCGGTACGGCAGGGCCGCCGAATTTGTCGCAACCACAAGGGAGTTATGGGACTCCCGGGGGCCGGGCGGGGCGCCCGGGCCCTTCGCCCACCACGGGCGGCACTTCTCCATCGAGGGCACGTTCGGCGTGCCGCGCTCCCCGCAGGGCCACCCCGTGGTCATCCAGGCCGGCGACTCCGACGAGGGCCGCCAGTTCGCCGCCTCGGCCGCCGATGTCATCTTCACCCGGCACGGCACCCTGGAGGCGGGCCGCGCCTTCTACGCCGATGTGAAGGGGCGCCTGGCCCGGTACGGCAGGGAGCCCGACGACCTCAAGATCATGCCCGGGGTCACCTTCGTCCTCGGCGACACCGCGGCCGAAGCCCAGGAGAAGGCCGCCGAGATACGCCACCAGCAGGTCTCGCCGCAGAACGCGATCCTCGCCCTCGAACAGATCTGGGGCCGCGACCTGTCCGCGTACGACCCCGACGGCCCCCTCCCCGACATCGACCCGGATCCGGACTCGGCGCTCGTGCAGGGCCGGGTGAAAATCACCAACCCCTTCGAGATCGCCGCCAAGTGGCGGGCCCTGTCCGAGGCCAAGGGGCTCTCCATCCGGCAGACCGTCATCGAGAACACCGGACGCCAGTCCTTCATCGGCACCCCCGGCGATGTCGCCGCCCAGCTCGACGCGTTCGTGCAGAGCGACGCGGCCGACGGCTTCATCCTCATACCCCACCTCACCCCCGGCGGCCTGGACGACTTCGTCGACCGGGTGGTGCCGCTGCTCCAGGAACGCGGCGCGTTCCGCACCGAATACACCGGCTCCACGCTGCGCTCGCACCTCGGGCTGCGTACCCCGGTATGGAAAGGTTGATCACATGCGCACGGATGCCCAGCAGGATCCCCGGTCCGACCACCGGCTCGACTGGAAGAAGTGGCACGAGCAGCGCGTCGCGGCGGTCTCCGCGCCGTACGGACCGCTCGCGCTGACCGGCACCCACTGGCTCGCGGACGGCGTACCCGAGGAGTTCGGCCGGTGGCGCGAGGACGGTGACGAGGTGGTGCTGACCGCCGCAGCCGAGCACCAACTGGCCCTGGACGGCGAGCCGTTGACCGGTGAGGTGCGGCTGGCGGCCGACGCCGGGCCGGTCGCCGAGTCCCGCCTCGCCCAGGGCGAGCGGCGGCTCGTGGTGCTGCGCCGCGAGGGGCTGTGGGCGGTGCGCGTCTGGGACCCGGCGGCCGAGGCCCGGCGCGCCTTCGCGGGCATCGACGCCACCCCGTACGAGGAGCGGTTCCGGCTGCCCGGCACCTTCCGCCCGTACGAGGCACGGCAGGTGAAGGTGGCGAACGCCGACGGCGTGGAGCGCGGGCTCGCTCTCGCCGGGGAGATCGCCTTCACGCTCGGCGGCCAGGAGCACACCCTCCAGGTCGCGGTGGAGGGCGACGGCTCGCTGTGGGCCGTCTTCGCCGACGGGACCAGCGGGAAGTCCACCTACAGGTTCCGCTTCCTGCGGCCCGGGGCGCCCGCCTGGGGGTCCCCCCGGACGGAGTCTGGGGGAGGTTCGGTGACGGTCGATTTCAACCGCGCGCTGCTGCCGCCCTGCGCCTTCGCCGACCACTTCATCTGCCCCTTCCCGCCCCCGGGCAACACCCTCCCCCTCGACATTCCGGCGGGGGAGCGCACCATCCGCACCAACTGAGCCCCGCGCACGCCTCATTGAGGGGACCGGCCCGAAAGGCACCCTTGCGCTTGACGGCCGGGCCGCCGAATACTCCTCCGCAGCGCTTGTCAGGAGCACGGCTTGCGCCTTGTTGTGCTGCCGTCATCCCTGGCTGCGCCTCACGGGGTCCCCCCACCCTTGGGCCCCTCGATTCCCCTCGGGAGGAAAAGAAGTGAGGATCAAGCGCACCACCCCCACACGCCGCTCCGGTCTCGCGAGACGTACCAAGCTCGCCGCCGTCGCGACCGGCCTGCTCGCGGCCGTGGCCATCGCCGCCCCCAACGCCAGTGCCACCCAGGACCAGACCTTCGGCGCCGCCGCCCTGACCGCCGCCGGTGACGCCGTGCGCGGGGCCGATGTGGCCGGAACCGCATGGAGCGTGGACACTGCGACCGGCAAGGTCGTCGTCACCACCGACTCGACCGTCTCGGCCGCCGACATCGCGAAGATCAAGCACGAGGCGGGGGCCAACGCGGGCGCCATACGCGTCGAGCGGGTCCCCGGCAAGTTCAGCAAGCTGCTCTCCGGCGGCGACGCCATCTACACCACCAGCTGGCGCTGCTCCCTCGGCTTCAACGTCAAGAAGGGCTCCACGTATTACTTCCTGACGGCCGGTCACTGCACCCAGGGCTACCCGAACTACTACACCGGCTCCTCGCGCTCGACGAGCATCGGCCCGACCGTCGGCACCACCTTCCCGGGCCACGACTACGGTCTCGTGCAGTACACCAACGCCTCGCTCGCGCACCCGAGCGCCGTCGGCAGCCAGCGCATCACCAGCGCCGCCAACCCGAGGGTCGGCCAGAGCGTCACCCGGCGCGGCTCCACCACCGGAGTCCACAGCGGCCAGGTCACCGCGCTCAACCAGACGGTGAACTACGGCAACGGCGACATCGTCTCCGGCCTCATTCGGACCACCGTGTGCGCCGAGCCCGGCGACTCCGGCGGCCCGCTCTACTCCGGATCCACCGCCCTCGGACTCACCTCGGGCGGCAGCGGCGACTGCACCTCCGGCGGCACGACCTTCTTCCAGCCGGTGGTCCAAGCCATGAACGCCTATGGCGTGAGCCTTTTCTGACGTTACGTCAGTGATGTGCGGACGGCGTTGACGAAGCCCCTGTTCCGGAGAACCGGACGGGGGCTTCCGGCTGGACGCGATGCGCTGATTTGAGAGGATGTGCAAGGGCAGACGCGGAAAAGGTCCGAAGGTGGCCGGCGCCGGACACGGGGTGAGACGCAGTGAAGCGCATCGGAGTGACCGGTCACCGGGACATCCCGGCCGAGGCCTTCGCGGAGATCCGCGACCGGCTGCGGTCGCTGCTCTGCGGCCACGACGGCTCCCTGGAGGCGCTCTCCAGCCTCGCCACCGGCGCCGACCAGCTCTTCGCCGCCATCGCCCTGGACTGCGGCGCCGCCCTCACCGTGGTGATCCCGAGCGGCGACTACGAGACGGGCTTCGCGGACGCGGCCGAACTCGCCCGCTACCGGGGCCTGAAGCGGCGCGCCAGCCAGGAGGTCGCCCTCGGCTACCCGCACTCCACGGATGAGGCCTACTACGCGGCGGGGGCCTACATCGCGGACAACTGCGACCGGCTCGTCGCCGTCTGGGACGGACTGCCCGCCCGCGGGCTCGGCGGCACCGGCGACATCGTGCAGTACGCCCGCAGCCTGGGCCGGCCCGTGACGGTCATCTGGCGCGACGGCACCCGCCGGGCATGAGAGCCGGCGTCTGAACTCCGTACGGATCCGGTCAACTCCGCAGCCGTGCCAGCCAGTCCGTGTGCTGCGGCGAGACGATGCGCTCGGTCTCGTACACGGCCTGCGGCCACTGCCGTTCCGTCACCATGTTCTCCATCGCCACATGCATCTCCATCAGGTCCTGCTCCACGAGCGAGTGGGCCGAGATCAGCGGCTGGTGGCGGCGGATCTCGCTCCAGGCGAGACAGGCGGCGGCCGCGGCCGACAGCAGACCCGCCAGGTTTACCTTCTCCGCGACCGAGAAGGTTTGCAGAGTGGTGAACAGCAGGGCGAGGAGGGTGAGCAGCGTGATCGCCGTCGACCACAGCCTGGTCGCCCGCCGCGAGGTCTCCTGGCGGCGGCGGTACCAGTTGCGCTGCTCGATCAGCCGGTCGCGTACGTACGTCTCCTTGCGCACGTTGAACGACTTGCCCCGTAACGCCCGCATGCTCGGTGTGACGAGTTCCCCCAGGGCCTGCTCCCCGTGGTCGCGGGGGTCGCGCCAGCCGACCTTCTTCAGCTCCCGCAGACCCTCCTCGACGCGGGTGACGAACAGCCCCTCCGGGTCGGGGGCGGCCAGATCGAAAGGAGCCCCGTGGACGGCGTAGCGCCAGCACATCGATTTGATGAACTCGGCGGCGGAACGGTTGAGTTGCCAGTGCGAGGCGGCATGACGCCGGGCCGCCCCGAAGGCGGCGAGCAGCACCCCCGCGTACGCGATCGCGCTCAGCGCGCTGAGCACCTGGAAGTCCTGGCCGACCCGCACCTGCGGCAGCGCCGCCGCCAGTGCGCCGGTGACGAGGAGCGAGAGCTGGGCGCGGGTGATCTTGACGGCGGACTGCTGGCGGCCGATCGCCAGTGTGTCCGCGTGATGGAAGAGGCCCGGCAGATCCGCGTTCCGGAAGACCATGCTCTGCAGTGGGCCGGGAATCGCCGTCACATGCACCCCCGTCTGCGGTTTTGCCTGCATTCCTACGAAGGGACGGCAGTTGTGCGCTCGATTGCGTGCGCCATCCCCCGGTGGGGATGAGAGTAAAGTCGTCCCGCCGACACTGCAACGGTGCATGTGCCGGTGGCCACTGTCCACGTGCGGTTATCACTCACCGAGGGGCAAGCGTGAAAACCTCCGTAAATTCAGCCTCATTCGCCGCTGCGAAGAAGGACCGGGTATCGCTGGCCGAGCTGGTCGCGAAGGGCGCAGACAGGGACGCCGATACGTCGCTCAGCAGGGTTCTGCCCATCCCGGGCGGCGGCCGTCCGGCGGCTGCGTCCACCTTCAACTCGGCGCTCTGAAGCGGGCGTTGAGTCTCCACCCCCGCCGGGTGCGCCCGGCGGGGACCCCCGTGACGGACGGGCAGTGCCGGGGCTCCGGGGCCTTTCCGGGATGAACTCCCGTTCCCGGCGCCCGAATTCCCGTCTCGCTAAACTGGTGGAATGACAGGACCCCTGGTCCCCTTTCGCGAGATCGTACTGAAGGTGCACAGCCGGTGCGATCTGGCCTGTGACCACTGTTATGTGTACGAAGCCGCAGACCAGAGCTGGCGCGATCAGCCGATGACGGTCTCCGACGACGTCATTTCCCGCACCGCGCGGCGCCTCGCCGAGCATGCCGAAACGCACGGGCTGCCGTCCGTGTCGGTGATCCTGCACGGCGGGGAACCGCTGCTGGCGGGAGTGGACCGGCTGCGCCGCGTCTGCGCGGAGCTGACCGCCGCCGTCACCCCGGTCGCCGGACTCGATCTGCGGATCCACACCAACGGTGTGCTGCTCGGCCCGCGCTACCTCGATCTGTTCGAGGAGTTCGGCGTCGGGGTCGGCATCTCCCTCGACGGCGACCGGGCCGCCAACGACCGCCACCGGCGCTACGCGGACGGCCGCAGCAGCCATGCGCAGGTCCTGGCCGCGGTCGAACTGCTCCAACAGGACCGCTACCGGCCGCTGTTCCTCGGCCTGCTGTGCACCGTCGACGTGGCCAACGACCCGGTCGCCGCGCACGACGCGCTGGTCGCCCTCGATCCGCCGCGCATCGACTACCTCCTGCCGCACGCGACCTGGGAGGCGCCGCCGGTGCGGCCCGAGGGGGCGGCGACCCCCTACGCCGACTGGCTGCTCGCCGTCTTCGACCGCTGGGAGGAGCAGGGCAGGCCGGTTCCGGTCCGGCTCTTCGAGTCGGTGCTCTCCACCCTGCACGGCGGCCCCAGCCTCACCGAGTCCCTCGGCCTCGCCCCGACCGACATCGTCGTCGTGGAGACCGACGGCTCCCTGGAGCAGGTCGACTCGCTCAAGTCGGCCTACGAAGGCGCCGCCGCCACCGGATTCTCCGTGTTCCAGGACGACTTCGACGCGGTCGCCGCCCACCCCGGGGTCCGGGCCCGTCAGCGCGGCCTGGCCGGCGTCGGCGACGAGTGCCGCCGCTGCCCGGTGGTGCGGTCCTGCGGGGGCGGTCACTACACCCACCGTTACCGCGCCGACCGGGGCTTCGACAATCCGTCGGTGTACTGCGCCGACCTGATGGCGCTGGTGCGCGGCATCGAGTCCCGCACACCGGTGCCCGAGCTCCCCGGCCCGGACCAACTCACCCTGTCCGCACTGGAGTTGAACCGCACCCTGCTGGCCCGACTGCACACCGAGCTCGACGGGCGCGGCGGGGCCGAGTGGGCCGCGCTCTGGGAGCTCACCACGGCTGTCGACGGGGCGGGGCTCGACACCGTACTGGCCCACCCCTACGCCCGCAGCTGGCTGCTCGCCACGCTGGGCGCGCTGCGCGAGGGGCGCCCCGAAGCGGTCGCGACGGCCGGTCGGCTGGCCGCGTACACGGCCGCCGCCGCGGTGCACGACGGCGCCGAACTGACCGTCCCCGTACGCTGGTTGGACGGCAGGCTGCACCTGCCGACCCTCGGTGAACTGCGCCTCGGCGGCCCCGGCACGGCCGGCCGGGCCGAGGTCGTCGTCGGCCGGTCCGGATTCCGGGTCCGGCACGCCACCGGCGAGCGGCACATCGCCCGCCCCGCCGAACCCGCCCCCGACTGGCATCCGGTGCGCAGGCCCGGCGGTCGCGGCGCACCGGTCCTGGAGGACCTCGACCCGTACCGCGACTGCTTCGGCAGCCCGGTACTGCCCCGGCTCGGGGCGCGCGAGGCACAGGCGTGGGGGAGCCGGGTGGCGCGGGCCCGCGAGCGGCTCGCGGCGACCGTCCCGCGACTTGCCGGGACCGAAGCGCCGACCACGCTGACCCCGCTCGCCCGGGGCGCGGGGCCCGTGGTGGGACGGCACGGCTTCGGGGCGCTCGGGCTGCCCGTCGGCCTGGCGGGCGAACCGCTCGCCGTGGCCCTGCTGCGCGGCCTGCGCCGGGCCACCCTGCGGGCCCTGCTCGACGTCGCGGACCTGTACGACCTGGACGGTGCGTGGCGGCATCCGTCGCCCTGGGGGCCGCTCCCGGTCTCCCGGCTGCTCGCCGAGACGTACGAGGGGGTCGCGGTCGCCGCGTACGACGGCGGTGCGCGGGCCCTGGCGGAGCTCCGGCCCGCGCTGGCGGCCCTGGAGCGGGCGGCCGAACTCACTGTGACCGGAAAGCGCCTGGTCGCCACCGTGCGCCAGGAATGGGAAGAGGCATCGCGTGACCGCTGAGCACCGCGGGGAATCCGAAGTGGCCGAAGTGATCGAGGCGGTCGAAGTGGCGGAGGCGGTCGAAGTGATCGAGGCAGTGGCCGAAGCGATCGAGGCGGCCGAGGTGGCGGAGGCGGTCGAAGTGGCCCAGGCAGCCGCCCAGTTGCGCGTCCTCGGCGTGCGGGAGGGCGGCATCCTGCTCGCGCACGCCTCGCTGCGCGGCACCGGGCTGCGGGACGACGTGCTGCTCGGCGCGCTGCGCACGGCGCTCGGCCCGGAGGGAACGCTGGTGGTCCCGGCGTTCACACCGGAGAACTCCGACACCTCCCCGGCCCATCTCGCCCTCCTGCGCGACGCCCCCGACCCGGCCGCGTTCCGGGCCGCGATGGCGCCCTTCGACCCGGACCGCACCCCGTGCCCCGGGATGGGGCGGCTGGCCGAACGGGTCAGGACTACCGAGGGCGCCGCCCGCAGCGACCATCCGCAGACCTCCTTCGCCGCGCTCGGCGCCCACGCGGCCGAGCTGATGAAGGGCCACGCACTCGACTGCCACTTCGGCGCCGACTCCCCGCTCGCCCGGCTGATCGCCGCCGAGGCGCAGGTGCTCCTGATCAACGTGGGCTTCGCGGTGTGCACCGCCTTCCACTTCGCCGAATACCTGGTGCCGCCGCATCCGGTGCGCACCTACCGGGCGGTGATCAGGGACGAGCGGGGCGGCCGCGCCTGGTTCGAGTACACCGACGCCGCGCTCGACGACGGCGACTTCGCGCGCATCGGCGCCGACTTCCCCGCCGAGCACCTGCGCCGGGGCCCGCTCGGGCGGGGCCGCGCGCGGCTCTTCCCGATCCGGGAGGCGGTCGAGCACGCGACCGCCTGGATGGCCGAGAACCGGCGGTGAGCGATGCCCCGGAGCGGCCGACGAGCGCGAAGCGTTCGAGTCCGTAACGGTCCGCGACCGCCGCCACGTCCCGTGCGGCGTCGGCGACCCGGCGGCCCTTGAGCCACCCGAGCCCGTACCGCGGCCCCCTCACTCGGTCAGGGCGCCGACCGCTTGCGGCATTACCCGTGCGGCTCGCGCGGTGACCGGGGGTCCCCCTGGGAGAGAAGCGGAGTTACCGTCGGAGTACACGTCCGATTCGGACCCTTGGGGGCCGTGATGGTCGAGGCACTGGTGACGGCGGGGATCGCCGTCGGATCCGCCGGCGTCGTCTATGTGCTGGCGGCGGCTCGGGTCGTCAAGCAGTACGAACGCGGAGTGGTCTTCCGGCTCGGCAGGCTGCGGGATTCGGTGCGTGGCCCCGGCTTCACGATGATCCTCCCGTTCGCCGACCGGCTGCGGAAGGTGAACATGCAGATCGTCACGATGCCGGTGCCCGCGCAGGACGGCATCACCCGGGACAACGTGACGGTCAGGGTGGACGCGGTGATCTACTTCAAGGTGGTCGACGCGGCGGACGCGGTCATCCAGGTCGAGGACTACCAGTTCGCGGTCTCGCAGATGGCCCAGACCTCGCTCCGTTCGATCATCGGCAAGAGCGACCTGGACGACCTCCTGTCGAACCGGGAGAAGCTCAACCAGGGCCTTGAGCTGATGATCGACAGCCCGGCGATGGGCTGGGGCGTGCAGATCGACCGCGTCGAGATCAAGGACGTGTCGCTGCCGGAGACGATGAAGCGGTCGATGGCCCGCCAGGCGGAGGCCGACCGTGAGCGCCGGGCGCGGATCATCAACGCGGACGCCGAACTCCAGGCGTCGAGGAAGCTCGCCGAGGCGGCCGGAGTGATGTCGGAGCAGCCGGCCGCGCTCCAACTCCGGTTGCTGCAGACCGTGGTGGCGGTGGCCGCCGAGAAGAACTCGACGCTGGTCCTGCCGTTCCCGGTGGAGCTGCTCCGCTTCCTGGAGCGTGCCCAGCAGCCGGCGCCGACGGCAGCGGCGCCCGCGGTCGGGCCGGCTCCCGCAGCGCCCGCGGTTCCCGCAGCCCCCGAGGCGGCGCCCGCGGTCGAGCCCATCCCCTTGGACCCCTCAGATCCCTCGGAGCCCTCAGCGGCCGAGGGCGCGCCTCCGACGGCGTGAGCCGCATTCTTGTGTAGGTCTCCACAGGCGCGCCAGGATCGGCCCATCGGCAGGGGATCAGGCTCGTGCGTCCGTCGGCGTCTCGCTCCGGTTCCGGCGCAGCCCGGCCAGGAGCACGGTGATGATGGCGCCGAGCAGCGCCCAGAGGGAGAGCACCTGAAGGGGGCCGCTGATCGAGTTCCCCTTGAAGTACGCGATGGAGCGGGCCGCCCAGGTGCCGGCGCCCGGCGGAAGCCCGGGGCCGATCGTCCGCCAGAACGGCGGCAGCAGCGGATACGGGTAGGCGCCGCCCGCGCTCGGATTGCCGAGCACGACGATGACCAGGATCGCCAGGCCGATGCCGACGACCCCGGCAAGGCCCTGGAAGGCGAGCGTCGTGGCCCCCACCGCGAACACGACCAGCGCGCCGAGCCCGGCGAGCCCGAGGTAGCTGCCCGGCAGCGCGCCGAGCACCGGCCCGATGATGAGCGAGCCGAGCAGGCCCGCCGCGATCGAGTACACCGCGAGCGCGCCCAGCCGGATCAGTGCGCGATGGGGGTTGGCGGGCCGGGCGCCCGCGCTGATCGCCAGGATCGCGGCGCACAGATAGCCCCCCACGCACCAGCCGACGACGAGGTAGAACGAGGACAGACCGCGGGCGTCGTCCCGGTCGGCGGGGGCCACGTCCACCACCTTCACCGTGCGCTGCTGCGCCTTCTCGGCGGCCGTCGCGACCAGTTCCACGGCCTGCGAGAGCGAGGCCCCGCCGCCGCTCGCGACGAGCAGCGTGTCGGTGGTGCCCCGCGGGTCGACGACCAGGACCCCGTCGACGCCGCGGTCGCGCAGCTGCCGGGTGGCATCGGCCTCGTCCTTGGCCGTCCGTACGTCCAGCGGCCCGCCGGGCAGCGCGTTGAGCTGCCGCGTGAGCTGCCCGGCGATCTGCGCGGGAGCGACCACCGCGAAGGGGATGTCCTTCGGCTTCGGGCTGTGGAAGGCACCGGCGTAGGACGCGATGAAGGCGACCATCAGCCCCAGTACGCCGATGACCAGCAGGGCGGCCCGCACGGTGACGGCGGTCTTCACCTCGTCGACGAAGGTCATGCCCCCACGCTCGGCCGCGCCGTGCGTTCACGCAGTTGGGGCGGGGCCGAATGGCTGACCCGAACTGTTCCGTCCGCCCGCGCGGACAGGCGTCTGCTGCCACGCTGGAGACAGTTCCCGGGGCCCGTCGATCCCGGGAGGACGACGCACGCGACAGGAGCACCTCAATGCTGACCTCCACGCAGGTACCGGGCGGGCTGAACTGGCTCGACCTGGGGACCCCCGACATCGAAGCGGCCGTCGCCTTCTACCAGGGCGTGTTCGGCTGGCAGTTCCAGTCCGCCGGACCGGAGGCCGGGGGCTACGGCATGCTGCAGAAGGACGGCAGGACGCTCGCCGCCGTCGGCCCGCTGACCGAGGAGGGCGCGAGTTCCGCCTGGACGGTGTACTTCCGCACGGCCGACGCCGACGCCACCGCCAAGGCCGTCGAGCAGTCGGGCGGCTCGGTCCGCTTCCCGCCGATGGAGGTCTTCACGGCCGGGCGGATGGCCGGCTTCACCGACCCGACGGGCGCCGAGTTCGCGGTGTGGGAGCCCCGGGACATGGACGGCCTGGAGGTCGTCAACGAGCCCGGCAGCGTCAGCTGGATCGAGCTGTACACGACCGACGCGGCGGCGGCGAAGGACTTCTACCGACCGGTCCTGTCGTGGGACACCCGGGACATGCCCATGGGCGAGGACATCGTCTACACGATCGCCGGTCCCGCGGGCGGCGGTGAGCAGACCATGCACGGCGGCATCATGCAGCTGGCCCAGCAGAACCTGGACGCGGGGTCGTCCTCCGAATGGCACCCGTACTTCGAGGTCGAGGACTGCGACGCCACGGTGGCCAGGGCCCAGGAGCTGGGCGGGAACGTCATCATCCCGGCCGTCGACGCCGAGGGCGTGGGGCGGTTCGCGATGCTGCTCGACCCGTTCGGCGCCCCGTTCGCGGTCATCAAGAGCGCCGCGGCCTGAGCCCGGCGACCGCCTGCCGGATCCACCCGGCAGGCGGCCGTTCGAATTGGTCGCACGTACGTTCGAAACTGGTCTATGGTGGAAGCGAGGGGGAGGTGAGAACGGATCGGTAGGAGGTGCGGATGCCCGGTTTCACGCATCTGCACACCGTTTCGGGATTCTCCCTGCGGTACGGGGCCTCCCACCCGGAGCGGCTGGCCGAACGTGCCGTCGACCGCGGTATGGACGCCCTCGCGCTGACCGACCGGGACACCCTCGCGGGCGCGGTCCGCTTCGCCAAGGCATGCGCCAAAGCGGGGATCCGGCCGCTGTTCGGGGCCGATCTGGCGGTGCCGGAACACCTCGGGGAAGCGGGGCCCGCCCGGGGGCAGACGCGGCGCACGCCCGTACGGGGCGGTGCGTTCGTCGACGAGTCGGCCCCCCGGGTCACCTTCCTCGCCCGGGCCGGCGCGGCCGGCTGGGCCGAGCTCTGCCGACTGGTCAGCGCCGCGCACACCGCCGGAGGCCGCCCGCTGCTCGCCCGCTCCGAACTGCCCGCCGAAGGGCTCACCGTGCTGCTCGGACCGGCCTCCGAGATCGGCCGCGCGCTCGCCGCCGGCCGCCCCGACCGGGCCGCGAGACTGCTCGCGCCCTGGCGGGAGATCTACGGCGACTCGCTCCGCCTCGAAGCCGTCCACCACGGGCTCAGGGGCACCGGCCCCGGCTCGCTGCGGCTCGCCGCGCGCACCGTCGGCTTCGCCGCCGAACAGGGCGTGCGCGCCGTGCTGACCAACGCCGTGCGGTACGCCGACCCGGGCCAGGGCCCGGTCGCCGACGTGCTCGACGCGGCCCGGCGCCTGGTGCCGGTGCGGGCGCCGTTCGACAGCGGCGAGCGCTGGCTCAAGGACCCGGACGCCATGTTCAAGATCGCCGAACGGGTCGCCGAGGCGGCCGGCTGGCGGCGCGACGTCGCCCACCGGCTGCTCGCCATGACCGAGCAGACCGCCGCCGAATGCCTCGTGGACCCTCAGGACGACCTCGGCATCAAGACCTTCGCCTACTTCCCGGAGCCGCACCTGGTCGGCGCGGCCCACCGCACCCCGCAGCGGGTCCTCGCCTCCCGGGCCGCCGCCGGCATGGTGCTGCGCGGCTACGCGGGCCGGCGCGCGTACTGGGAGCGGATGCACCACGAGCTGGACATCATCGCGCACTGGGGGTACGCCTCGTACTTCCTCACCGTCGCCCAAGTCGTGGACGACGTACGGGAGATGGGGATCCGGGTGGCCGCGCGCGGCTCCGGGGCGGGCTCGCTCGTCAACCACCTCCTCGGCATCGCGCACGCCGACCCGGTGGAGAACGGGCTCCTGATGGAGCGCTTCCTCTCCACCCGGCGGCCGGTGCTGCCCGACATCGACATCGACGTGGAGTCCGCCCGCCGGCTCGACGTCTACCGCGCGATCATCGACCGCTTCGGCACCGAGCGGGTCGCCACCGTCGCCATGCCCGAGACCTACCGGGTACGGCACGCCATCCGGGACGTGGGTGCCGCGCTGTCCATGGACCCGGCCGAGATCGACCGGATCGCCAAGTCCTTCCCGCACATCCGGGCCCGCGACGCCCGCGCGGCGCTGAAGGAACTCCCCGAACTGCGCGTGCTGGCAGGGGAGATGGAGAAGTACGGCAGGTTCTGGGAGCTGGTCGAGGCCCTTGACGCGCTGCCGCGCGGAATCGCCATGCATCCGTGCGGAGTGCTGCTCTCCGACGCCTCGCTGCTGCGCCGCACCCCCGTCATGCCGACCAGCGGCGAGGGGTTCCCCATGTCCCAGTTCGACAAGGAGGACGTGGAGGACCTCGGGCTGCTCAAGCTGGACGTGCTCGGAGTACGGATGCAGTCGGCGATGGCCCACGCGGTGGCCGAGATCGGCCGCGCGACGGGCGAGGAGCTCGACATCGACGACCCGGCGCAGGTGCCGCCGGGCGACGCCAAGACGTATCAACTCATCCAGTCCACCGAGACGTTGGGCTGCTTCCAGATCGAGTCGCCGGGCCAGCGCGATCTGATCGGGCGGCTTCAGCCGTCGACCTTCCACGACCTCGTGGTCGACATCTCGCTGTTCAGGCCGGGACCGGTCGCGGCCGACATGGTGCGGCCGTTCATCGAGGCCCGGCACGGGCGGGCGCCGGTGCGCTTCCCGCACCCCGACCTGGCGGACGCGCTGCGCGGCACCTACGGCGTGGTCGTCTTCCACGAGCAGATCATCGAGATGGTGAACATCATGACCGGCTGCGGCCGGGGCGAGGCCGACCGGGTGCGGCGCGGCCTCAGCGACCCCGAGTCGCAGGGCCGCATCAAGGTCTGGTTCGCCCAACGCGCGGGCGAGCGCGGCTACTTGCCCGACGTGATCGCCCGCACCTGGGAGATCGTCGAGGCCTTCGGCTCGTACGGCTTCTGCAAGGCGCACGCCGTCGCCTTCGCCGTGCCGACCTATCAGTCGGCCTGGCTCAAGGCGCACCACCCGGCCGCCTTCTACGCCGGGCTGCTCACCCATGACCCCGGGATGTACCCGAAGCGGCTGCTGCTCGCGGACGCCCGGCGGCGCGGGGTGCCGATCCTGCCGGTGGATGTGAACCGCTCCTCGGTCGCACACAGAATCGAACTGGTGTCCGGTATGTGGGGGGTGCGGCTCGCACTCGCGGACGTCCACGGGATCAGCGAGGCCGAGAGCGGGCGGATCGAGGCCGGCCGCCCCTATGCCTCGCTGCGCGACTTCTGGCAGCGGGCCAGGCCCAGCCGGCCGGTCGCCGAACGGCTCGCCCGGATCGGCGCGCTCGACGCGTTCGGCGCCAACCGGCGCGACCTGCTGCTCCACCTGTCCGAACTGCACGGCGCCCGCCGCGCGGCTGGCGGCCAACTCCCGCTGGACGGAGGGCGGCTGACGGCCCCCGCCGGACTGCCCGACCTGGACGCGGCGGAACGGCTCAGCGCCGAACTCGGCGTCCTCGGCATGGACGCCTCCCGCCATCTGATGGAGGACCACACGGAGTTCCTGAACGAACTCGGCGTGGTCTGCGCCAAGCGGCTGCGCGATGCCGAGCACGGGCAGACGGTCCTGGTCGCGGGCGCCAAGGCGGCCACCCAGACCCCGCCGATCCGCTCCGGCAAGCGGGTCGTCTTCAGCACCCTGGACGACGGCACCGGCCTCGTCGACCTGGCCTTCTTCGACGACAGCCACGACGCCTGCGCCTATACCGTCTTCCACTCCTGGCTGCTCCTGGTACGCGGCGTGGTGCAGCGGCGCGGCCCGCGCAGCCTCAGCGTGGTGGGCGCCCGTGCCTGGAACCTCGCCGAACTGGCCGAACTGCGCCGCACGGGCGGCCTGGACGCGGTCTCGGCCCGCCTTGCGACCCCGCCCGAACCGCCGGAACCGTCCGGCCCCTCCGAAGCGGCAGCCGAGCCGTCCGCCGACAACGGCCGCCGCATCCACCTGTCCACCGGCTACGAACTGAACCCCTGGGCCGACCTGCGACCGGCAGGTGAACAGGCCGCCACCGGGCGGAAGTTGTGGCACGCGAGCCCGGGGAGCGCGGGATGATCCTCTGTGCACGGTTCGCCCTGGCGGACACGGAAGCGGCGCTTCCCGCGCTGGTCGCGCTGGCCGAGGGCCTCACCCCGGTCGTCCAGGCGCTCCCGCCCGATGGGCTCCTCGCCGACCTGGGCGGCGCCGAGAAGTACTTCGGACAGGACGCGGGCCAGCTTGCCGCAGTCCTGCGGGTGCGGGCGCTCGCCCTCTTCGGCCTGGGCTGCGCCATCGGCCTCGCGCCCAACCCGATGCTGGCCAGGATGGCGGCGCGGGACGCCGGACCCGGGACGACCCGGACGGTGCGCCCGGAGGAGGTGGACCGGTTCCTCGCCGGGCAGCCGGTCCGCGCGCTGAACGGCGTGGGGCGCTCGACGGCCCGCACCCTCTGCGCGTACGGACTCGACACCGCGGGGCGCCTCGCCGACGCCCCGCCGGGCACCGTCCAGCGGATCGTCGGCGCCAGGGCCGGCCGCGAACTCCAGGAGCGGGCCCGCGGCATCGACCGCACCCCCGTCGTACCGAACGCGGCGGCCAGGTCGCTGGCCGCCGAACGGTCCTTCCCCCGCGACGAGGTGGATCCGGTACGCCACCGCAGGGCGCTGCTCTCCCTCGCCGAGGAGCTGGGCGTCCGGCTGCGCGGCGCGCACCAGGTGTGCCGCTCCCTCAGCCTCACCGTGCGTTACGCCGACCGGTCCACCACCACCCGTACCCGCGGCCTGCGCGAACCCTCGGCGCACTCACCCGCGCTCGCCGACCTGGCGTACGGCCTCTACGCGGCGCTCGGCCTGCAGCGGGCCAGGGTGCGGGGCATCTCGCTGCGGGCCGAGGGGCTGGCGACGGCCGAACTCGCCGCGCACCAGCTGACGTTCGACCCGGCGGACGAGCGGGCGCGCCGCATCGAGGCGGTGGCCGACCGGGCCCGCGCCCGCTTCGGCCCCCGGGCGATCGTCCCGGGAACGCTGTCGGACGCGGCCTGAGCGCCTGTGCCCAAGCCCGCGGAACCGGACGGGGTTTTCAGACACAGCCCCTGAGCCCCCGAGGTGCGGCGGCGGCAGCCCCCGGCGCGTTCACCCCGAGGTGCGGCGGCGGCAGCCCCCGGCGCGTTCACCCCGAGGTGCGGCGGAGGGGCCCCGGGCGTGCTCATCCCGAGGTCAGGCGGGCACCTCCGTCCACCGTCAGGACGATGCCGGTCGTGAAGCTGTTGCCCACCAGGAACGCGATCGCGTCCGCTATGTCCTCGGGGCGCCCGCAGCGGCCGGCCGGGGTGGACTTGGCGTACGCCGCGAAGGTCTCCGCCTTCGCGTCCGCGTCCATCCAGTCCCACCACGGGGTGTCCACCACCCCCGGTGACACCGCGTTGAAGCGGACCGGGGCCAACTCCACCGCCAGGACCGGGACCATCGCCGCCACCGATGCGTTGACCGCGGCCAGACCGGCCGTGCCGGGCATCGCGGCGCCTGCCGAAGCGGCGGTCACGAAGGTGATCGATCCGCCGGGGGAGAGGACGTCGAGGGCGGCCCGTGCGGTCAGGCTGTGGGTGATCAGCTTGCCCTCGGCGGCCTCGCGCAGCGCGTCCGTGGTCACCGAGCGGAACGGCCCGGCCGCCGTGGAGCCGGTCGCGGCGACGACTACGTGGTCGACCCGGCCCAAGCCCGCGAAGAACTCCCGGGTGGCCGCCTCGTCCCGGGCGTCCACGACCGATCCGCTCACCGTGCCCGACGTGCCGCCGGTTGCGGCCAGTTCGTCCAGTGCGTCCCGCAGCCGCTCCGGGCTCCGGCCGGTGACCACGACGTCCCTGCCCTCGCCGAGCTGGCGCCGCGCCGTGGCCAGGCCGATACCGGACGTGCCGCCGATGATCACAACTCGCTCGTTCATTGTGCAGTCCTTCCAGGCCCTCTTGTGCGGGCCTCCGCGCTTTTCGAGGCTCGCTGTCTCGTAAAGAGTATTCCGAGGCATGGTGTCTTGTAAACTGTCCCCATGAAGAAAATCGAGAGCGGATCCGGGGGCGAGCCCGCGGACGGCTCCCCGCCCCGCGGGCGCCCCCGCAGCGAGGCGGCCAGGCGCGCGGTGCTCGATGCCGCGATGGAGCTCTGCCGGCGTGACGGCTACCAGGAGCTGACGATCAAGGGCATCGCGGACGAGGCCCAGGTCGGCCGCCAGACCGTCTACCGCTGGTGGCCCACCAAGCAGGACGTCCTGCTCGAAGTGCTGACCGAGCTCCCGCACCGCAGCCCGGCCGAGCTCTTCCCCGACACCGGGGACGTCCACCGCGACATCGAGGAACTGCTCGGCCACACCTTCCGGCTGACCCGCGGGACCACCGGCCGGGCCGTGGTCGGGCTGATGGCCGACGCGCAGGCGGATGCCTCCCTCGCCCGCAGGCTGCAGGAGGAGGTCATCGGTCCGCGCCGCGCGGCGCTGCGCGAGATCCTCGAACGGGGCGTGGCGCGCGGCCAGTTGCGGCAGAACGGCGCCGCGTCCCTGGACCTCGCGGTCGACTTCGCCTTCGGTGTGATGTGGTACCGGCTGCTCAGCGGGCACGCACCGGTCGACGAGCGGCTCGCCGGTGAGATCACCGCCGCGCTGGGAGCGCTGCTCGCGAACGAAGGGGCCGCGCCGTGGGCCTGAGGGGGTCGCGCCCCCGGGTCTGAGGGAGCCGCGCCGTGGGCCTGAGGGGGCCGCGAAGTCGTGGTGAGGATGTAGAACTGACGGGCCGACAGTTTTTACCGACGCGTAACTTCACTCCCGGGCTACTGGTGCGTAATTTGGCGTGAGCACGACCGTACCTACCCAGTACGGCACTCACTTGTGGTCCGGGCCGCAGAGCGAACCCCCCATCGCAACTCCCTTGAGCCGCAAGGAGATCCCCCGATGCTGCCCTGGAAACGTGTGCTCAGACCGCTCTCGGCGGTGCTGCTGGCCGCCGCGGCCTCACTCGCCCCCGCAACCGCCGCGCACGCCCAGTCCGCGCCGAGCAGTGGCTGGAACAACTACGCCTGCAAGCCGTCCGCCGCCCACCCCCGGCCCGTCGTCCTGGTGCACGGAACCTTCGGGAACGGGACCGACAACTGGCTGGCCCTCGCCCCCTACCTGGTCGACCGCGAGTACTGCGTCTTCTCCCTCGACTACGGCCAGCTTCCCGGCGTACCCCTCTTCGACGGCCTCGGCCCCATCGACAAATCGGCGGCCCAGCTCGCCACCTTCGTGGACAGGGTGCTCGCCGCGACCGGAGCGCCCAAGGCCGATCTGGTCGGCCACTCGCAGGGCGGCATGATGCCGCGCTGGTACCTGAAGTTCCTCGGCGGTGCCGCCAAGGTCAACGCTCTCGTCGGGATCGCCCCCGACAACCACGGCACCACCCTCGACGGCCTGACCCAACTGCTGCCGTACTTCCCGGGCGCCGAGAACCTCCTGACGCTCGCCACCCCCGGACTCGCCGACCAGATGGCCGGATCGGCCTTCCTCACCCGGCTCAACCAGGGCGGCGACACCGTCCCCGGGGTCCACTACACCGTCATCGCGACCAAGTACGACGAGGTGGTCACCCCCTACCGTTCGCAGTTCCTGGACGGCCCGGACGTCAACAACGTCCTCATCCAGGACAAGTGCGCGCTCGACCTCTCCGAACACGTGGCGATCGGTCTCGCCGACCGCATCGCCTACCACGAGGTGGTGAACGCGCTCGACCCGGCGCACGCCACCCCGACCACCTGTGCCTCCGCCATCGGCTGACCCGCCGTCACAGAAGCCGCCCCTCCCGGCATCCGGGAGGGGCGGTGTGCCGCGCGGGTCAGCGGCCGTGCCGGCCGGCCGGGGCGGCCTTGCGGCGCAGCGTCGCGAAGAGCGCCGCGGCACCGACGGCGAGCGCGCCCGCGCCCCCCACGGCGAGGTACGGGGTACTGCTGTCGCCCCCGGTCTCGGCGAGGTTCTGCGTGCCGGTCGTGCCGGGCGTGCCGGGCGGAGTGGACGTGGCACCGTCCGCCTGCGGCCGGCTGCCGCCGGTCCCGGCCGGGGCGGTGCTCGCCTGCGTACCCGGGGCGGCGCCGCCGTGGTGGTGCTGGACCGTCGACTTGGCCGCGCCGTCCGCGATCTCCTGGTCGGTGGGCGCTGAGGCGGCCGGCGCCGGTGCGGCCGAACCACCGCTGTCCTTGCCGAACACCACGTCGGAGCAGGTGTAGAACGCCTCGGGGCTGTCCGAGCGCTGCCAGATCGAATAGATCAGATGGCGGCCCGACCTGGCCGGGATCTTCCCGTCGAAGACGTAGTCGCCGTTCCGCATCGGCGGGTCGGTGACCTTGAGGAACGGCGTCGCCTCCAGGTCCGACCACTTCAGCGGCTTCGACGGGTCGTAGCCGTCCTTGGTGATGTACAGCTCGAACGAGCCCTTGTGCGGCGCCGTTCCCTTGTAGTGGAAGGTGTGGCTGCCCGCCGAGAGCTTGGTGGCCGGCCAGTCGGTGCGCGCCAGGTCGAGCCCCCTGTACTTGTCGTTGCCGCCGCTGCACAGCTTCCCGTCCGGGATGATCTCCTTCGATTTGCCCGCGGCGTCGGCCATGTTCACTGCGTTCCAGTCGTAGAACGCCTGCGCGCCGCTCGCCGCGACGGCGGCCTTGCACGCCGCCGACTTCGGGCTCTCGGGGCCCTCCGCATAGCAGGCGGAGACCCGGCTTACCGGATCCGTCATGGAGCCGTGGGCGGCGGCGGGCCCGGCCGTCAGCCCGGTCAGGGCGAGCGGCGCGAAGCCCAGGGCGGCGACCGCGGCGGCCTTGCGGCCACGGGGTCCCCGCTGCCCGAACGCGGTGGAGAGCTGGGGGAAGGTCATCGGGGCGTACTCCTTCGATGGTGCGCAGCGTGCGGCGTGGGGGGCTCGGGACTGGCGGATGTCCCGTCCGGTGATCAGCACGCTAGCCCCAGAAATCCGTGAAATCCCCTGCTGGGAGCGGGTGATGGCGATCCTTATGGTCGACTTAAGGAGCCACTCAGAAGTGATTAAGAACCGGGCCGTCCGCCACGTACCGTGTCTGCATGAACGATGAGATACGGCTCGCGACCGCCGCCGACGTGCCGCGGGTGCGGGAGGTCACCGATGCCGCCTACCGCCCCTACATCGAGCGCATCGGCCTCGTGCCCGTGCCCATGGAGGCCGACCACGCGGCGAACGTGGCGGCGGGGCGGGTCTTCGTGACCGGCGATCCGGTCGCCGGGGTCCTGGTCCTCGTCCCGGAGCCGGACCACCTCTTCCTCGACTCGGTCTCCGTCCACCCGGACGTCAAGGGCACGGGCCTCGGCCGCAGGCTGCTGCACTATGTGGACGACCACGCGCGGGCCCTCAAACTGCCCGAGATCCGGCTCTACACCAACGCGATGATGTGGGAGAACCAGCAGATCTATCCGCGGTACGGGTACGAACTCGTCGAGCGGCGCGTTGAAGGGGCGTACGACCGTTTCCACTACCGCAAGGTGCTCGCCCCGGAATCCGGTGGAGGGGCGGGCCGGGGCTGATTGTCAGTGGGGCCTGGCACGATCGACGGCATGAACGACATCGACTGGGACGAAGCCGCCGACACGTTCGACCAGGAGCCCGACCACGGGCTGCTCGACCCCTCGGTGCGGGCCGCGTGGGACGAGCGCCTCGCGGGCTGGCTGCCGGGCCGGGCGGGCGAGTTGCTCGACCTCGGGTGCGGCACCGGGAGCCTGTCGCTGCTCGCCGCCGCGCGGGGCCACCGGGTCACGGCCGTCGACCTGTCGCCCCGGATGGCCGAGCTGGCCCGTACCAAGCTGGCAGGCACCGGCGCCGAGGTGCTGACCGGGGACGCGGCGCGGCCGCCCGTCGAAGGGCGCACCTTCGACGTCGTCCTGGCCCGCCACGTGGTGTGGGCCCTGCCCGACCCGGAAGCCGCGCTGCGCCACTGGTGGTCGCTGCTGCGGCCGGGCGGCCGGCTGATCCTCGTCGAAGGAGTGTGGGGCGACATCGGCATACCCGCCGACCGTCTCACCGGGGCCCTCGCACCGCTGAACGCCGAGGTACGCCATGAACGGCTGTCCGGGGACGCCCGGTTGTGGGGGCGCGCGGTGGACGACGATCGGTACGTGGTGGTGGCCGAGGCGCCCGGGGTCTGACCGCGGCCGCCGGGGTCGCCCGGCCCGCGTGCCCCCGATGCCGGAGCCTCAGTCGATGAGCGCCGTGAACTGCCCCGTCTTCGCCAGGAGTTCGAGCTCGTCCAGAGCGCCCAGGGCGCGGGCCGCCGCCTCCGGGTCCCGCTCGGCCAGGCCGCTCTCGGCGAACTCGTCCTCGTCCAGGCGCAGTACGCTCGCGCCATCGGCCGAGACCCAGAGATCGAGGTCCAGGTCCTCGGCGATCAGCTCGCCGTCCCCGACCACCGCGGGCCGGGTGATGTCGCAGTACCAGCCCTTGAGCGCCGAGTCGGCGTCGCGGACCTCCTTCACGGCGTACCAGCGGTCGCGCCAGTAGTGCTCGGTGAACACATCGCCCGGCTCGAACCGTACGAACCCGAAGTCACGGACGTCCGCCGCCGCCCAAGGGGCGCGCACGCTCAGCCGCGTCCCGTCGTCGGACACCACCGACGCCGGATAACGCAGCTTGGTACGCCCGGCCTTGACCAGGACGACATGGATGGGGGTGCCGGGCTCGGCCGGTCCGCGCGCGATCACAGTCATGGGGCCGCACGGTACGCGGACCCTCGGGGCGGGCGCCGCCCATTTTCGCCGGGGCGGGCAGCGGGGCAGAATCGGGCTGTGACCCTCAAGATCGTGATTGACCAGGGCGCGGCCACCGCGCCGTACGAGCAACTGCGCGCCCAGATCGCCGACCGGGCCCGTTCCGGGAAGCTGCCGGTCGGCTACAAACTGCCCACGGTCCGCGGCCTCGCCGAGGAGCTCGGACTCGCCGCGAACACGGTGGCCAAGGCGTACCGGGCGCTCGAATCGGACGGGGTCATCGAGACCCGGGGCCGCAACGGGACGTTCGTGGCGGCGGCGGGGGATGCCTCGGAGCGGCTGGCGGCGGCGGCCGCGGCGGCGTACGCGGGGGAGGCCAAGCGGCTCGGCCTCGGCCGCGACGCCGCCCGCGCCGCGGTCGAGGACGCGCTGCGGGCGGCTTACGGCAGGTGAGGCGGGGGCGGCCGCGACGGGCTACAGGTACAGCCCCGCGTCCGGCCGCTCCCGCTGGTCCGGGACCGACGCCGGGGACGTGCCGCGGCGCAGGGCGTACAGCTCGGCCAGGGTGGTGCCGTCGCGGGCGACGCCCTCCTCGCTGCCCAGCCAGCCGACCGCCTCCGCCCGGGTCAGCGGGCCGACCTCGATGCGGGCGAGGCAGCGGCCGGGGCGCACCACCGCGGGGTGCAGGCGCTCCAGGTCCTCGTTGGTCGTGACGCCCACCAGGACGTTGCGGCCCTGGCCGAGCAGACCGTCCGTCAGGTTGAGGAGACGGGACAGGGCCTGGCCCGCCGTGTGCTTGGCCTCGCCGCGGATCAGCTCGTCGCAGTCCTCCAGGAGCAGCAGCCGCCAGCGGCCCTTGGCCGTGCCGTCGTCCTCGCCGATCGCGATGTCCATCAGATAGCCGACGTCGTTGAAAAGACGCTCCGGGTCGAGCACGCAGTCCACCTGGCACCAGTCGCGCCAGGAGCGGGCCAGGGTGCGCAGCGCCGAGGTCTTGCCGGTGCCCGGCGGCCCGTGGAGCAGCAGCAGGCGGCCGGCGATGTCGTCCGGGGTCAGCTTCATCAGACCGTCCATCGCCTCCGCCACCGGCGCCGTGTAGTTGGGCCGCACCTCCTCCCAGGTGCCCGCCGAGATCTGCCGGGTGGTGCGGTGCGGGCCGCGCCGCGGCGACACGTACCAGAAGCCCATCGTCACGTTCTCCGGCTGCGGCTCCGGCTCGTCCTCGGCGCCCTCGGTGGCCTGCTTCAGTATCTGCTCGGCCAGTTCCTCGCTGGTCGCGGTCACCGTCACGTCCGCGCCCCGGCTCCAGCGCGAGACCAGCACCGTCCAGCCCTCGCCCTCGGCGAGCGTCGCACTGCGGTCGTCGTCGCGGGCGGCGCGCAGCACCTTCGCACCGGGCGGCAGCAGGCTGAAGCCCTTCTTGACCCGGTCTATGGAGGAACTGTGCGAGAACGGCTGCTCGCCCGTGGCGAAGCGGCCGAGGAAGAGCGCGTCGACGACATCGGACGGCGCATCGCTGTCGTCCACGGTCAGCCGGATCGGCAGCGCGGCCTCTGGGTTAGACATGCCGCCCATGATCCGGCAACCCGCCCGCGCGCGCACGTGCTTTGTCCCGTTGGCGCTCGGGGGACGTTCCCTACCCGTTCCGGCGAAACCCGCCGGAATGACAACTACCGCCGCTACGCTGCCCCGTGATGGAACGTCATCCTGGAACCGCCGTTCGGAGCAGCGGGCCCGCCAGGGCGCCCCGGGTCAGGACGGCGGCGCTGCTGGCCGTCGTACTCCTCGCCGCGCTCGCGCTCGTCCTGACCATGTGCGGCGGTCCGGGCAGAACCGGCCGGGGCGGTCCGTCCGGTACGAGCGCCACCGGCCCCGCGCTCGGCTGGGGCTTCACCCACACCCAGTACAGCGCCGACACCGGCACCGACGACGCCGTGGCCCGCGCCCGCACACTGCTCTCCGCGCAGGGCCTGCCGCAGGACCAGGCGCTGATGGGCTGGGGCGCGGGCAACCCCGAGCCGTCGCCGGGCACGTACGACTTCTCCGATCTCGACCGGCGCATCGAGTACATCCGCTCCACCGGCGCCACCCCCGTCATCACGCTGTGCTGCGCACCCGACTGGATGAAGGGCGGCCGGCCCGGGGCGAGCAAGACGGACTGGAGCGTGCCGGCCCTGGAGTCGGCGCCGCTCCCCACCCACTACAAGGACTTCGCCGCGCTGGCCGCCAAGGTCGCCCAACGCTACCCGGACGTACGGCACTTCATCGTCTGGAACGAACTCAAGGGCTTCTACGACGATACCGGCCAGCGCTGGAACTACGAGGGCTACACCCAGCTCTACAACCTGGTCTACACGGCGGTGAAGAAGGTCGACAAGGACGTTCTGGTCGGCGGGCCCTACCTGGTCATGGACAGCTACGGGCCCAAGGACAAGTCGTACGCCTCCGACCTCAAGGGCCCCTGGGGCTCGGTGGACCAGCGAGTGCTCGACGCCTTCACCTACTGGAACGCGCACAAGGCCGGCGCCGATTTCGTGGTCGTCGACGGTGCCAGCTTCACCCGCGACAGCCAACTGCTCCCCGACGCCTTCGGCGCCACCGACAAGCTGACGGCCGTGAGCGCATGGGTGCGCACGGCGAGCGGCGGGCTGCCGCTGTGGTGGGCCGAGTACTACGTGGAGCCCGACAAGTCCGGCTGGAGCGAGCAGCGGCGCGTCGCCACCCAGGCCGTCGGCATGATGGCCCTGGCGCGCGGCGGCACCAGCGCCGCCTTCTACTGGAGCCCGCAGGAGCAGAGCGGCCCGTGCCCGGGATGCCTGTGGACGCCGACCCAACTGGCCGGCGGAGGGCGGGAGTTGCCCATGTACGCGCTGATCGCGAAGTTCGCCGCGGCCTTCCCGCCGGGCACCTCGTTCCGCACCGTCACCGCCGAGCCGGCCGGCGTCCGGGTGCTGGCGAGCGACAAGGACCTGCTCGTCGTCAACACCCTCGGCCGTGCCGTCGACGCGAACGCCGACGGCAGGCCGCTGCCACTGGCCGCCTACGAAGTGCGCTGGCTGGCCCGCTGAACAGGGGCCGACCGCAGCACCCCGAACAGCTTCACCGCCGCGACCGACGCGATCACTGCCAGGCTCGCGACCTCCGCGATTCCGACGCCGGTCAGCCCCAGCGGACCGAGGAGCGCGAGCGTGGCGCCCAGCACCAGAGCGCACAACCCGCCCTGGAGACAGGCCAGTCCAACCGTCCGGCTCTGCGCGCGCAGCACCGCGAAGTACAGCTCGATCACCACCCGCAGCAGCGCCCCCACCACCAGCCAGCGCAGCAGCGGGGTCGCGTGCAGGGCGTACCCCTCGCCGAACACGTGCAGGATGTGCGGGGCGAAGGCGAAGATGAACCCGCAGATCGGCACCACGATCTTGACCATCCGGATCAGCGCGGCGCGCGCGTTGCGGCCGAGCCGCTCGGGGTCGTGCGCGCCCTCCACGGTCAGCGAGGCGCCCATGTTGATGGCGAGCAGCTCGACGGTGCCGCCGATCGTCGCGGTGATGTAGAAGTACGCGTTGTCCGCCGAGCTGATCTGCGAGGCGACGATCACGGGGACGAGGTAGACGACGGCCAGCGCGAACAGCGAGCCCGTGTAGTCGCCGGCCAGGAACCGGCCCAGCTCGCGGTAGCTCGGCGGCCGTGCGGTGTGCACGGTGAGTTCCACGTGGCGGGGCACCAGACGCCGGAACACCAGCCAGCCCAGCGGCAGTACGGACACCGCGATCGACGCCACCCAGGACACGAACACGCCGCTGGCCGGCAGCGAGGCCGCGATCGCCACCAGGAGCAGCAGCTTGACCGTGGAGAACGCGGTGTTGCCGACCGGCACCCAGAACGCGCTGCGCAGCCCGGTGAGCACGCCGTCCTGGAGGGTGAGAATGGACCAGGCCGTCACCGCCGCGATGAAGCCGAGCCCCTTGAACGGCCCGTGCAGGAAGCGGTACGAGGGACCCCAGAGGTCCAGGGTCTCGACGAAGACCAGCGCGGCCACGCCGACGACGCACGCGCTCAGCGCATAGGTGCGCAGGACCAGACGCCCGGTGGCGGCGCCCGCCACCGGGATGAAGCGCGCCACCGCCCCGGTCAGGGTGAGCGCGGTGATCCCGGCGAGGAACTTCATCGCGGCGATCGCCGCGGAGCCCTGGCCCACCGCGTCATCGGTGTAGTACCGGGCCGCGATCAGCCAGAAGCCGAGGCCGAGCACCGCACTGATCCCGGTGTTGAGCATCAGCGCGTAGGCGTTGCGGAAGAGCGGGGTGCCGCCCCGGTGCTTCCCCCGGGTCGGCGTCCTTCGGTCCTGGGCGGTGGTCACGTTAGCCACGAGTACCGCTCACCTTCTGGTCGATCTTGGGACACGGACTCTCAGTCGCCGCCGAGCTTGTGCCCGGCCTGCCGGGCCCTGCGGACCAGCGCGTACCCCTTCGTCAGGGCGCGGTCCGCTGCGAAGCCGCGCGCGACGGCGCGGCCGCTGCCCGCGACGAGCCGCTCGAACTCGTCGATGCCGGTGCTGCGCCGGACCGTCACCCGCTCCAGGGCGTACGGTCCCTGGCGCCGCCGGGCGAGCCCGTTGCCCACCGCCAGCGCCTGCTCGAATCCCGCGGCCCGCACGGTGCGCCGCACCCGGCGGCTGGAGTAGCCGTACGGGTAGGCGAAGGAGACCGGCCGCGCGCCGAGCTCCTCGCCGATGATCTCCTTGCAGCGCAGCGTCTCGAACCAGAGCTGCTTGTCGGAGAGTTGGTCCAGCTGCGGATGGCTGTGGCTGTGCCCGCCGATCTCGGTACCGGCCGCGGCGAGTTCGCGCACCTGGTCCCAGTCGAGCATGGTGTCCAGGGCGCCGCCCTCGTCGTACGCGCCGCGCAGCCAGCCCGTCGACACGAAGAGGGTGGCGGCGAAGCCGTACGTGGCGAGGACCGGCAGGGCGTGGCGGTGCACGCCCTCGTAGCCGTCGTCGAAGGTGATCAGGACGGGACGGCGTGGAAGCGCTCCCGCCGTGCGCCAGGCGTGCGCCAGCTGCGCCGTGGTGATGGGGGTGAACCCCAGCTCGGCGAGCAGCTCCATCTGGTCCGCGAAGGCGTCCGGCGAGACGGAGAGGCCGTACGCCGCCTTCGCGGGGCGGTGCGCCACCGCGTGGTACATCAGGATGGGCACGGGCCCCGTTCCCGTAGCCGTCATGCCGCTTCGTCCTCCTCGCTCTCGCCGGTCCCCGCGTGCTCGATGGGAGCCACCTGGAAGCTCACCCCGTTCCGGCGGGCCCGCACAGTGCCGAGCAGATAGCCGCCGGCCGCCACCGCGACGCCGGTCACGATCGCGCCCGCGCGCCCCGCGCCACCGGCCCGGCCGAGCACCGCGTCCCGCACCCCGCGCACGACACCGGCCGGAAGGACCCGGGTCGTGTAGCGGCGCTCGGACTCAAGTCCCTTGCCTGATCCGACACTTCGGGCCACCAGGGCCTTGGAGAGGCCTTCCGCGTACGCCCTGGCGCGGAAGTAGCCGAAGCGTTCGCGGGCCGGGGGCACCCGGTGGTGGATCACCGAGCGGTCGTCGATGAGCAGTACGGCGCCGGGCAGCGCCTTGGCGAGCCGGATGCACAGCTCGGTCTCCTCGCAGCCCAGCGGCCGCTTGTCCCCGTCGCGGCCGATGCCGGTGGCGAAGCCGCCCGCGGCGTCGAACGCGGACTTGCGGAAGGAGGCGTTGCCGCCGAGGACGTTGCGCACCACCACCCGGCCCGGTGGCAGGCCCCGGTACGTGCAGCCGACGACCCAGTCGAACTCCTCCGGGAACCAGGCGGGCCGGCGCCCCGAGGCCCAAGCGGGCATCGTCCGGCCGCCGACCGCCATCACCCGGAGGTCGCCGTACCCTTCGGCGAAGTGGCGCAGCCAGTCCCGCTCGGCCACGGCGTCGTCGTCCAGGAAGGCCACGAACTCGCCCCGGGCGGCGGCGATTCCGGTGTTGCGGCCGGCCGAGAGGCCGCGGGGGCCCGCGTTGGCGAGCACCCGCACCTCCCCGGCGGCCGCGAGGTCCTTGAACTCCGCTCGGAGCCGTTCCAGGAGCCGCTCGTTGTGGTCCACCACCAGCAGCGTCTCCAGGGCGGGCAGCGACTGCGTGCGCACCGAGGAGACCGCCGCGAGGATGTCCTCCCAGCGGTCCTCGGTGTACACGCAGACCACCACGGAGAAGTGATGCTCCGTCAAGACACCCCTCCCCGGCGTGTGTTCAGGAAGACCGCCTGGGTGCGGCGGTGTGCGCGGGGCACCGCCTTCTCCTTGAGGATCACCTTCAGGACGCGGATGCCGTCACGCACCGCGCTGAGGTTGGAGACGCCGTGGATCCGGTTGTACTCGTAGCTCGGGACCTCCTGGACGCGCAGGCCCGCCTTGACGATCCGGATGTTGATCAGGGTCTCGATCTCGAACCCGGAGCAGTCCAGGACGATCTTGTCCAGGCAGTGCCGCCAGAAGGCGTTGTAGCCGTAGCAGAGGTCGGTGTAGCGGGCGCCGAACTTGCGGTTGACGATGCCGCACAGGACCGCGTTGCCGAGCTTGCGGATCGGGGTCATGTCGTCGGTGCCGCCGCCGTTGGCGAAGCGGGAGCCCTTGGCGAAGTCGGCGCCGCCGACCAGTGCGGAGACGTAGCTGACGATCTCCTCGCCGTCCGCCGAGCCGTCCGCGTCGACCATGACGATGATGTCTCCGGTGCAGGCCGCGAAGCCGCTGATGAGGGCGTCGCCCTTGCCCTTTCCGACCTGCTTGACGACCTTGACGTCGGGCCACAGTTCGCGGGCGACCCGTACGGTGTCGTCGGTGGAATTACCGTCGACCAGGACCACTTCGTGGATCCAGTCCGGAAGTGTCTTGAACACATACGGAAGGTTTTCGGCCTCATTCATGGCCGGGATGACCACGCTCACCGGCGGTGCAATGGCGAGATTCGCCGAAACCGGCCGGTACTCAGCTGGTATTCGGTTGTCCGCGCCGGCCGCCGCGTGGACATTCGGCGAATCCGAGATTAATTGATCTTGGCCCGGCACGGCCGGGCGCACCGAAGAAGTCATGATGAGTCTCTGTCCCTCTCGTCCGGTGGACCGCCCGCCCCCGGGTGGTCCGGATGAGTTTCCGGTTACGAAAGGGGGGTTCTCACCCCGGTCATGACGGCATGAAACACCGTACTCATTGGGCGAGCTGGCTTTGCTGGCCGCGCGGCCCGTGTGCCGGTCCGCGCATGGCGAAGACCGGGCACGGCACCCCCCTACCGCGCCCCGCTCCGGCACCCATCGTGACGCTCGAGCCCTCCCCTTGCGTCGCTATACCTGATGGACCGATGCGGGTGGATGTAAGACGGTATTGATGGTTAGGACTGTAGGGCAAGACCTCAACCGAGGCCTCGCGTTTCGGTGTTTTTGGTCTTACTTTCACGATCGCGTCCGGAGCGATTCGCTCCCGTTCCCAGCAGGAATAGGAGAAGGCTGATCACGCCAACTGCCGTGACGCCGCTCCGGACCGACCACAGGTGCAGAGCCGCCATGCTTTCGGCGGTCAGCAGATCGATGAGTACTGCTCCTGATATCGACGCCACCGCGCGACCGAGCGGTTCCAGTCGGCGCAGCGCGAATGCGCCCGCCTCGGCGGGCGCGGAGACCAGGAAGAAGAGCGCGAGCGGTGCGCGCAAGGGTGAGTTCAGGCCGGTGATGGCCAGGACGGACCCCGCGGCCGAGGCGGCGAGTGCCGCTCCCGCGAGTACGGGCAGCAGATCGGTACCCGCCGAGGCGTGCACCGCCGGTCTGTCACTGATGGTCTGCATTGGCGACGGTTCCCCCCGATGCGCCGGATGCGGGGCTTCAATGTGGCGCAGTCCGGACAGTCCCGTCAAGACGCCGATTCGCTTGCGGTGAACGGGTGTTGACGGTGGGTCAGCGGAGTGTGGTGCTCCGGTGAAGGATTACTCGTGGGTTGCTGACGGATCGTCAGATATACGGAGATGTCCGTCCGGCGTTCTTGGCATGGACACTTCCCGCGGTCCGTGGTGGCTGGTACCACTGCCGTGGCGGAAACCCCGCTATAGGAGGTTCCATGAAACTGTCCCGAATCGCGGCGTATGCATGGGCGCTCGTGCTGGCAGTCGCGCTTTCCCTCACCGGGGCCGGCGTGGCCGCAGCAGCAACCCAGACGGCCGGATCCCACTATGTGGCCCTCGGCGACTCGTACTCGTCCGGCGTCGGAGCCGGCAGCTACGACAGTTCGAGCGGCAGCTGCAAACGCTCCACCAGGGCCTACCCGGCACTGTGGGCGGCAGCGAATTCACCCGCCTCGTTCGACTTCACCGCTTGCTCCGGCGCTCGTACGGGTGATGTGACGTCGAGCCAGCTCGACCCGCTCGACTCCTCGACCGACCTCGTCTCCATCACCATCGGCGGCAACGACGCCGGGTTCTCGGACGTCATGACCAACTGCGTCCTGTACTCGGAGTCCACCTGCCTCAGCAAGGTGGCGGCGGCCCGCGCCTACGTCGACTCGACGCTGCCGGGGCTGCTCGACTCGGTGTACTCGGCGATCAGAGCCAAGGCCCCCAACGCCCATGTCGTCGTCATCGGCTACCCGCACTTCTACAAGATCGGCGGCAACTGCTTCGCCGGGCTCAGCGAGACGTCCCGCTCGGCGATCAACGGCGGCGCCGACGAGCTCAACTCGGTGACCGCGAAGCGCGCCGCCGACCACGGCTTCACCTTCGCGGATGTCGTACCGGCCTTCACCGGACACGAGATCTGCTCCGACAGCCCGTGGCTCAACAGCGTCGTGTGGACCAACATCAGCGAGTCCTACCACCCCACCGCCGCCGGACAGTCGGGCGCCTACCTGCCCACCTTCGCCGACGCGGCCTGACATCGCTCAGCCGGCGGGCGAGTACGGCGAGCCCGTCGGCCCCGGCGAGGAGGAGGCCCCGCCCGTCGGGGTCCCCTTCTCGCAAGTGACCGTGTACGCAACGGGGTTGGACGCGGCCCGGGCCGGGGACCGCACCTCGACACGGAGCTCGGTGGAGCCGCTCTGGGCGGGCGACTCGGTGTGCGCGACCTGCCGGGTCCCCGGCCCGCCCGAGGCGAACGAGAGCGTCTTCCAGCCGGGGTCGGAGGACTGGCCGTCCCGGGTGACCCAGCGGTACTCCACATCCGCCGGCGTGCGCCCCACGGTGAAGACGGCGACCATCGCGGGCGCCGACGCGCTCGGCGCCGGACACGCACCGTCGTAACTCCCGCGCACCGCCTCCAGGGTGACCTCCACCGACTGCGCGGGCGAGGACGAGGGGCTCGCGCCGCCGGTGGCGGGCGAGGCGGCGGGTGAACTCCCGCCTCCGGACGGGCGCGGCACCCCGGAGGAGTGCGACACGGACGGCGCGGGCGCGCCGCTGGTCGATGAACTCGCCTTGCCACCCCGCTCGTTGGCCCGCACCAGCGCGTAGATGAGCCAGCCGAGCGCGAGCAGCAGCACCAGGATCCCGACGAGCAGGGCGGCCCCGGTGTTCCGCCGCCGCCCGGCGGGCCGCGCCGTGGTGGTGGCCGGGCCGCCGCCGGACGGGGCCGCGGGCAGCGTCGGCACCGGGGCCGGCGGTGCTCCCGGCGGCCCGGTCGCCACCGTCGTCGCCTCGGACCGCCCCTGCGGGGCCCGCACCGTGCCGCCCGCCGCCACCACCCGCAGCTGGTGCTCGGCCTGCTCCGCCGACAGCCGCCCGGCCGGGTCCTTGCGCAGCAGTCCCTCGATGACCGGGGCCAGCGGGCCCGCCCGGCGCGGTGGCGGCAGCTCCTCGTCGACCACCGCCCGCAGCGTGGACAGCGGGGTCTCCTGCCGGAACGGCGAATTGCCCTCGACCGCCGCGTACAGCAGCACACCGAGCGACCACAGGTCCGAAGCGGGACCCGGCGTACGCCCCAACGCCCGTTCGGGAGCCAGGAATTCGGGCGAGCCGACGACCTCGCCGGTCAGGGTGAGCGTCGAGGTGCCCGCCACCATCGCGATGCCGAAGTCGGTCAGCACCACCCGGCCGTCATTGGCGAGCAGCACGTTTCCCGGCTTCACATCGCGGTGCAGCACCCCCGCCCCGTGCGCGGCGCGCAGTGCCGCGAGCACTTCGGCGCCGATGTGCGCGGCGCGTCTCGGCCCCATCGGGCCCTCCGAGTCCAGCACGTCGGACAGGGCGAGGCCGCGCACCAGCTCCATCACGATCCACGGCCGGCCGTCCTCGGTGGCCACGTCGTACACCGTCACCACATTGCGGTGCGTGATCCGGGCCGCGGCCCAGGCCTCGCGCTCCAGGCGCGCGTACAGCCGCCGGACGTCGGGGGTGTCCAGGGCGGCCGGGGCCAGGACCTCCTTGACCGCGACCTCGCGCCCCAGGACCTCGTCCCGCCCGCGCCACACCACACCCATGCCGCCCCGGCCCAGCGGGGAGAGGAGCCGGTAGCGCCCCGCGATCAATCGCTGCTCACTGCCCGGCACTTCGCTCACCGGCGAGCCTCCCGTCCGCGGCGGAGAAACCCTTCCAAGTTAGCTCAGGGCCGCGCCGCTGCCGCCCCCTTGAACGGCAATCCGCACTCAGTGCGAACACGGGTCACGACGCTGCGTGATGGGCAGTCAGAGATCTGTCCAACTCGCCCTGGAATCAACTGTATTCGGAGAGTAATCGTCAACCTGCGGCCCCTCAAGGTGAATCCTGCCACCGGGATACACGAGTGTGATGCGGGGGCGATAGGGTTACCCTGCCCGGGGCCGGGTGCCCTCGTACGGGTGGGGAGTGACATGGAACAGATAACAGTGCGCAGCAGGGCGCGAGTCCCTGCCATCACCTGCGGGAGCAGTGCGACCAGCTCGCGGCTCGACCGCCATCTCTCGGTGCTCGGCGGCCCTGCCGTCCCGCAGCGCGAGGCGGCCGAGGCCACGTTGCTGATGCGCGAGCTGACCTCGCGTGACATTGCGCACACCCGCAAGAGCAAGAGCGCTCGCGTCTCGCTCTTCGCGCCGCTGCGGCGGCTGCGCCGCTCGCTCTTCGGCAGCCGCGGCTGAACCCACTCCCGACAGCATACGAACCGCGCTCAGGCGATCACGCCGTCCCGGCGCAGCTCTGCCAACTGCTCGTCCGTCATTCCCAGGGCTCGCAGTGTTGCGCGGGTGTGCTCGCCGAGCGCGGGCACCGCACCCATCCGAGCTTCTTGACCGCCGCCCAGATTGATGGGCGGCAGCAGGGCCCGCAGCGGCCCCACCGGTGACTCCACCTCCCGCCAGCGATCGCGTGCCGCCAGCTGCGGATGCCCGGCGACATCGCCGACCGTGTTGAGCCGGGCGCAGGCGATCCCCGCGGATTCGAGCCGGCCGACGGCTTCGGCGGCGGTCAGCGCGGCCAGCGCCCGCGCCACCACCGCATCCGTCTTCTCCCGGTTCGCCACCCTTGCCGCATTGGCCGCGAAGGCTGGATCATCCGCCAACTCGGGCTGATCCAGGACGTGTTCGGCCAGCCGCCGCCACTCCCGGTCGTTCTGCACGGACAGCAGCACCTGTCCGCCGCACGCCGTCGCATAGGCGTCGTAGGGCGCGATCACGGCGTGTGCGACGCCGGTGCGCGCCGGCTCCGTACCCCCGTGCATCACGTGGTGCAGCGGATGCCCCAGCCATTCGGCGAGCGCCTCCAGCATCGAGATCTCCACCGGGCCGCCCCGGCCGGTCGTGCCGCGCCGCACCAAGGCCGCCAGGACGCCCGAGAAGGCGTACATGGCGGCCGCGATGTCGGCGGCCGGGATCCCGGCCTTGACGGGCTGCTCCGGCGTCCCGGTGACCGACACCAGACCCGCCTCGCACTGCACCAGCATGTCGTAGGCCCGCTTGTGCGCGTACGGACCTCCGGCTCCGTACCCGGATATGTCCACCGCGACGAGCCGGGGATGCGTGGCGCACAGGGTCGCCGCGTCCAGGCCGAGCCGGGCCGCCGCCCCGTGCGCCAGGTTCTGCACGAACACGTCCGCGTCCGCGATCAGCCGGTGCAGAACGTCCAGACCGCGCGGGTCCTTCAGATCGAGGGCCACCGACTCCTTGCCCCGGTTGCACCATACGAAGTGCGAGGCGAGGCCGCGGGCCGCGGTGTCGTAGCCGCGGGCGAAGTCGCCGCCGTCGGTGCGCTCGACCTTGATGACGCGGGCGCCGAGGTCGGCGAGCTGCCGGGTCGCGAACGGTGCGGATACGGCCTGTTCGACGGCGACGACGGTGATTCCCGCGAGGGGCAGTGGCTGAGTGCTCATGACAGCCGTACCTATCGCGTGCGGACCGCCCTTGTCACCCCGCGCGGGTGCTCAGCGGCCGGAGTGCGCGTAGCGGCGTACGGCCAGTGGCACGAAGACGAGCAGCAGGAAGGCGCACCAGGCGAGCGAGCCCGCGACCGGGTGGGCGACCGGCCAGGCCGCGTCCGCGGCGGGCGAGGAGTTGCCGCAGAGGTCGCGGACGGCGGAGGCGACCGCGCTGATCGGGTTCCACTCGGCGATCGTGCGCAGCCAGCCGGGGAGGTTGCCGGTGGGGATGTACGCGTTCGAGAGCAGCGGCAGGATGAAGGTGGCCGAACCCAGCTGCCCGGCGGCCTCCTCGCTCTGCGTCAGCAGCCCCAGGAACAAGCCCGCCCAGGTGGTCGCCAGGCGGAGCAGCATCAGCAGTCCGAAGGCGCCGAGCGCGCCGAGCGGACCGCTGTCGATCCGCCAGCCCACCGCGAGCCCCACGACCATCAGCGGGATCATGCCGAGCGCGGTGGTCAGCAGGTCGGCCGCGGCCTGGCCGACCGGCACCGCGGCCCGGCTCATCGGCAGCGTGCGCAGCCGGTCCATCACCCCGCGGTGGGAGTCCTGCGCGGCCTGGAACATCCCGGTCATCAGGCCGCCCGCAGCCGTCGCCACCAGGAGCCCGGGCACCAGATAGGCCCGGTACTCGCCGCCCGGCATGGCGAGCGCGCTGCCGAAGACGTAGCCGAAGAACAGCAGCATGGTGATCGGCATGGTCTGGGTGAGGATCAGCACGCCGGGCGCGTGCCTGATGCGCTGGAGCTGGCGGCCGAGCATGGCCGAGCTGTCGTAGCCGAGCGAACTCATGTCACCAGCTCCTTGCGGGTGTCGGCGGCGCCGGTGAGGCGCAGGAAGACCTCGTCGAGGGTGGGCGGACGCAGACTCGCGTCCAGGATCGGCACCCCGGCCGCGTCCAGTTCGCGGACGATACGGGGCAGGGTGAGCGTCGGGTCGACCGAGACCGCGCCCACCGTTCTTCTCCCGGCGTCGAGTTGGGGCTCGTTCCCGGTCAACTGGTCGAGCACGGCAGCCGCTTGGGGCATCGCTCCCTCGTCGGCGAGCACGACCTGGGCGTACGAACCGATCCTGGCCTTGAGTTCGGCGGGGGTGCCGGTGACCGCGGCCCGGCCCCGGTCGATCAGCACGATGTCGTCGGCCAGCTGGTCGGCCTCCTCCAGGTACTGGGTGGTGAGCAGCACCGTGGTGCCCTCGGCCGTCAGGGCGCGCACGGCCGCCCAGATCTGGTTGCGGCTCTGCGGGTCGAGACCGGTGGTCGGCTCGTCCAGGAAGAGCACGCGGGGGCGGGTGAGCAGGCTCGCGGCAAGGTCGAGCCGGCGCCGCATGCCGCCGGAGTACGTGCCGACCGCCCGGTCAGCCGCGTCCATCAGCTCGAACTGCTCCAGGAGCTCGGCGGCGCGGGTCCGGCCCGCCGCGCCGCGCAGGGCGTGCAGCTTGGCGAAGAGCTGGAGGTTCTGCCGCCCGGTGAGTTCGACGTCGACCGAGGTGGACTGGCCGGTCACACCGATCGCCCGGCGCACCGCGTCCTGCTCGCGCACCACGTCGTGCCCGGCGACCCGCGCGGAGCCCGCGTCCGGCGCGAGCAGCGTGGTCAGCAGCCGCACGGCGGTGGTCTTGCCCGCGCCGTTGGGGCCGAGCACCCCGCAGACGGTGCCTTCGGCGACCGCCAGATCGAGGCCGCGCAGCGCGTGGACCTCGCCGAAGCGCTTCTCCAGACCTTCACTAAGTACAGCGTACGTAGTTGTCATGCGGCCCACCGTACCGCACTACGTACGGCGTACGTAACTACGATGGTGGGCGAGGTGATGATCCATGGCAGGGCGACCTGCTGAACCAGAAGTGATCTGGGCGCGCCCCAAGCGCGCCGGACGGGGCCCCAGGCCCGCTTTCAGCCGTGCCGACATCGCGGCCGCCGCCGTGCGGATCGCGGACGCGGACGGCATCGACGCGGTCTCCATGCGCCGGGTCGCGGCCGAGCTGGGCTGCGGAACGATGTCGCTGTACAACTACGTCCCGCGCAAGGAGGACCTGTACGAGCTGATGGTGGACGCGGTCAGCGCCGAGTACGAGCTGAGCGCGCCGACCGGGGACTGGCGGGCCGACATGCTCGGCCTCGCGCACCAGACCCGGGCGCTGATGCACCGCCACCCGTGGGTGCCGGGGCTGATGTCCCCGGTGTACGGCTTCAGCCCGAACGCGCTGCGCTACCTGGAGCACTGCATGGGCTGCCTCGAACCGCTGGAGGCGAGGTCCGGGACGAAGATGGAGCTGATCGCCTCGGTGAACGGCGTCGTCACCGCGTACGTCGCCAACGAGATCTCCACGGCCGAGCGGACCCGCTCCCTGCCGTGGTCCGCGGAGCAGGAGCAGGGCGTGCGGATCGCCTACCTCTTCAGCCAGGTCTCCACCGGCCGCTACCCCCACCTGGCCGCGGCCTTCGCGGAGGACTCGGGCCCGATCGATCTGGACGCGGTGTTCGACAGGGCGCTGACCAGGACGCTCAACGGCTTCGCGGGCTAGGGGGTGTCCGGCGCATCATGGCCGGACACTCCGCGCTCGCCGATTTCCGGCTCGGCCCCGGATCCGTGCAGGATGGCCCCATGACCGAGATCCGCACCCCCCGCCTCGTCCTGCGCCGATGGACCGACGACGACCTCGTCCCCATGGCGGAGATCAACGCCGACCCGGAAGTCATGCGCTGGATCGGCGACGGCTCGGTCCGCGATCTGGAGCAGACCGCCGAGGACATCGAGAGCTGGGAGGAGGAGTGGGACGAGGAGGGCTTCGGTCTCTTCGCCGTCGAACTGCTCGCCTCCGGTGAGCTGATCGGCTTCGCCGGTCTGTCGGTGCCCGAGTTCCAGCCGGAGGGCGTGCCCGACGTGCAGATCAGCTGGCGCCTCGGTCGGCCGTTCTGGGGTCAGGGGTACGCCTCCGAAGCCGCCCACGCCACCTTGGAGTTCGCCCTTCAGGACCGCGGACTCGACGGGGTCATCAGCATCACGCACCTGAGCAACACCGCGTCCGAGAACATCTCGCGCAAGCTCGGCATGGACCTCGCGAGCGAGACGACGCACCCGGTGTACAAGACCCCGCAGCACATCCACACCATCGACCTCACGGAATACGCCGGCTGACGCGTCCTCAGATCAGCGCGAACTGCCCGCCCGGGCCCTCCTCGTGGTGGTCGAACACGGAGGCCGGGCGGCGCGCGGCAGCCGGCACCGGAAGCACCCCGGCCGAGACCAGGTGCTCGCGGGTGAGGCCCGGTCCGGTCGCCAACTCGGCCTGCCGCGGGCGCAGTTCGGCCAGCAGGGCGAGCACCGTGATCAGTTCGAGCAGGTCGGAGGTCCACTCCTGCGGCCAGCTCGCCGGCCCGACCGCGCCCAGCGTGCCCGGTTCGGCGGGCTCCGTACGGCGCTGGAACCACAGCTCCAGCATCCGCACCCCGCCCACCTGGAACTCCCAGGCCTGCCGCGGCACCGGTGAGATCCGGCCGTCGCCCACGTGCAGGGTCTCCTCCTCGGCGTCGTAGCAGAGCTCCCGCGGGCGGGCCGGGAGCGCGGCCCGCACGTACGGGCGCCGGCCGCCGGGCAGCCGGGGCTTCTCGCCGCTGCGCGCCCCGCGCACCATCACCGTGCACATCTGCCGCCCCAACTCGACTCCGGCGGACCAGAGTTGAGGGTCAGCGCTCAGCGGGACCGAGCAGCCCGCGGCGCCCGGCCGGGCGGCCGCCACGATCCAGGCGAGCACATCGGCGGCCGCCACATCGCTCCCGTACGTCGCGCGGAGGAAGGCGAGCAGGCCCGGGGCGAGGTTCGGTTCGAGGCCGCCGGGGCGGCGGTGCAGCGGGCGGATGCGGCCCGGACGCCCGGCGGGGGAGCGGCCGTCGGGCAGCACCGCCGAGACGGTCACCGCGGGACCGGCTTCCTTCGGTACGTACCCCTGCTCGACCACGAAGAGCTGTCGCTCGTCCGCGACCCGCCACAGCTCGGGCCGGGCGGCGTCGATCAGCCGCTGGTCCGGTATCAGCCACTGTTCGTCGAAGGGCCCGTGCTGGATGCGGACCGGCGCCGGACAGGGGCCCCGCTCCTGTGCGAACGGGCCGGTGCCGGCGGCCCGGCCGGGCAGCGCGGCGACCGCGGAGCGGAGCGTACGGGCCCGGCTCGGGCCGAACAGCCGCTCCCGCTCGGCTCCTTCGGACCGCACGAGCAGCTCCCAGCGGGAGCGCAGCGTCCGCTCGTCGGGCGCCACCACCCAGTCGCGCCCCAGCCGCAGCGGAGCCACCGACCAGGGCATCAGGTCCGCCAGAAGAGGCGCGTCATCGCTCACAGCCAGCATGCTAAGCGCGCCGCGGGTAGTGGCGTTCGTCGGCTGCGGGCCGATGGGGGTCCCCCTGCTCGAACGAAGTTGAGAGCTTGGGGGAGGCTGGTCGCGCCCACACGGCGGAGCCGCACGATGTCACAGCCCCGCGCCCCTTCAGGGCGCCGTACCGCACTGGACTTCCACAAGACCGCTTAGTAACGCACGCTCCCCGTATCAGCGGGCCTCGACCGTCACCGAGAACGCGAAGCGGTCGCCGCGGTAGTGGATCCGGGCGACATCGACCACCTGGCCCGAGCCGTCGTAGGTGACGCCCGTGTAGTGCAGGATCGGTGAGAGCAGCGGCACTTGGAGCAGGTCGGCGGTGACCGGGTCGGCGAGGCGGGCCTCCACGGTGTCCGTGATGCGGCTGATGTCCACCCCGACCGCGTCCCGCAGCACCTTCGTCATCGGCCAGCGCTCCAGATCGGCGAGGTCGATCCGGTCGGCCACCTCCGGACGCACCGCGTTGTGCGCCCAGTTGGTGGGCTCGCCGCTCTCGCCGTCGCACCGCAGCCGCCGGTACGCCACGACCTCCGCGCGCCCGGGGAAGTACTCGGCGAGCTCCCCGGGCACCGGCTCCGGGCCGTGGCCCAGGATCGTGGTCCGCTCGCCCGACTGCTGGGCCACGATCGCGTCGATCGAGCCGAGCAGCCGGACCGGCGAGGCCCGCCGGGCGGCGGGCTCGATGAACGTGCCGCGCCGCCGGTGCCGGCTGATCAGGCCCTCCTCCTCCAGCTCTTTGAGCGCCTGGCGCATCGTGAGCACGCTCACCCCGTAGTGCGCGGCGAGCCGCTCCTCGGTGGGCAGCCGCAGCGAGGCGTCGGGGGAGCGGCCCAGTATCGAGGCGCGCAGCGACTGGGACACCTGGTACCAGAGCGGCAGCTTCCGGTTCAGGACCAGCGAGTCGGGTGCGAAGGAGGAGGTCACAGGGGATTCCGTATCAGGTGGTGCTCAGGAGCGGAAGTGGCGCTGAAGACCCTGCCACACCTCGTCGTAGCCCTGCTGGAGGTGTCCGGCCGTCGCCGCCTGCCCGGTGGCGGTGACCGGCCAGCGCGTCTCGAACATGAAGGCGAGCCCGTCGTCGATCTTCTGCGGCTTCAGCTCGGCGGCGCTCGCCCGGTCGAAGGTCTCCCGGTCCGGGCCGTGCGCCGACATCATGTTGTGCAGCGAGCCGCCGCCCGGCACGAAGCCTTCGGCCTTCGCGTCGTACGCGCCCTCGATGAGGCCCATGTACTCGCTCATCACGTTGCGGTGGAAGTACGGCGGCCGGAACGTGTCCTCGCCGACCAGCCAACGCGGCGCGAACACCACGAAGTCGACTCCGGCCAGGCCCGGGGTGTCGGACGGCGAGGTGAGCACCGTGAAGATCGACGGGTCGGGGTGGTCGTAGCTGATGGTGCCGATGACGTTGAAGGTGCGCAGGTCGTATACGTACGGCGTGTGGTTGCCGTGCCAGGCGACCACGTCCAGCGGGGAGTGGTCGTACGTCGCGGTCCAGAGGTTGCCGCAGAACTTGTTGACGACCTCGACCGGTCCCTCAGTGTTTTCGGGGTCTTCGTACGCGGCGACCGGCGCCCGGAAGTCCCGTGCGTTGGCGAGGCCGTTGGCGCCGATCGGGCCGAGGTCGGGGAGCTGGAAGGGCCGGCCGTAGTTCTCGCACACATAGCCCCGTGCGCTCTCGTCCAGGAGCTCGACCCGGAAGCGGACGCCGCGCGGGATCAGGGCGACCTCGCCCGGGCGGGCGGCGAGCAGGCCGAGCTCGGTGCGAAGCAGCAGGCCGCCGCGCTCGGGGACGATCAGGAGCTCGCCGTCCGCGTCGCTGAACACCCTAGATTCCATGGAGGAGTTGGCGTGGTAGAGGTGCACTGCCATGCCGGTGCGCTGGGTGGCGTCGCCGTTGCCGCCCAGGGTCCACAGGCCGGCCAGCCAGTCGGTGCCCGCCGGGGGCTCGGGCAGCGGGTTCCAGCGCAGCCGGTTCGGGTCGGGGACGGTCTCGGTGAAGGGCGCCGACCGGAGGTGGCCGTTGTCGGCGCGGGTGAACGCCGGGTGCGCGGCCGAGGGGCGGATCCGGTAGAGCCAGGAGCGGCGGTTGTGGGCGCGCGGCTCGGTGAAGGCGCTGCCGCTGAGCTGCTCCGCGTACAGACCGAGCGGGGCGCGCTGGGGGGTGTTGCGGCCGAGCGGGAGGGCGCCGGGGACGGCCTCCGAGCTGTGCTCGTTGCCGAAGCCGCGGGAGTAGGCAAGTCCTTCCGCGGTCTTCCTCGCCTGTTCGCCGGTTGTCGTCGTCATCGTCCGCTCTCCTGCTTGCAGTGCTGGAATCCTATGCTCCACCGTAGGATTACGATGCGGACGCGTCAACGGGAAAACCGGCCCGGCCGGGCATGATGGGCCCGTGCCTCCTGCTCCTGATGTCCACGCGAACCTCCGTCGCGCGCCCGTGCAGCAGCGCAGCGCCGAGCGGCTGTCCCGGATACTCGACGCCTGCGCCGAACTCCTCGACGAGACCGGCTACGAAGAACTGTCCACGCGGGCCGTGGCCCAGCGTGCGGGCGTGCCCATCGGGTCCGTCTACCGCTTCTTCGGCAACAAGCGGGCCATGGCCGAAGCGCTCGCCGCCCGCAACCTCGACCGCTACGCCGGCATGATCAACGCCCGTCTGGAGACGATCGAGGCGGCCGACTGGCGGGGCGCCGTCGACGCGGTCCTGGACGAGTACCTCGTCCTGAAACAGACGGTGCCCGGATTCAACCTGGTCGACTTCGGCGGCCCGCAGCCGGTGCCCGACCCGGCGTCCGACGCCAACCACATCCTCGCCGACCGCCTCGCCGAACTCCTCCCGGCCCAGTTCGGCCGCACCCCGGACGCGGAGCTGCGCCGGGTCATCCTGGTCGCCGTGGAGGCGGCCGATGCCACCCTGCGCCTCGCCTTCCGCACGGACCCGCAGGGCGACCCCCACATCGTCGCCCAGACCCGGGAGCTGCTGCACGCCTACCTCGCCCGGAGCCTGGACTGATCCGGCCGGGACCTCCCGCACATGCCTACCGGTCGGTATGCTCGAAGCCCGCGCGCCGCCGCCCTGGGAGGACGAATGTCCCGCACCGCCCTGCGTATCTGCCCGCTCTGCGAAGCCACCTGCGGGCTCAGCCTCACCCTGGAGGGCGGCCGGGTCACCGGCGCCCGGGGAGACGTGGACGACGTGTTCAGCCAGGGGTTCATCTGCCCCAAGGGCGCCTCCTTCGGGGAGGTCGACAGCGACCCCGACCGGTTCAGCAAGCCGCTCGTACGCCGCAACGGCGTACTGGAGGAGGCCAGTTGGGCCGAGGCCTTCGACCTGATCGCGGCCCGGCTGCGGCCCATCACCGAGCAGTACGGGCCCAACGCGGTGGGCGTGGTGCTCGGCAACCCCAACGTCCACACCATGGCCGGAGCCCTCTATCCGGTTGCCCTGCTGCGCGCCCTCGGCACCCGCAACATCTTCACCGCGAGCACCCTCGACCAGATGCCCAAGCACGTCGCCAGCGGACTGCTGTTCGGCGACCCGATGGCCATCCCGGTGCCCGATCTGGAGCGCACCGGCCATCTGCTGCTGCTGGGCGCCAACCCGCTCGAATCCAACGGCAGCCTGTGCACCGCCCCCGACTTCCCGGGCAAGCTCAAGGCCCTGCGCAAGCGCGGCGGCACGCTCACCGTGGTCGACCCGCGCCGCACCCGCACCGCGAAGCTGGCCGACCGGCACGTCGCGATCCGGCCCGGCACCGACGCCCTGCTGCTCGCCTCGATCGCCCAGGTGCTCTTCGAGGAGAAGCTCACCACGCCGGGCGACCTCGACGAACAGCTCGAAGGGATGGGTGAACTGGCCTGTGCGATAAGGGAGTTCACGCCCGAGGCGGTCGCAGCGGCCTGCGACGTGGAGCCGGCCGACATCCGGGTCATCGCCCGCGAACTCGCCGCCGCACCCACCGCCGCCGTATACGGCCGGATCGGCAGCTGCACCGTCGAGCACGGCACCCTGGCCAGCTGGCTGGTCGACGTACTCAACATCCTCACCGGCAACCTCGACCGGCCCGGTGGCGTGCTCTTCCCGCTCTCCGCCACCGACCGCGCACCCCGCCCGGCCGGACCGGGCAAGGGCTTCGCGCTGGGGCGCTGGCACAGCCGGGTCGGCGGGCACCCCGAGGCGAAGTCCGAACTGCCCGTCGCGGCGCTCGCCGAGGAGATCGAGACGCCGGGCGACGGGCAGATCCGCGCGGTCATCGCCTGCGCCGCCAACCCGGTGCTCTCCGCGCCGGACGGGGACCGGCTCGACCGGGCGCTGGCCGGGCTCGACTTCATGGTCAGCATCGACCCGTACCTGAACGAGACCTCGCTGCACGCCGATGTCGTGCTGCCCCCGCCGCCGCCCTCGCAGAGCGCGCACTTCGACTTCACGTTCAACTCCTTCGCCGTCCGCAACCAGGTCCGCTACACCCGGCGCGCCCTGCCGCTCGCCGACGGGCGCATGGACGAGTGTGAGATCCACGCCCGGCTCGTGCTCGCCGTGAGCGGCCGGCACGGCGCCGACCCCGGCGCGGTGGACGCGATGCTCGTGGACCACGCGCTGGCCACCGCCGTCGCCGACCCGCACTCGCCCGTGCACGGCCAGGACGCCGAGGCGCTCGCCGCCCGGCTCACCGGCGCGAACGGCCCCGAGCGCCGCCTCGACCTCATGCTCAGGCTCGGTCCGTACGGGGACGGCTTCGGCGCCGACCCGGACGGGCTCACCCTGGAACGAGTGCTCGCCCACCCCCACGGCATCGACCTCGGGCCGCTCAAGCCCCGCCTTCCGCAGGTCCTCAGGACCCGCAGCGGGCGGATCGAACTGCTTCCCGCGCCCATCGCCGCCGATCTGCCCCGGCTGCACGCCGCCCTCAAAGTGCGGCCCGCCTCCCTCGTGCTCGTCGGCCGGCGCCATCTGCGCTCCAACAACAGCTGGCTGCACAACATCCCCGCCCTGAACGGCGGTTCCAACCGCTGCACCCTCCAGATCCACCCCGAGGACGCGGCCCGGCTCGGCCTCGCCGACGGAGCCGAGGTGCGGATCACGGCGGACGGGGGAGCGGTCGCGGCACCCGTGGAGATCACCGACAGCGTGCGCAGGGGCGTGGTCAGCCTGCCGCACGGCTGGGGGCACAGCAGGCCCGGCAGCCGGCTCGCCGTGGCCGCCGGCCGCCCCGGCGTCAACGTCAACCAGCTGCTCGACGGATCCCGGCTCGACCCGCTGTCGGGGACCTCGGTGCTCAACGGGTTCCCCGTCGAACTCGTACCCCTGTCGTGACCTGGAGTTTTGCGCCTATTGCTCAGGCGGCGACATCCGCCGGGATCCCGTTCGGCATCATCTGACCCGACCGGTGCGATCGGCTAACTCGCCCAGCGCGGCCCGTACTTCGTGCTGCGCCTGGCGGTCGTGGTGGGCGGCGGCGACCCGCCCCGCCCGGTCGAGGAGGTCCGCGGCCGAGGCGGGCGCCCCGCCCCGCATCCGCACCCGCGCCAGCGCGGCCAGTGCGTACGGCAGGGACCAGGCGCCGTCCGGCTCGGCGCCCCGCACCGACGCCTCGGCGTGCCGCTCGGCCGCCTCGAACTCGTCGAGCAGCAGATGGAGTTCGGCGAGGTTGGCCTGCTCGAAGGAGGTGGCCGTCGGATCGCCCGAGCGCTCGGCCAGCTCCAGCGCGCGGCCCCCGATGGCGACGGCGTCGCGCAGCCGCCCCTCGCGCCGCGCGTTCTCGCGCAGGGTGGACAGCACATTGGCGAGCAGGGTCGGATCGCCGTACGCCTCGGCGGGGGCCAGCGCCCGGTCCGCGGCCGCGCGAGCCTGATCGGGATGGCCGCCGAGGCCGAGGCAGGTGGCCTGCATCGCGAGCGAGCGGGCCACAAGTCCCGTGCCAGGAAGGCCAGTTACCCGCTCGGCCGCCTCCTGGGCCCGGCGGGCCGTCGCATGGCCGTCGGCGTAGCGGCCGAGCACGAAGTGCACCACGGCCTGGGCTATGTGGTGCTGGGCGGCCGGTTCGGGCGCGGTGCCGGGCCCCGGCGGATACGCTCGCAGCACCTCGGCCCCGCGCTCCGGGGTGCCCGTCTTGGCCAGCACGTCCGCGAGCAGCGCCGCCGCGAGGACTTCGCGGTCCGCCTCGCCCCGCCGCCCGAACTCGGCGAGGGCGTCCCGGAGCGTCTCGGCCGCCGCCCCGAAGTGCCCCATCCTGCGCAGCACCTGGCTGTGTGCGAGCCGGACGCGCGCCGGATCGGTCCCGCCGTACGGCATGCCGTCGTACGGCGTGCCGAGACGGGCGATGAGCTCGCGGAAGTAGCGGTCAGCGGTGTCGTTGGCGTACAGCGCGGCCGCCCGCTCGGCCGCCTCGCGCAGATAGCTCGCCGCCCGGGGGTCGTCGGCCCGCGCCAGATGGGAGGCGAGCGCGTCCACCGCGTCGGGCCGGCTGCGCAGCACCGCCTCGGCGCAGGCGGAGTGCAGCTGCCGGCGGCGTACGGCGGAGAGCCGTTCGTAGCAGGTGAGTCGCACCAGGGGGTGCCGGAAGGCCAGACCGGCCACCGGGCGGCCCGCGATGACCACCGGGCGCTCGGCGATCAGCGAGGCCGCCACCGCCGTGTCCAGCGCCTCGGCGCACTGGGCCGGGCCGAGCGGCGGGAACAGGCCGTGCGCCGCGACATCGAGGACCTCGGCGAGCGGGGCCTCGCCGCCCGCGACCGCCACCACCTCGACCATCCGGCGGGCGGCCCCGCCGATCCGGGCCAGCCGCGCGCCCACCAGCTGCCGCACCCCCTCCGGCGCGCCCAGCCGGTCGGGCGGGGTGCCGTCGCCGAGGACCTGGGCCAGCTCGACGGCGAACAGCGGGTTGCCGAGGGAGAGTTCCCACACCCGGCCGAGCCCGCTCTCGGCCGTGCCCGTGGTCAGGCGGAGCGCGTCGGCCGCCACCGCCAGACAGGCCGCGCGGTCGAGCCGGCTCAACCGCACGGTGCGGGCGAGTCCCTGGCGGACCAGGGCATCGATGCCCGTGCGGCGCGGATCGGCCCCGGACAGCTCCTCCTCGCGGTACGTCACCGCGAACCGCAGGTCCGCGCCGCTCGCCGCGGTGCGCCGGGCGAGATGGCTCAGGAGCTGGCAGGAACCGGTGTCGGCGGCGTGCAGATCGTCGAGCACCACCAGGACCGGGCGCTCGGCGGCCAGCTCGGCGAGCAGGCCCGCCGTGGCGCGGAACAGCCGGTCGCGCTCGTCCTCGGGGCTGCGGTCGAGGACATCGCGGACCCGGCCCAACGAGGGGAGCAGCGCGGCCAGTTCGGGGTACTCGGCGCCGGTGCGGGCACGTTCGGCGGGCGGCCGGTCGGCGAGCCAGCCGTCCAGCGCGTCGGCGAACGCGCCGTACGGAGTGTGCCCCTCGGCCTCGTGCCCCGCGCCCCACAGCACCGCGGCCCCGGTGGCGGCGCTGCGCCGGGCCGCCTCGCCGACGAGCCGGGTCTTGCCGAGCCCGGCCTCGCCGACGACCAGCCGGACCGGCGGTCCGGCCGGGCGCAGCAGGGCGGCCAGGACCGAGTCCCGGCCGCGCATCGGAGTGGGCGGCGCGGTGCGGATCGCGGGCGGGAGCACGGGGGCCATGGTGCGGGCCGCCGGGGCCGAGTCGTCCAGGGCCGCCTGGTGCAGGCGCTCGGTCTCCGGGCCCGGCCGCACCCCCAGCTCCGCGTCGAGGGCCGCGCGGCACAGGTGGTACTGGTGTGCCGCCTTCCGCCGCAGCCCCTGCCGCAGATACGCCGCCATCAGGAGCCGGTGGGCCGGTTCCTCGGCGGGCGAGGTGGCCAGCGCCCGTTCCGCGGCGACCGCGGCACTCGCCGGGTCGCCTTCGGACAGATGGGCCTCGGCGAGGGCGAGCAGTACCCGTCGGCGCAGCAGCGAGAGCCGTTCGCGGCGGGCCTCGGCCCAGTCGGCGTAGCGGTCCTCGGGCAGCAGCTCGCCGCTGAACGCGTCCAGTGCGGCGGCGAGTTGGACACTTCGGGCGCCGCCGAGCGCGGCCTCGGCGAGCGTCTCGGCGTGGTCCGCGTCGATCCACACCGTGCGCGGGTCGAGCCGCAGCAGCGCGCCCTCGCCGATGAGATAGGAGGAGGCGGCGCGCGGCGCGAGCTCCGGCTCCAAGGCGCGCCGGGCCGCGTGCAGCGCCACCCGCAGGCTGCCGGTGGCGCTGTGCCGGTCCGCCTCGGGCCAGCAGACGGCCATCGCCTGTTCACGGTGGAGGCGGTGGCCCGGGGTGACCGCGAGCAGTTTGACCAGGGCGCGGGCGCTGGGCCGAGGCCAGCGCTCGGCGAGCGGCGGACCGCCGTCGCGCTCCACCCGGAACCCGCCGAAAAGGCGCAGCCGCAGCAGGGGAGGGGCGGTTGGGGTGTCCCCGGCGGCGGCATGCGGAGGTACGGCGTCCATGTGTCCGCCATCTAACCGCCGGTCATGGGCATGCCGCCAGCCCCCGTGGGCCGATGCGCACGGAGGCCGGCGGGATCAGGGGAGGCCGGGCCCTCGGGCAGAGGCTCGCGGGCACAGGCCCTCAGGACGCTCCCCGGTCACGGCTTCGGGAAGGACACCACCCCGATTCCGTGGACCGCCTGCGAGGTGTCGCGGTAGCGGCCGCCGGACAGCTCCAGGGTCTGGTCGTAGCCCCGCTCGTCCCGGTTGAGCAGGATCATCTCGTCCACCCCGTCGCCGTTCAGGTCGGCCACCAGGTTCGCGCCGTCCTCGTACGCGGACGCCTTGGCGAGCTGCGGCGGGTAGTTGGGCCCGCCGGAGGTCAGGATCGACGGGTCCCACAGGTAGACGCCGTCCTGCACGGTGCCGAGCAGCAGCCGCTGGCCGCCCGGGCCGCGGACGAAGGACCCCGAGGTGACCGTCGGCAGCGTGTTCACCTCGTGCAGCGAGCCGCCCAGGCCGTACGTGGAGTACACGACGGTACGCACCTCGGTCAGGCCCTCCGGCCCGGTCAGCCAGCTGCCGTGCACCCAGGGGCCGCCGTACTGCTGCGAGCGGACCGCCCGGCCGGTCCGGGCATCGCGGATGTCCACCCGCTGCTCCAGGAACTGCCCGTTGCGCACGACCGAGGCGTAGGCCACCGCGTGCCCGTCGGCGTACGGGATCCCCGGCGACGCGAACACGCCGTCGACCAGCTGGGCCGCCACCGCCTTGGCCCCGTCGTCACCCGTGGGCGCCACCGCCCAACGGGCCGTTCCGGTACGGGCGTCGAGCGCCACCTGGCCGACGTCGGCCGCGTTCACGTCCGAGCCCACCGGTATGCGGGTGTTGTACGAGGCGTACACCCCGCCGCCGGACACCGACACGTCCGAGAACACGGTGCCCGCCGGGCCCGCGTACTCCCACAGCGGTGAGCCGTCGGCCCGGTAGGCGCGGACCTTGTCCGTCGGCACGATCACCTCGGTGCCGCGTCGCCCGTCGAGCTTCGCGGCTGCGACCGACCACACGAACTGGCCGTGCCCGTCGAGGTGTTGCTCGACGCGGCCGGTGCGCGCGTCCACGATCACGGCCTCGGTCTCGGCGGCGACCACCACCTCGGGCCTTCCGCCGGCGCCGGCGACGACCTGGACGCGGTGCACCGCGCCCGGCATGACCGCCTTCCAGATCACCTTGGCCCGGCCCGCGAGATACGCCTTGCCGTCATAGGCCCACAGCCCGTGCGACTCACCGCCGGTGATCACGTCCTGCACACCGTCGCCGTTGATGTCGACGGTGGCCGCCCAGGACAGATCGCCCGGCAGCGGGTTCAGCGCGACCTGGTGGCCGTTGTCGGCCCGGTAGGTGCGGACGTTCTGGTCGCCGTCGACGGTACGGATCAGACTCCGGCCGTCCTGGCGGAAGGGCTCGGCGTACAGCACGGACGTGACCGGTCCGCGCTGGGCCCAGCGCACCGTGCCGCTGCGGCCGTCGTACGCGGTGAGAGCTGCCGAGCGCAGCCCGCCGTAGCCCGCCGCACCCGACAGCTCCCCGGTGAACGAGGAGACGTACAGCCGTCCGTCGGCGATCTTCAGCCCGAAGTCGACGGGGCCGTCCGTCCCCTCCTTGCCCTTGGGCCGCTTGGTGGTGTGCGACCACAGTTCGGTCGCGCCGTCGCCGCCGTCGAGCACCCGCACGGTGCTCGCGTCGATGAGGAGCGAGCTGTCGAGGGCGGCCTCGGCCACCGCGTACTGCGGTCCGCGGCCGCCCGCCAGGTCGCCGACCCGGATGCCGAGCGCCACCGCGTTGACACGCCGGTCGAGCCCCGTGCGTCCACCGGTTCCGATGTCGTACGCGGCCAGTTCGTAGGTCAGACCGTCCGTGTAGTCGGTCTGCTCCAGGGCGAGCAGCCGCCCGCGTGCGGCGTCGTACCGCAACTGCCGTGAGTACAGGGCCCCGTCGGCCGTCCACCTCACCTTGCCGTCGGCGGTGTCGATGAGCAGGGTGTGGCCCGCCGCCGGTGCGGTCTTCGTCTTGCGGCGGTCCCAGGAGACGGCGAGCAGCCCGCCGCCGGTGTCCTCGACGGCGGCCCAACGGGCGCTCCGCTCACCGGTGTTGTAGGTCCAGGGCTTGTCCGGGGTCAGCTTCCCTGCCGCATGGCGGAAGCGGAATCCGTGCAGGGTGCCCGGGGCGTCCTTGGGGGCGCTCCGGTTGGTGGACGGCTGGTCGGCGACGACCAGCGTCGTGCCGACCAGCTTCACCAGCCGCGCGTCGGCGAAGAGCTGGCTCCACAGCGTGCGGCCCGTCCTGCCGTCGAGGACGGTGACGAAGGTGCCGGTGCTGAGCTTGCTGCCGGGGACGGTGAACGGACGGTACGGGCTGACGCCGACCTGGGCGCTGAACACCACGTCCGCGACGCCGTCGCCGGTCAGGTCGCCGACGCTGTAGCCGCTCTCGCTGTTGTCCGCGAACGGCCCGATGGCGTTGAAGCCCATCGGGATCCGTGCCGGGTACGGGACGGGCTGCCAGGGCTGGACGTTCTTGACCTGCCAGTCCTGGTACAGCGAGTAGTTGTGGCGCTCCCACACGGTGGCGCCGGTGCGGTCGATGCGCGCGATGTCTCCGAGGCTGTGCACCGTCAGGTAGTCGCCCCCGGTGCCCGGCAGCTGAGTGGTGTCGGCGACGCCGCGGACGGTCTCGGTGACGTTCTTGGAGGTGAGCGGAAGCGGGTCGGCGGCCGGTGCGGCGCCAAGGGCCTGGGGCGCCTCGGGGCTCGGCCCGGCCTTGGCCTTGGGCGCGTCAGTGGGCGGCGGGGTGCCCGCCTCGTCGTACACATCGGGCGTGAGGCGCTTGGCGAGCTGCCCGGCCTGGGCGTCGGTGAGGGTGCGCACACCGTTGCCGCGGTCGGCGGCGAGGGCGGTGGTCCCGGGCAGCACGGTCAGCGCGAGTCCCGCCGCGGCGAGCGCCGCCACCAGGCGCGGGACCCGCTGGGGAGTTCTCATGGTCAGGCCTTTCCGGAGAAGCGGATCGCGGACTTGTCCTGGATGACGGCTTCGTTCATGACGGCTTCGTCTGGCGGAGCCGGGTCGTCCGCCGCCCTGGCCGGAAAAGCAGGGGAGAAGCAGGGAGACGGCAGGGGAGCGTGGCGGACTGCTGCCGGAGACTAGGAGGATGGCGTTACTGAGGAATTACCGGCGGCCGGGCCCCGGCTCCGCGGGGCGCCCCTGGCGCTTAAAAACTATCAACGCTAGTTTGAGTGGCGGACGAGAGTGGCTCCGCCCGGGAGGAATGCGATGAAGGCCCACGACGGCATGTACATCGGCGGCGAGTGGCGACCCGCCGCAGGCCAGGACGCCATCGCGGTGGTGAACCCGGCCGACGAGCAGGTCATCGGCCATGTTCCGGCCGGCACCGCCGAGGACGTCGACGCGGCGGTACGCGCCGCCCGCGCGGCACTCCCGGCCTGGGCCGCGACCCCGCCGGCCGAGCGCGCCGCGAAGCTCACCGCGCTGCGGGACCGGCTGGCGGCCCGCAAGGACGAGATCGCCGCGACCATCAGCGCCGAGCTGGGCGCACCGCTGCCGTTCGCGCAGGCCGTGCAGACGGGGCTGCCGATCGCGGTCGCCGGTTCGTACGCCGAACTCGCCGCCTCGTACCGCTTCGAGGAGAAGATCGGGAACTCCACGGTCTACCAGGAGCCGGCCGGGGTCGTCGGGGCGATCACGCCCTGGAACTATCCGCTGCACCAGATCGTCAACAAGGTGGCACCCGCACTGGCGGCGGGCTGCACGGTCGTCCTCAAACCCGCGGAGGACACGCCCCTGACCGCGCAGCTCTTCGCCGAGGCGGTGCACGAAGCCGGCCTGCCCGCCGGGGTGTTCAACCTGGTCACCGGCCTCGGCCCGGTCGCGGGCCAGGCGCTCGCCGAGCACGAAGGGGTCGACCTGGTCTCCTTCACCGGCTCGACGGCCGTCGGCAAGCAGATCGGCGCCACGGCCGGGGCCGCCGTCAAGCGGGTCGCCCTGGAGCTGGGCGGCAAGTCCGCCAATGTCATCCTGCCCTCCGCCGACCTCGCGAAGGCCGTCAACGTGGGCGTCGCCAACGTCATGGGCAACTCCGGCCAGACGTGCAGCGCGTGGACGCGGATGCTGGTCCACACCGACCAGTACGAGGAGGCCGTCGAGCTGGCCGCGGCCGCCGCCGCCAAGTACACAGTCGGCGACCGGGTGGGCCCGCTCGTCAACGCCAAGCAGCTGGCGCGGGTGCGCGGTTACATCGAGAAGGGGGTGCGGGAGGGCGCGCGGCTCGTCGCGGGCGGCGCCGATGCGCCCCTGGAGCGGGGCTACTACGTCGCGCCGACCGTCTTCGCGGACGTCACCCCGGAGATGACCATCGCGCAGGAGGAGATCTTCGGCCCGGTCGTCTCGGTCATCAGGTACGAGGACGAGGACGACGCCCTGCGGATCGCCAACGGTACGGTGTACGGCCTCGCGGGCGGGGTCTGGGCAGCCGACGAGGCCGAGGCCGTGGCCTTCGCGCGGCGCATGGACACCGGCCAGGTCGACATCAACGGCGGACGCTTCAATCCCCTTGCCCCGTTTGGCGGTTACAAGCAGTCGGGGGTGGGCCGGGAGCTCGGTGTGCACGGTCTGACCGAGTACCTCCAGACCAAGTCGCTCCAGTTCTGAGCGTCGCACCGCCCCTTTCCGACCGCCGCCGTTTCCGTTCCGACCGTTCAGGAGTCACGCACGCCATGGTTCGCGCCGCCGTACTGCCCGCCGTCGGCTCTCCGCTGGAGATCACCGAGATCGACCTGCCCGAGCCGGGCCCCGGCCAGGTGCGGGTCCGCCTGGCCGCCGCCGGGGTCTGCCACTCCGACCTCTCGCTCACCAACGGCACCATGCGGGTCCCGGTCCCGGCCGTCCTCGGCCATGAGGGCGCGGGCACGGTCGTCGCCGTCGGCGAGGGCGTCACCTCGGTCGCGCCCGGAGCCCCGGTCGTCCTCAACTGGGCGCCGTCCTGCGGCAGTTGCCATCCCTGCTCGCTCGGCGAGGTGTGGCTCTGCGTCAACGCGCTGAACGGCGCGGCCTCGGTGTACGCGCGCACCGCCGACGGCACCGAGCTCCACCCGGGCCTGAACGTCGCCGCGTTCGCCGAGGAGACCGTCGTCGCCGAGAACTGCCTGCTGCCGCTCCCCGACGGCATCCCGCTCACCGAGGCCGCGCTGCTCGGCTGCGCGGTCCTCACGGGGTACGGGGCCGTCCACCACTCGGCGAAGGTCCAACCGGGCGAGACGGTCGCGGTGTTCGGCGTCGGCGGGGTGGGTCTGGCCACCCTCCAGTCGGCCCGGATCGCGGGCGCCGCGCAGATCATCGCGGTCGATGTCTCCCCGGAGAAGGAGGGGCTGGCCCGCGCGGCGGGCGCGACCGACTTCGTCGTCGCCTCCGAGGCCACCGCCAAGGACATCCGCAGGCTCACGGGCGGTCAGGGCACCGATGTGGCCGTCGAATGCGTGGGCCGCGCCGTCACCATCCGTACCGCCTGGGAGTCCACCCGGCGCGGCGGCCGCACCACGGTCGTCGGCATCGGCGGCAAGGACCAGCAGGTCACCTTCAACGCGCTGGAGATCTTCCACTGGGGCCGCACGCTCGCGGGCTGCGTGTACGGCAACTCCGACCCGGCGGCCGACCTCCCGGTCCTCGCCGGGCACATCCGCTCCGGCCGCCTCGACCTCGGCTCGATGGTGTCCGAGCGGATCGGCCTGGACGGCATCCCGGCCGCCTTCGACAACATGATTGCGGGCAAGGGCGGCCGGGCCCTGGTCGTCTTCTAGCCGACCTTCTCCCCGGCCCCGCCCGCCGCCTCGGACACATCGGGGCGGGGCGCCGTCGCCAACTCGCCGCCCCTGCCCCCGGGTTCCGTGCGGGTGCGGGGGCGGGAGCGGGACACGGCTACACCCGCGAGGCAGATCGCGCCGCCCACCAGCGTGAGTGCGGCGGGCACCTCGTCGAGCAGCGTCCAGGACATCAGCACGACCATCGCGGGCACCACGTACGTCGTCGCGCCCATCCGGCTCGCCGAGGTGCGGGCCAGCGCGTACGCCCAGGTGGTGAAGGCGAGCGCGGTCGGGAACACGCCCAGGTAGACCATGTTGAGGGTGGCCGAAGCGGGCGCGTGCGAGGCGTCCGAGACGAGCTGCCCGCTGAACGGCAGGCAGGCGATCGCTCCCACCAGGCAGCTGAAGAAGGTGACTTGGAGCGGGCTGCCGTGCCGCAGCGCCGGCTTCTGCAGAACGACCCCGGCCGCATACGTCGCGGCCGCGACCAGGCACAGCGCCACGCCGAGCACCGAGGCGTGCCCGTCGCCCGACATCGAGAGCCCCACCGTGACCGCCCCCGCGAACGAGACGGCCATGCCGGCGATCAGCCGGGGCGGCAGCGCCTCGCCGAGGAACCGCGAGGCGAGCAGGGCCATGAGGATCGGGCCGATGTTCACGATCATCGCGGCGGTACCGGCGTCCACCTGCTGCTCGCCCCAGTTGAGGGCCACCATGTAGCAGGCGAACCACAGCACGCCGGACGCGGCGATGCCCGGCCAGGCGGCCCGCGGCGGCAGCCCCTCACGGCGTATCAGCAGGAAGAGTCCGAGGACGAGCGTCCCGGCGAGGAGACGGCCGAGGGCGAGCGCGCCGGGGGAGTAGGCGGCACCGGCGCTGCGGATCGACACGAAGGCCGAGGCCCACAGCACGACGGAGACCGCCACCGCGCCGAGGGCGAGCCGGGCGGAGCGGCGGTCGGGGGAGAAGTTCGTCATGCGAGGACAGTAGGCCGGGTACGCTTCGGCGCTCGCCGAATTATCGGACGCCGGGCGCCTCCGGTTGCGCGCCGCCCGGGTCCGGCCGCTCAGCGCAGCCGGGCCGCCTCGATGCCGAGCGTCTCGGCGAGCGCCCGCTCGCCCGCCCCGGTCACCTTCACCGCCCGCTCGGAGCCGATCCGTACGCACCAGCCGGAATCCAGCGCGTGCGCGCACAGCGCCGCGCCCGCCACCCCGGCCAGGTGCGGCCGCCGCTCGGTCCAGTCCAGGCAGCCGCGCACCAGCGGCCGCTTCCCCCTGTGCTCAAGCGCGATGCCCAACTCGCCGTACCAGCGCACCCCTTGAGCGGTGAGCGCGAAGCCGGTGTCCTGGCTGAGCAGTCCCCGTACGGTCATGGCGTCGGTGATGGCGATCCCGATCCGCCCGGCGAGATGGTCGTAGCAGGTGCGCCCCCGCGCCATCGCGCTGCTCGCGCTCACGGCCCGCAGATCGCGCGGCGCCCGGGCTGCCGGGGTGACGTGCGAGGCGAGCTCCTCCACGAGGTGTGCGGTCCGCTCGTCGGCGAGCCGCACGTACCGGTGCCGCCCCTGCCGCTCCTCGGTGAGCAGCCCGCCCGCGATCAGCTTGCCGAGGTGCTCGCTCGCGGTCGACGGGGCGACCCGGGCGTGCCGGGCGAGCTCACCCGCCGTCCAGGCCCGGCCGTCGAGCAGGGCGAGGCAGAAGGTGGCGCGGGTCTCGTCGGCGAGCAGCGCCGCGAGGGCGGCGAGACCGGCTCCTGAGGTGGGTGTCATGCGTCCAGGATGGCGCCGTCACTGTTCGGCGGCGGCCGAACGGTCACCCTGGCCGGTTCCGGTCGATCCGCCCAGCGCCTGGTACTGGATCGACAGGCCGTCGAGCAGCGCCCGCAGGCCCGTCTCGAAGGCGCCCTCGTCGATCTTCTGCTGCCGCTCGGCGAGGAGGTGCGCCTGGCCCAGGTGCGGATAGTCCGCCGGATCGTACGCCGCCTCGTCGGCCACGAAGCCGCGCGCGAACGAGCCGAGCGCCGAGCCCATGACGAAGTACCGCATCAGCGCGCCGATCCGGGTCGCCTGGGCGGGCGGCCAGCCCGCCGCGACCATCGCGCCGAACACCGCGTCGGCGAGCCGCAGACCGGCCGGGCGGCGGCCGGGGCCCTGGGCGAGGACCGGAACGATGTTGGGGTGGCGGGTCAGCACCGCGCGGTAGGCGACCGCCCAGTCGTGCAGTGACGTATGCCAGTCGCGGCCGTCGTCCGGGTCGAACATCGACAGGTCGACCTGGGCGGAGGTGGCGTCCGCGACGGCCTCCAGGATCTCGTCCTTGGTGCGGAAGTGGTTGTACAGCGAGGGGCCGCTGACCCCCAGTTCGGCGGCGAGGCGGCGGGTCGAGACCGCCGCGAGACCCTCCGCGTCCACGAGCGCGCCCGCCGCCGCGACGATGCGATCGGTGCTCAGCAGGGGCTTGCGCGGTCGGGCCATGCGGCACATAGTAGGGCCTGCCAACCAAAAACTAGCAGTGGTAATTAAAACTGGGGTGCAAGGAAGATGAACCTGGAGCTGAGCGAGGAGCAGGCGGCGGTGCGGCAGCTCGCCGAGGAGTTCGTGGACCGCGAGATCACCCCGCACGTCATCGAGTGGGACCGCTCCGAGAACGTCGACAAGTCGATCGTGAAGAAGCTGGGCGCGCTCGGCTTCCTCGGACTCACCGTCGCCGAGGAGTACGGCGGCTGCGGCGGCGACCACCTCGCCTACTGCCTGGTCACCGAGGAGCTGGGCCGCGGCGACTCCTCGGTCCGCGGCATCGTCTCGGTCTCGCTCGGCCTGGTCACCAAGACCATCGCGTCCTGGGGCGACGAGGAGCAGAAGCGCGCCTGGCTGCCCCGGCTCACCTCCGGCGACGCCATCGGCTGCTTCGGGCTCACCGAACCGGGCACCGGCTCGGACGCGGGGAACCTGTCCACGCGGGCCGTCCGGGACGGCGACGAGTACGTGATCAACGGCACCAAGATGTTCATCACCAACGGCACGTGGGCCGATGTGGTGCTGCTCTTCGCCCGCACCGGCGGCGCGCCCGGCCATCGCGGCGTCTCCGCGTTCCTCGTCCCCGCCGACACCCCCGGACTGACCCGCCGCGCCATCCACGGCAAGCTCGGTCTGCGCGGCCAGGCGACCGCCGAGCTGGTCCTGGAGGACGTACGGGTTCCGGCGGGCGCCCTGCTCGGTCCCGAGGGCAAAGGCTTCTCCATAGCGATGTCGGCGCTCGCCAAGGGGCGGATGTCGGTCGCGGCCGGCTGCGTCGGCATCGCCCAGGCCGCCCTGGACGCGGCCGTCAAGTACGCCGGTGAACGCGAGCAGTTCGGCAAATCGATCGCCCACTACCAGCTCGTCCAGGAGCTGATCAGCGACATCTCGGTGGACGTGGACGCGGCCCGGCTGCTGACCTGGCGGGTCGCCGATCTGGTCGACCGGGGCGAGGAGTTCGCGACCGCCGCCTCCAAGGCGAAGCTGTTCGCCTCCGAGGCCGCGGTGCGCGCCGCCAACAACGCCCTCCAGGTCTTCGGCGGCTACGGCTACATCGACGAGTACCCGGTCGGGAAGCTGCTGCGGGACGCCCGCGTGATGACCCTGTACGAAGGCACCAGCCAGATCCAGAAGCTGATCATCGGCCGCGCGGAGACCGGGGTTTCGGCCTTCTGACCGCGCGGCCGCCCTGAGTACGTACTGAGTACGGGAGCGGATGTGGCGCGCACCATATCCGCCGCATGCTGTCCGCCATGAGTGACACACCGGTCAAGCAGCAGGACACCGCGGCCTACTACGGGCAGGCCGTCGCCGCCTTCGCGATCGCGCTCCTCGCCACCGCGATAGGGATCCTCCGCCTCCAGGCCGATGCCTGGGTGCGCGCCTTCCTCGGCATCGCCGTCCTCTACCTCGTCACGTCCGCCTTCACCCTGGCCAAGGTGGTCAGGGACCGGCAGGAGGCCGGGCAGATCGTCACCCGCGTCGACCAGGCCCGCCTGGACAAGCTCCTCGCGGAACACGACCCGTTCCAGAAGCTGTAGGCGGCACCCGGTGGATCACGGCCAGCGCGCTAAGCGCTTGCTCACCCTCGGGGTATGGTGTTCGTCCTGCTGAACTGAAGCGCGGACGGACGGAAGGGGCGAGCGATGGGCACGGCAGACGTGGTTGAGGGGACGGCCGGCGGCGAGGAGAAGCCGTGGGGCGAGGTCACGCCCGAGGCCGCCAGGAGGCTGCTCGTCGCCGCCGTCGAGGCCTTCGCCGAGCGCGGCTACCACGCCACCACGACCCGGGACATCGCGGGCCGGGCCGGTATGAGCCCGGCCGCGCTCTACATCCACTACAAGACCAAGGAAGAGCTGCTCCACCGGATCAGCAGGATCGGGCACGACAAGGCCCTGGAGATCCTGGAGTCCGCGGCGGACGGCGAAGGCACCGCCGCCGAGCGGCTCTCCGACGCGGTGCGCTCCTTCGTCCGCTGGCATGCCGGGCATCACATGACGGCCCGCGTCGTGCAGTACGAACTCGACGCGCTCGGCGCCGAGCACCGCACCGAGATCGTGGAACTGCGCAGGCGCAGCGACGCCGCGGTGCGCCGCATCCTCAACGACGGGGTGGCGGCGGGGGAGTTCGACGTCCCGGACGTTCCGGGCACCACGCTGGCCGTGCTGTCGCTCTGCATCGACGTGGCGCGCTGGTTCAACACCCAGGGGCGCCGCACGCCCGACGAGGTCGGCGCACTCTACGCCGACCTCGTGCTGCGGATGGTGGGGGCCGCCCCCGCTCAGAAGAAGTAGCGGGAGACCGATTCCGCCACGCAGACCGGCTTGTCGCCGCCCTCGCGTTCGACGGTGACCTTCGCGGTGACCTGGACCCCGCCGCCCGCCTCCACGACGTCCGTCAGTACCGCCGTCGCGCGCAGCCGCGAGCCGACCGGCACGGGGGCGGGGAAACGGACCTTGTCGGTGCCGTAGTTGATGCCCATCTTCATGCCCTCGACCCGCAGGACCTGCGGTACCAGCGCCGGCAGCAGCGACAGGGTGAGATAGCCGTGCGCGATGGTCTTCCCGAACGGGCCGGCCGCGGCCCGCTCGGGATCGACGTGGATCCACTGGTGGTCGCCGGTGGCGTCGGCGAACAGATCGATCCGCTTCTGGTCGATCTCCAGCCAGTCGCTGTGCCCGAGCTGCTCGCCCACACCGGCCTTCAGCTCCTCGGCGGACGTGAAGATCCTCGGCTCTGCCATGTCCTTGATCCCTGCCTCTCGCGACGCTCTCGCGGTCTTGTACAAGCGCTTGCTCAGCAAGGTCAGCATGGTTGGGGCCGCCGGTCCTGTCAACGACGTGCCCACCGGGGAGCAGTAGGGTTCGAGGAGTGCCGCAGATTCCAGAGAAGATCCACGAACTCACGGTCGGCCAGCTGTCCGCGCGCAGCGGGGCCGCCGTGTCCGCCCTGCACTTCTACGAGGCCAAGGGTCTGATCACCAGCCGCCGGACCACGGGCAACCAGCGCCGCTACTGCCGCGACACCCTGCGCCGCGTCGCCTTCGTACGGGCCGCACAGCGCGTCGGCATTCCGCTGGCCACGATCCGCGACGCCCTGGCCGCACTTCCCGAGGAGCGCACCCCGACGAGGGAGGACTGGGCTCGGCTCTCGGAGAACTGGCGGGCCGAACTCGACCAGCGCATCGCGCAGTTGAGCCGCCTGCGCGACCACCTCACGGACTGCATCGGCTGCGGCTGCCTGTCGCTGAGCACCTGCGTCCTGTCCAACCCGGACGACGTTTTCGGCACCAGCCTGACGGGCTCCCGCCTCCTTGGGGAACGCAAGGGCTGAGAGCCGGTGTGCCAGGCGTCGCGGACCCGGGCGGGGTTGAGACACAGGTTCTGAAAGCCCCGCCGGGCAGCGGCACTGACAACGCGGGGGTGAGCCGGCTCGCCCCCGCGCCGCTCACGCGACCGATGCGAGTTCTCCGCGCCGTACCGCCTTGGCCCGGGCCAGCGCCTCGGGGGTCAGTACGGGCTGCGGCACAAGGATCCCGCACCCCGAGCAGACCGGTCCGAACCACGGTTCACGGGCCAGATCCTGTTTCCACACCAGCGGGCCCCCGCCGCACGCCGGGCACACCGTCCCGGGTGCCCCCCGCAGGGCCGAGATCATACGGCCGAGCACCTCGGCCATCGGGCCGTCCGGATGCACCGCCGGATCGTCGCACCACGCCACCCCGAAGCCGCCCCAGGTGCGCCGGTGCCAGTCGTCGAAGAAGCCCGGCCGCCGCAGCCCCTCGTGCTTCTCGCGCTTCCTGCGCTGGGCGAACTCCACTTCGTAGGCGAGCCAGACGGCCCTGGCCGCCTCCAACTCGTCCAGTGCGGCCACCAGCCGCGCCGGATCGGGTGCCCGGTCCTCGGGCCCGATGCGGTGCCTGCCGCACAGATGGTCCCAGGTCGCCCGATGCCCATAAGGGGCGAACCGCTCCAGGCACTTGCGCAGCGAGTACCGCCGCAACGCGAGATCGTTCCTCGGGTCGCGCACCTGTCTCGCCAGACTGCGGAAACCAGCCATGGCCCTGCCACCTCCGTCGCTCGTACTTCGGCGTCGAGGAATGGACGTACCGGAAGCCGATCCGGCTCCATCGAAATTCCGATGGCGTCCATTACGGGGGATTCGCCTACCCTGTCCGGCCCCCGGGAATCCGATTCTCATGAACTCCTCAGGAGCTGGCCCAAATGGCCCCGCCTCCCCGCCCACCTGCCGGAACGGCCCGAGGTCGGGGCGGGGGAGTGGTGGTGTCACGTGACAGGGGCACGGCGGGATCCGACCGGTCGGCACATCCGGAACCCCTTCAACCGGTCTTGTCGCCATGGCCACTTGGCCACCATGGACACGAGTCGTATTCACCCGCCCCACATATCCCTGCGGGGCCCGGAAGAATTACTCGCGTCGGCCGAGGCCGAAAAGGGCGCAGCGGTGGCCCGCCCCGACGGTGATCGCGGAGCCGATCGGGCGGGCGTGTGGGGATTCGGGAAAGGTGACGCATGTTCACCTTACGTTGCGCCGTACCCCTGAGTAGCCTCCGCGCATCGGCACCCCCCACTAGGAGCGCGCATGCGACGACGCACCGCAAGCCTCAGAAGCATCGGCAGGAAGCCCCGAACACGCCCTCTCCTGAAGGGAGATGGACGGGGCAGGGCTGCCGCCACCGCTGCCACCGTCCTCGCCCTCGCCGCCGCTCTGCTCGGCCCCGCCATCCCGGCCGGTGCCGCCGAACCCGCGGACGGAGACCACTGCCAGGGGCAGTGCTCCGACATCCTGCCGCCCGGCGCGAACGGCAACGCCACCCTCGTGGAGATCCTCGGCAACAAGGCGTTCGGGACCCACCCCGCGCACAGCGACGACCAGCTCGGCAAGTACGACGCCCTGGTGGCCGGTCAGTCCTCGCTCACCGACGACAAGCTCAGCAGCTTCTTCGACGACGCCTCCTTCGGCGTGCCGAACGGGCAGGTGGAATCGGCCAGTTCGCCCCGCCCGGACGTCACCATCACCCGCGACAGGGCGACGGGCGTCCCGCACATCAAGGGCACCACGCGGTACGGGACCGAATACGGCGCCGGGTACGCGGCCGGGCAGGACCGGCTCTGGCTCATGGACCTCTTCCGGCACATCGGGCGCGGCGAGCTCACCTCCTTCGCGGGCGGCGCTCTCGCCAACCAGGGCCTTGAGCAGGAGTTCTGGCCGCAGGCCCCGTACACCGAGGCCGACCTCCAGTCGCAGGTCGACCGCATCCGCGCCACCAAGGGCCCCCGCGGCGAGCAGGCCATGGCCGACGCCCAGGCCTATGTCGACGGCATCAACGCCTACGCCAAGCAGTCCAAGGACGGCCGCTACTTCCCCGGCGAGTACGTCCTCACCGGCAAGATCGACGCCATCACGAACGTGGGCGAGATCCAGCCCTTCAAGGTCACTGATCTGATCGCGCTGGCCTCGGTGGTCGGCGGGCTCTTCGGCGGGGGCGGTGGCGGCGAGGTGCAGGCCGCGCTCTCCCTCCAGGCGGCCCAGGCCAAGTACGGCGTCGCCGAAGGCACCAAGGTCTGGGAGTCCTTCCGCGAACGCAACGACCCCGAGGCCGCGCTCACCGTCCACGACGGCACGAGCTTCCCCTACGCGGGCAAACCCGCGAACGCCCAGGGCACCGCGCTGCCCGACGCCGGCTCGGTCGTCCCCGAGCAGCTCGTCTACGACCGTACGGGCTCGGCGAGCACCCATGCCAAGGCGAGCGTGAAAGTTCCCGCGCAGCTCAAGCAGTTGAACGGCGTGTACGACAACGGGGTGCTGCCCGGCTTCGACCTCGGCAAGCCGCGCGGCATGTCCAACGCCCTCCTGGTGTCCGGATCACACACCGCCAGCGGCAACCCTGTAGCGGTGTTCGGCCCCCAAACCGGCTATTTCGCGCCACAGTTGCTGATGCTCCAGGAGATCCAGGGCCCCGGCATCAGCGCCCGCGGCGCCTCCTTCGCCGGCGTCGGGATGTACGTCCAGCTCGGCCGCGGCCAGGACTACGCCTGGTCCGCCACCTCGGCCGGTCAGGACATCACCGACACCTACGCGGTGGAGCTGTGCCAGGACGCCACCCACTACCTCTACCGGGGCGTGTGCACCCCCATGGAGAAGCTGGAGAAGACCAACTCCTGGCAGCCGACGGTCGCCGACACCACCGCGGCCGGCTCCTACCGGATGCAGGTCTGGCGCACCAACTACGGCATCGTCACCGCCCGCGCCACCGTCGGCGGCAAGCCCGTCGCCTACACCTCGCTGCGCTCCACCTACCGCCACGAGGCCGATTCGATCATCGGCTTCCAGATGTTCAACGACCCGTCGTATGTCAAGGACGCCCAGTCCTTCCAGCAGGCGGCCCAGTCCATCGACTACGCCTTCAACTGGTTCTACGCCGACTCCCGTACCGCCGCCTACTACAACAGCGGCCTGAACCCGGTACGCAACCCGAACGTCGACCCCGCCCTGCCCGTCAAGGCGGACCAGGCCTACGAGTGGCAGGGCTTCGACCCCGCGTACAACACCGCGGCCTACACCCCGCCCGCCCAGCATCCGCAGTCGACCGGCCAGGACTACTACGTCTCCTGGAACAACAAGCAGGCCAAGGACTACTCGGCGGCCGGCTTCGGCGACGGCTCGGTGTACCGCGCCAACCTCCTGGACGACCGGGTGAAGGCACTGGTCGCCCAGGGCGGCGTGACCCGCGCCTCGCTCACCCGGGCCATGGCCCAGGCCGCCGTCACCGATCTGCGCGGTGAGGACGTCCTGCCCGACCTGTTGAAGGTCCTGCGCAGCGCGCCCGTCACCGATCCCCAACTGGAGTCGGCCATCGAGCAGTTGGAGTCCTGGAGGGCGGACGGCACCCAGCGCCGCGAGACCGCCCAGGGCTCGCACACCTACACCCACCCCGACGCGGTGCGCCTGATGGACGCCTGGTGGCCGCTGCTCGTCGAGGCCGAGTTCAGGCCCGGACTCGGCGACCCGCTCTACAACGCCCTCACCACCAATCTGAGCACCGACGAATCCCCCTCGGCCGCACACGGACCGACCGGGGCGCACGCCGGTTCCGCCTTCCAGTACGGCTGGTGGAGCTATGTCGACAAGGATCTGCGCACGGTCCTCGGTAAGCCGGTGCAGGGTCCGCTGGCCCGCGCCTACTGCGGTGACGGCAACCTGGCCGCCTGCCGGGACGGTCTGCTCGGCACGCTCAAGCAGGCCGCCGCGAAGACCCCGGCCCAGGTCTACCCCGGCGACGCCGGGTGCGCGGCCGGCGACCAGTGGTGCGCCGACACCATCGTGCAGCGCCCGCTCGGCGGCATCACCCAGTCCCCGATCAACTGGCAGAACCGGCCGACCTACCAGCAGGTCGTCGAGTTCCCGAGTCATCGTTAGGAGGCCCGATGGACCAGGGCCGCAGCCCCGGTCCATCGGAAACCCCCTGGCGGACGAACGGCCGCGGGTCAGACCCTGCCGATCCGGCCCGCGGCCAGCACCACCCGCGCCAGTTGCTCATGGCAGATGTCGCTGTGCGCGCCGGCCGGCGGCCCGCCGGCCTTCACCACCGACGACGCGTCGACGCTGACGCAGCCCGAATCCGGAACCCCGTCGCGCAGCGCCTCGTCCAGCGTCAGCGTGGTGCACGGGGTGACGGCCTGGATCCCGTCGTGGCCGATCGCCCACCAGCGTCTTTCGAGACCGGGGAGTTCACTCGCGTCATCCCCGGACAGCGCCGACGCCAGCGGGTAGAAGACGCCCAGCGCGGTGTCGAAGCGCGAGTAGCAGGAGACGACCGGGCCGTCGACGCGCTGCTGCGTGTCGCTCAGGGCGCCCGCGCCGGTGAGGCCGTCCGGCAGCCGTTCGGCGAAGGCGTAGTGCGAGAAGGCCCCTTCGAGCAGTGTCACCGACTTCACGGTGTGCGTCGCACCGGGCAGCCCCTTCAGCGCGAAGGCGACCAGCCGCGCGCCCTGGCTGTGTCCGACGAGGTGGATCCTCAAGTGGGGCTGTGCGACAGCCAGTTGACCGATCAGCGGACCGAGTCCGAGCTGTCCGACCTTCCCCGCCCGGCGTTTCATCTCGTAGTAGGTGATCTGGCGCAGGACCTCCTTCGCGCCGCGCCAGAGGTGCTTGAGGGAGCCGCCGATGGAGAACGCGGGGCCGGGCGGCCCCGGCTGGGCCGCCATCCCGAGGTCGCCCAGCGCGGCCGTGAACTGCCGGCACAGGCCCAGGGTGTCGTTCGTCAGAAGCGTCGGCGAGGCGTTGGGGGCGTCCTCCACCGTCAGGTCCCCGACGGTCCCGGCGCCGCCGCCGGAGGCCGTCACCAGCTGCCGGGTCAGTTGCCCGAACTCGCTGAACGCCCCTTCGGAGTCGGGCTGTTGGGAAAGGAGCGCGGCGATCCGGTCGACGGCCGGGCCCTGCCCGGGGAAAACCCCCTTGAGCGCGTCCACGGTCGCGCCGTCCAGGCCGGGGCCCACGGCGGCCACCGCGGTGTGCGGAAAGTCCGGGATGGTCTCGTCCGTGAAGCGGATCGACGGCCAGATCACACCCGAGTAACCCAGCCGCACCCCCGGGGCGCTCGCGAGCAGCGCCGGGAACGCCGCGAAGAAGCCGCGGAACAGACTCCTTGCGTCCGAGGGGGTGTTGTTCCAGCCGTGCGCGAACATCACCAGGTCCGTCGCCCCGACTCCGGTCAGGGCCGCTCGCTGTGCGGGATCGGCGTCGCCGTCCGCGTCGAAGGTGATCTCCCGGTACGGCTCGACTCCGATGTCCGTCATGGCCCGACCTCCGGTCCGCTCGACGATGAGCGATCCCATCGTCCCGCCGGACCCGGGGAGTCGGCCATACACGCGACCGAGGAGACCGCGGCCGATCGGCCGCGGTCATCCGGCGGTCTCACCCGTACAGCAGGTGCTTCCGGCGCACCGTGCGGAATGCCGTCAGGCCGGGCTGCCAGGCGGCCACCACCTCATCTGCCGTGGCGCCCGCGTCGATCATCGTCCGGACCAGCGCCGAACCCGTGAGCTTGTCGATCCAGAGGTCGGGGCGCCAGGCGAAACCGCTCCACACCCGCTTGGCGGTCACCAGGAGCATGATCCCGGTGCGTACCGGATCGTAGGACTCCCGGTCGTGGACGTGCAGTTGGACCCCGCCGACGGTCTTCCCCTGGAACTTGGAGAACGTCGGCGCGAAGTACGCCTCGCGGAACCGGACGCCGGCCGGGGCGAGTTCATTGAGCGCGGCCGCCCACCGGCCGTCGATCCCCTCGGCGCCGAGCAGTTCGAACGGCCGCGTCGTGCCCCGTCCCTCCGAAAGGTTCGTGCCCTCGAACAGGCAGCTGCCCGAGTACACCAGAGCCGTGTCCGGCGTCGGCATGTTCGGGCTCGGCGGCACCCACGGCAGCCCGGTGGCGTCGAAGAAGTCGGAGCGCCGCCACCCCGTCATGCGCACCGTCGTCAACTCGACTTTTCCACCCAGGAATTGGGTGTTGAAGAGCCCGGCGAGTTCGGCCGCCGTCATCCCGTGCGCCTGGGCGATCGGCTGCCGCCCGACGAAGGTCGCGAACGCCGGGTCGAGCACGGGACCGTACGCCGCCCGCCCGGTCACCGGATTGGGCCGGTCCAGGACGACGAACCGCTTGCCGGCGAGCGCCGCCGCCTCCATGCAGTCGTACAGCGTCCAGATGTAGGTGTAGAAGCGCGCGCCCACGTCCTGGATGTCGAAGACCACCGTGTCGACGCCCGAGGCGGTGAAGATGTCCGCCAGAGGCTGCCCGCTCTTCGTGTACGTGTCGTACACCGGAAGCCCGGTCGCCGGGTCGTTGGAACGGCCCTCGGAGCCACCCGCCTGCGCCGTGCCGCGGAAGCCGTGCTCGGGGCCGAAGACGGCCACCAGGTTCACCCGGTGGTCGGCGTGCATGACGTCCACGATGTGGCGTACGTCCGCCGTGACCCCGGTCGGGTTGGTGACCACCCCCACCCGCCGGCCGGACAGGGCGGCGTAGCCGTCGGCCGCGAGCCGGTCGAAACCGGTGCGGAGCGGATTCCTCCGGTCGTCGTCGGCGTGTGCAGGGGAGGCGGACGCCAAGGCTCCCGCCGCGACCGTGCCCGCGAGCAGACCCCGTCTGGACAGGCTCATCCGCACACCTCCGCGCTCGAACCGGCTGTCACGACCACGCACGCTAGCGGGCGGGGAGCCTGCGGGGAACGAGGCGAGTCGTCCGGGCGCGGCCCGGTGGTCGGCTCCTGGGGCTCCGCCCCATACGCGCCCTGCCAGGAGCGCGGGGAACTGCGCGACCAGCCACGCACGGTCGGGAGGCCGAAGGGCGGGTCAGGGGCGCGGGGAACCGCGCGACCGGCCACGCATGGTCCGCAGGCGGCAAGGCGGCAAGGCGGCAAGGCGGCAAGGCGGTGGGGGCAGGGCGCAGCCTCTGGGCGGGTGGCCATGCACGGTCCGCAGGCGAACGAGGGGCAGGGGGCGGGGCGCAGTCCCGGGGCCCCGGGGGGCTTCCCCCGCGACATACCGACTGGTTAGTCTGCCGTAGCATTCGGCACGCAGAGAGGCGGGTCTCGATGAGTACGGTCCAGGGGTTCCAGGGCGCCGCAGTGGTGGTCACCGGCGCGGGCGGCGGCATCGGCGCCGCCCTCGCCCGCAGATTCGCGGCCGAGGGCGCCCGGGTGGTCGTCAACGACCTGGATGCGGACAAGGCCCGCAGGACCGCCGAGGAGATCGGCGCCATCGCCGTGCCGGGCGACGCGTCGGCCGTCGTGGGACCGGCCCGCGAGGCGCTCGGCGGCCCCATCGACGTCTACTGCGCCAACGCGGGCCTGGGCTCCGGCGGTTCGGAGTCCGCGTCCGAGGACGTGTGGGCCGCGGCCTGGGACGTCAATGTGATGGCCCATGTGCGGGCCGCCCGCGAGCTGCTGCCCGACTGGCTGGAGCGCGGCAGCGGCCGCTTCGTCTCCACCGTGTCGGCGGCCGGCCTGCTCACCATGATCGGCGCGGCCCCGTACAGCGTCACCAAGCACGGCGCGCTCGCCTTCGCCGAATGGCTGTCGCTGACCTACCGCCACCGCGGCATCCAGGTCCACGCCATCTGCCCGCAGGGGGTGCGCACCGACATGCTGGCCGCCACCGGATCGGCCGGCGACCTCGTGCTCAAGCCCACCGCGATCGAGCCGGACGCCGTGGCCGACGCCCTCTTCGCGGCGATGGCCGACGACCGCTTCCTGGTGCTGCCGCACCCCGAGGTCGCCGACTACTACACCGCCCGCGCGGCCACCCCCGACCGCTGGCTGACCAGCATGAACCACCTCCAGCAGAAGTGGGAGGCGAACGCCGAATGACCTCGATCTACGCGGCCAAGCCCTGGCTCGCCCAGCTCAGCGAGGCCCAGCGGGCCCCCATCAGCCCGCCCGAGACCGTGCTGCACTCCTTCCGCGCCGCCGTCGACCGGGCGCCCGAACACACCGCGCTCGCCTACTTCGACGGGCGGCTCAGCTACCGCGAGACCGACGCCCTCTCCGACTCCGTGGCCGGTCACCTCGCCGCCCGGGGCCTGGTGCGCGGCGACCGCGTCGCGCTCATGCTCCAGAACACCCCGCACTTCGTGATCGCCCTGCTCGGCGCCTGGAAGGCGGGCGCCACCGTCGTCCCGCTCAACCCCATGTACAAGTCTGCCGAAGTCGCCCACGTGCTGAAGGACTCCGAGGCCGCCGCGCTGATCTGCTCCGACCGCGCCTGGGAGGGGTACCTGCGCGACACGGCGGCCGGCTCCCCGGTACGCATCGCGCTCACCGCCTGCGAACTCGACCTCCAGACGCGGAACGACGAGCGGGTCCTCGGCTTGGAGCGGCTGCCCCGCCCCGCCGACACCGACGACCTCGTGGCCGTCGCCCGACAAGGTCTGATCGCGCCCTCGGAACGGGAACTCTCCGCCCACGACACGGCGTTGATCAGTTACACCTCGGGCACCAGCGGGACCCCCAAAGGCGCGATGAACACCCATCGCGGCATCACCTACAACGCGGAGAGGCAGCGCACCGGACATCCGATACCCGAAGGCTCGGGCTACTTCGCGCTCGCGCCGCTCTTCCACATCACCGGCATGGTCTGCGAACTCGCCGCCTGCGTCGCCAACGCGGGCACCCTGATCCTGGCCTACCGCTTCCACCCGGGCGTCGTCCTCGACGCCTTCGCCGAGCACCGCCCCGCCTACACGGTCGGCCCCTCCACCGCCTTCATGGCGCTCGCGGCCACCCCCGGCGTCACCCGGGAGCACTTCGCCTCCTTCCAGGTGATCTCCTCGGGCGGCGCCCCGCTGCCGCCCGCGCTGGTCGAGAAGTTCCGCGAGGGCTTCGGACCGTACATCCGCAACGGATACGGACTGACCGAGTGCACCGCCCCCTGCGCCTCGGTACCGCCCGAGAAGGAGGCGCCCGTCGACCCGGTCTCCGGCACGCTCTCCGTCGGCGTGCCCGGACCCGAGACGGTCGTACGGATCGTCGGTCCCGCGGGCGAGGAGGTGCCCTTCGGCGAGCAGGGCGAGATCGTGGTGCGCGGGCCCCAGGTCGTGCCCGGCTACTGGCGCCGCCCCGAGGCCACCGCCGAGGCGTTCCCCGACGGCGAACTGCGCACCGGCGACATCGGCTTCATGGACCGGGACGGCTGGCTCTACGTGGTCGACCGCATGAAGGACATGATCAACGCGTCCGGGTTCAAGGTCTGGCCGCGCGAGGTCGAGGACGTCCTGTACACCCACCCGGCGGTCCGCGAGGCGGCCGTCGTGGGCATCCCCGACGCCTACCGGGGAGAGAGCGTCAAGGCGTACGTCAGCCTCCGCCCGGGCGCCGAAACCGGCCCGGCCGAGCTCGCCGAGTACTGCAAGGAGCGGCTCGCCGCCTACAAGTACCCGCGCGAGGTGGAGATCCTGCCGGAGCTTCCGAAGACCACGAGTGGGAAGATCCTCAGGCGGGAACTGCGCTCACCGGCGCACTGACCGGCAGGAACGACGAGCACAGCACGGTGCGCCCGCACGTGGCGCGCGTATGAGAAAGGTGGCGGCGATGGCCAAGGCTACGGACGGAAACGGCACCACCCCCGTCCCCCAGCGGCTGCTGGCCGCCGCCACCCGCCTCTTCGCGGAGAACGGCTACGACCGCACCTCCGTGCAGGAGATCGTCGAGGCGGCGGGTGTCACCAAGGGGGCGCTCTACCACTACTTCGGCTCCAAGGAGGACCTCCTTCAGGAGGTGTACGCGCGGGTGCTGCGGCTCCAGCAGGAGCGGCTCGACGCGTTCGCCGACGCGGACGAGCCGGTGGAGCGGCGGTTGCGTGAGGCGGCGGCGGATGTGGTGGTGACCACCATCGACAATCTGGACGACGCGGCGATCTTCTTCCGGTCCATGCATCACCTGAGCCCGGAGAAGAACAAGCAGGTCCGGGCGGAGCGGCGGCGGTACCACGAGCGGTTCCGGGCGCTCATCGAGGAGGGGCAGGCGGCGGGAGTGTTCTCGACGGCCACCCCGGCCGACCTGGTGGTCGACTATCACTTCGGCTCGGTGCACCACCTGTCGACGTGGTACCGGCCGGATGGTCCGCTGACCCAGCAGGAGGTCGCGGACCACTTGGCGGATCTGCTGCTCCGTGCGCTGCGGCCGTAGCGGGCTGTTTTTCCCCACCCCGCCCCTTCCCGAAACCCTCCGGGGGGTGGGGGTGGGAAGGTTGTTCCTGGGGGCTTCGCCCCCAAACCCCCTCCCGGTGCTGCGCCCCGGACCCCCTTGCGGGGCTGTGCCCCGGGCCCCCAGCGGCCGCGTCTGAGGTCCAGGGCCTGCCTGCCCCGCTGCTAGACGTACCGCTTCAGTTCCCGGTGGGCCAGTGAGCGTTGGTGTACCTCGTCCGGGCCGTCTGCGAGCCTCAATGTCCTTGCTGCGGCCCACAGTTCGGCCAGGGGGGTGTCCTGGCTCACGCCCGCCGCGCCGTGGAGTTGGACCGCGCGGTCGATGATGTCGACGACCGTGCGCGGGGTGGCGATCTTGATGGCCTGGATCTCGGTGTGCGCGCCGCGGTTGCCCACCGTGTCCATGAGCCAGGCCGTCTTCAGGACGAGCAGGCGCAGCTGCTCCACCGCGACGCGGGCGTCCGCGATCCACTCCTGGACCACGCCCTGCTGGGCGATGGGCCTGCCGAAGGCTGTACGGGAGACGGCCCGGCGGCACATCAGCTCGATCGCCCGCTCGGCCATGCCGATCAGCCGCATGCAGTGGTGGATCCGGCCGGGTCCGAGCCGGGCCTGGGCGATGGCGAAGCCGCCGCCCGCCTCGCCGACCAGGTTGCCCGCGGGCACCCGGGCCCCGTGGAAGACGACCTCGGCGTGACCGCCGTGGGAATGGTCCTCGTAGCCGTACACCCGCATGGCGCGGCGGACTTCGACGCCCGGGGTGTCGCGCGGCACCAGGATCATCGACTGCTGGCGGCGCACGTCCGCGTTGCCCGGATCGGTCTTGCCCATCACGATGAAGATCGTGCAGTCCGGGTTCATCGCCCCGGAGATGTACCACTTGCGTCCGGTGATGACGTACTCGTCGCCGTCCGCCTCGATCCGGGTCTCGATGTTCGTGGCGTCGGACGAGGCCACCGCCGGCTCGGTCATCGCGAACGCCGAGCGGATCTCACCGGCGAGCAGCGGCTCCAGCCACCGCTTCTTCTGCTCGGCGGTGGCGAACTGCGCCAGTACCTCCATGTTTCCGGTGTCCGGGGCCGCGCAGTTGAGGGCCGTCGGCGCCAAGTGCGGGGAGCGGCCGGTGATTTCGGCGAGCGGGGCGTACTGGAGGTTGGTGAGGCCGGCGCCATACTCCGCATCGGGCAGGAACAGGTTCCACAGGCCCTGCCTGCGGGCCTCCTTCTTGAGGTCCGCCACCACCTGCGGGGTGTCCCAGGGGGAGGCGAGCAGGGCGCGCTGCTCCTCGGCGGTGGCCTCGGCCGGGTAGACGTACTCGTCCATGAAGGCGAGGAGCTTGGTCCGCAACTCTTCGGTGCGGGCGTCGAATGCGAAGTCCATGACGGGAGTTCAGCCTTCCTGGAGGGTCGTGAGGCCGTGCGCGATGAAGACGGGGACCAGCTCGCCGATGCGGTCGAAGCCGGCCCCGACGGTCTGCCCGAGGGTGTAGCGGTAGTGGATGCCTTCGAGGATCACGGCGAGCTTGAACCAGGCGAACGCCGTGTACCAGGCGATGGCGGAGGTGTCGCGGCCGGAGCGGGCCGCGTACCGCTCGATCAGCTCGGCCGGGGAGGGGTGCCCGGCGGCGCCCGCCGTGGTGGAGATCGGCGAGTTGGGGAGTTCCAGGCGCGCGCTGTACATCACGAGCAGCCCGAGATCGGTCAACGGGTCGCCCAGGGTGGACATCTCCCAGTCGAGGACGGCCTTGATCCGGTCGTCGTCGCCGATCAGGACGTTGTCGAGGCGGTAGTCGCCGTGGATGACCGTGGGGGTGGGGGAGGCGGGCAGCTCGCGCCCGAGCGCCGCGTGCAACTCGTCGATGCCGGCCAGTTCGCGGTTGCGGGACGCGTCGAGCTGCTTGCCCCAGCGGCGCAGCTGGCGGTCGAGGAAGCCCTCGGGCCGCCCGAAGTCGCCGAGGCCCACCGCCTCGGGATCGACGGCGTGCAGCTCCACGAGCGTGTCGACCAGGCCGAGCACGGCCGCCCGGGTGCGCTCGGGACCGAGCGGGGCGAGCTGCCCGGCGGTGCGGTACGGCGTTCCGGCCACGTACTCCATGACGTAGAACGGCGCGCCGAGCACCGACTCGTCCTCGCACAGCAGCACCGGCTCGGGCACCGGGACGGCCGTCGGGTGCAGGGCGCTGATGACCCGGTGCTCGCGCTTCATGTCGTGCGCGGTGGCGAGCACATGGCCGAGCGGCGGGCGGCGCACGACCCACCGCCCGGTCCCGTCCGTGACGACGTACGTCAGGTTCGACCGGCCCCCCTCGATCAGCCGGGCCGTGAGCGGTCCGCTCACAAGGCCCGGACGCGCGCGGTCCAGGTATGCCCGCAGCTGCTCCGGGTCGAGGCCTGGCGGGGGGACTGTGCTCATGGTCGGCACCTCCGGAACGGGTCGGTCATGCTGTCCGAGGTCACGCTACCGACCAGTCGGTATGCCGTCCAGAGCGGACATCGATTTGAGGTCGCGGGTTCAGGGCCCGTGTCTGAACCCCGGCCCGGGCCTGCGGCGCTCAGCGGGGTTCAGAACAGTATGGCGACGGCGAAGCAGGCCAGGGCCATCACGCAGGCGGCCGCGCCGATCGCGGCGTGCACCCCGAGCACCCCCGGCCGCACGGCGCCGCTCAGGGCCCGGATGCGGCGGTGCGCGACGGTCAGAAACCCCAGCCACGCGAGTCCGCTGAGCGTCACCGCCGTGATCGCGACCGGTGAACTCCCTTTGTGCAGCGCCTGTTTGGCCGCGAGCAGCGCGGCCACCGTGCAGGCGAGCGTGGTACGCCGCCAGGCGAGCCGGGTCCGCTCCGGCTGGAGCCCCGGGTCCCGGGCGGGCGCGGGCATCAGCCGGCCCAGCCGAAGACGACGACCACCACCATCACCACGGCGACGACCGCGACGGCGAGGCCCAGCAAGGTCGGGAACCGCGTCACCGGCAGGTCCTCGCCGCGCCGCATGGCCCGCTCACAGCGCACCCAGTGGTTCACGGCGCGCACCGCGCACAGCACCCCCGCGGCGAGCAGCGCCAGCGCGAGGCCGACCCGGACGCCCCAGCGCAGCCCCGGCAGGAACTGGTCGACCGCGAAACCGCCTCCGATCAGCGCGAGCGATGTCCTGATCCAGGCCAGGAAGGTGCGCTCGTTTGCGAGCGAGAACCGGTAGTCGGGGGTCTCGCCCTCCTCGCCGATGCGCTGGGGCGCGAACCACAGCCGCACGGTCTGCCTGATCATGATCACTCGCCGCACCTTACCCGCGTGCCCTCAGGACGGGCCGAGCCCCGACGCGCGCAGCCGCCGCCAGGCCGCCAGCCCGTCCGGCACCCACTCCCACTCCTCGATCCGGCGCTCCAGCTCGGCCGGCGGGAGGAAGTCGTGCCAGGCGACCTCCGTCACCTGCGGGTGCACCGCGAGCTCGCAGCGCACTTCGTACACCGACGACCACCAGGTCTGCTCGCCGTTCTCGTAGAGGAACTTGAACAGCGGTACCGGCCGGGGCAGCCCGGACACCCCGAGCTCCTCCTCGGCCTCGCGCAGCGCCGCGGTGTCGTACGACTCGCCCGCACCGACCACCCCGCCGACGAACATGTCGTACAGGGCGGGGAAGACGAGCTTGTCCGGGGTGCGGCGGTGGACGAAGATCCGCCCCGCCGCGTCCCGGGCGAGGACGAAGACGCAGCGGTGGCGCAGGTTCTTCGCGTAGGCGTCGGCGCGCCGGGCCTGCCCGGTCACGGTGTCGTTCTCGTCGACGATGTCCAGGATTTCGTCAGCCGGATTCATGGCGCCATGAAATCACCGGCCGGCGGACCGCCGCACGCCCGGCGGAGACAAGTTCTCAGTGCGGCTGGAGGTCGTGGACCTCTTCCCTGGCGGCCGTGCCCGACGGCATCGCCGGATGCAGCCCGAGCAGCACGATGCCGGTCACGATCGCCGCGAGCCCGGCCGCCTCCCAGGCCAGCGCGCCCGCATCGGTACGCAGCCGGTCCCCGAGGAAACCGACCCCGCAGGCGATCCCGGCCAGCGGCTGGGCCGCCGTCAGGGCGGGCAGCGACATCCGCAGCGGGGCCGTCTCGAAGGCGCTCTGCACCAGCACGAGCCCGGTCACGCCGAGCGCGATCACCGCGTACGGCTGCCAGCTCGTCGTCAGCTCCGGCCAGCCGCCACTCGAAAGGCGCTGCCCGCTGACCCGCGTCAGCGCGTCCTGGAGGCCGTACAGCAGGCCCGCGGCGACGGCCAGCATGACCGGGGCCGCCACGCTGAGCCGGTCGTGCTTGGCGAGGGCGGCGAGCAGCAGCGCGACGCCGACCACCAGACCCACGATCAGCCAGTGCCGCAGCGGGCCGGCCACCGAGACGCTGCCGTGCGGCTGGCCCGCCACGATGAACGCCGTCACCCCGCACGCGAGCAGCGCGAGCCCCGCCCAGCCCTGGCGGCCCAGCGGCTGGCGGGTCTGGAGCCTGGAAAGCCACATGGCGAAGAACAGATTGGTCGCCACCAGCGGCTCGACCAGCGACACCTCGCCCCAGCCGAGCGCCAGCGCGCTCAGCGCCATGCCGGTCACCATCAGGCCTATCCCGGCCAGCCAGCGCGGCATCCGCACCAGGTCGAGCAGCAGCCGAGGCGACATGAAGTCGCTCAGCGGGGCGTGCTGCGCCGCGTTCTGCTGCAGCACGAACCCCGAGCCCAGACAGCACGCTGCGCTCACGGCGAGGACGAGGACCAGTACCGACACGACGTACACCTCAAGTACGGCCGGGGGCCGCTGACTTGGCCGACGATAGCGCCCTTGGGGCGCGGGCGCCCGTCGGGCGCCCGGACCCGGCCGGTTGACGCGGGTGGAGTGTGAACCGAAGATCAGACGCACGGGTGACGTGGCGGCGGACGAGCGGAGTGAGCGGCCCATGGCGTACGACGCCGATGTGATCGTGATCGGGGCCGGGCTCGCGGGCCTGGTGGCCACCGCCGAGCTGGCGGACGCGGGCAAGAAGGTGATCCTGCTCGACCAGGAGCCCGAGCAGTCGATCGGCGGCCAGGCCCACTGGTCGTTCGGCGGGCTCTTCCTCGTGGACTCGCCCGAGCAGCGCCGGATGCGGATCAAGGACAGCCGGGCGCTCGCGCTCCAGGACTGGTACGGCACGGCAGGCTTCGACCGGGCCGAGGACCACTGGCCGCGCAAATGGGCCGAGGCGTACGTCGACTTCGCGTCCGGTGAGAAGCGGGCCTGGCTGCATGCCCAGGGGGTCCGCTTCTTCCCCGTGGTGGGCTGGGCCGAGCGGGGCGGTTACGACGCCAACGGGCATGGGAACTCCGTCCCCCGCTTCCACATCACCTGGGGCACCGGGCCGGGCATCGTGGCCCCCTTCGAGCGGAGGGTGCGGGAGGCCGCCGCCCGCGGACTCGTGCGGTTCAAATTCCGGCACCGCGTTACGGGCCTCGGCCGCGGCGCCGGAGTGGTCGACACCGTGACCGGTGAGGTCCTGGAGCCGTCCGCCGCCCGGCGCGGGACCGCTTCCACCCGTGCCGTCACCGGCTCCTTCGAGCTTACGGCGCAGGCGGTCATCGTGACCAGCGGCGGCATCGGCGGCAACCACGACCTCGTCAGGTCCCAGTGGCCCCAGCGGCTCGGCACCCCGCCCGAGCACCTGCTGTCCGGCGTGCCCGCCCATGTGGACGGCCTGATGCTCGGCATCGCGGAGCAGGCGGGCGCCCACCACATCAACCGCGACCGGATGTGGCACTACACCGAGGGCATCCAGAACTGGAACCCCATCTGGGCCCGGCACGGCATCCGCATCCTGCCCGGCCCCTCCTCGCTCTGGCTGGACGCGCGCGGCAGCCGGCTGCCCGTGCCGCTCTTCCCCGGCTTCGACACCCTCGGCACCCTCGACCACATCATGAAGACGGGGTACGACTACACCTGGTTCGTGCTCGACCAGAAGATCATCGGCAAGGAGTTCGCCCTTTCGGGGTCCGAGCAGAACCCCGACCTCACCGGCAAGTCCGTCCGCGGGGTCATCGGGCGGGCCCGGGCCGATGTGCCGGGCCCGGTCAAGGCGTTCATGGACCACGGCGCCGACTTCGTGGTCGAGAAGGACCTCGCCTCGCTGGTGCGCGGCATGAACGCGCTCACCGAGGAGCCCCTCATCGAGGAGGCCGCGCTGCGCCGCGAGATCGTGGCCCGCGACCGCGAGATCGCCAACCCGTTCACCAAGGACCTCCAGGTCACCGCCATTCGCGGGGCCCGCAAGTACCTCGGCGACAAGCTCATCCGCACCGCGCCGCCGCACCGCATCCTCGACCCGAAGGCGGGCCCGCTGATCGCGGTCAAGCTGCACATCCTCACCCGCAAATCGCTCGGCGGCCTGGAGACCGACCTCTCCTCACGGGTCCTGACGGCGGGCGGCGAGCCGCTGCCCGGCCTGTACGCGGCGGGCGAGGCGGCCGGGTTCGGCGGCGGAGGCGTGCACGGCTACCGCTCCCTGGAGGGCACCTTCCTCGGCGGCTGCATCTTCTCGGGCCGGGCCGCGGGCCGGGCCGCCGCGAAGGCGGTGTCCTGAGGGGCAGCCGATGGGGCAGCCCGGGAGCCGGTCCTGCCCGATCGGCCAGGCGCCGTTGCCCGCGCGGTCAACTCCCGTGACCGCGGCTCGGCTTGGATGATCAAGCACGAGCCGGACCGGCCTTGACGTGGACCATCGGGTACCGCTTTGCTGTCGGCGACCATCGCGCACAGGTTCTGCGCACATTCGTGCCCACGAGGCATCGTCCCCACAGGAAGTACGCGGATGCCCCCGCCGCCGCCCCCGCTCGGCCGCCCCCGCCGAAGGGGCAGCCGGTCCTTCGACCCGGCCCTCGACGACACCGAACTCGCCACGGTACGGGACCAGTTGGCACAGGGCCGGTGGACCAGGGTCCGCTCGCTGCTCGGCGCGACCGGGGACGACTGGGACCGCCGCGGCCACCGCGTCACCGTGCTCGCCGAGCCCGCGACCAGCGCCGGCTGGGCCCGTGAGTGGCTGCTCGCCGAACCCGACAGCGCCGACGCCGCGGTCCTCTTCGCCTGCGCCGCCGTCCAGTGCTGTCTGCGCGGCAAGGAGTCCGAGGACCGCGCCCGCGCGGCCTGCCTGACTGCCGCCGGGCGGGCCCCCGCCGACCCGACCCCCTGGCTCGCGCTGCTCGCCCTGGCCCGCGCGCTCGGCACCGAGGACGAGACCGTGCGCGCCTTCGACGAAGTGCGGGCCCGCCACCCCGAGCACCACCACGCCCACCATCTGATGGCCGCCCGGCTGGCCGAGCGCCGCCCCGCCGAGGGACCCGACCCGCTGCACGAGGTGTACGATTTCGCCGCCGCCTCGGCCGCCCGCGCCCCCGCCGACTCCCCGCTCGCCCTGCTACCGCTGATCGCTCACACCGAGCGCTACCGGGTGCTCGCCGCAGCTGGAGGCGGGCCCGCCGGCCCCGCGACGTCCGGGCACTGGAGCGGCCGACGGGCCGCCCAGGTGATCAGGACCGCGTTCGACTGGTGGCTGGAATGGGAGCGCGAGGACCACCCGAGGGCCGGCGTCGACCTCAACTTCCTGGCCCACGCCAAGCACTGCGAGGGCCGCCCCGCCGAGGCCGCCGCACTCTTCCACCGCATCGGGCGCCACTTCACCCCGGCCCCCTGGTCCTACCCCGACCGCGATCCGTACCGTGCCTTCCACGCCGCGCGCACCGCCGCGCTCGGTTCCGTGTAGCGCGGGCCACGGCCGCCACCACGGCCGCACCCACGACCCTGTTCCGAAGCAGCACCGAAAGGCCAGACCCCGCATGCCGAGCCAGACCGACGAGACCGAGATCAGTACGTACAAGGGCCAGGAACGGGCGCTGCGCGCCGACCGCCTCGGCACCCCGGGGCTGCTGCTCTCGGTCCTCGCGGCGAGCGCGCCCCTGATGGTCGTGGCCGGGGTGATGCCCACCGCGTACGCCGCGATGGGCGTCGTCGGACAGCCGCTGCTCTTCCTCATCCTCGGCGCGGTCCTCGCGCTGTTCAGCATCGGGTACGCCGAGATGAGCCGCCATGTGCACAACGCGGGCGCGTTCTACGCGTACATAGCGCGCGGCCTCGGCCCGACCGCGGGCGCCGCCGCCTCCTATGTGGCGCTGGCCGCCTACAGCGCGCTCCAGGTCGGCATCTACGGCATGTTCGGCTTCGAGGTCTCCGGGCTCCTCGACACCTACGCCCATGTGACCATCGACTGGTGGGTGCCCGCGATCCTCGCGGTCGCGCTGGTCGGCGGGCTCGCCTGGCTGAAGATCGACCTCAACGCCAAGGTGCTCGGCGTGCTGCTCGTCATCGAGGTCGCGCTCGTCGTCGTCTTCGACGGCGCCGCCATGGCGAAACCGGCCACCGGCGGGCTCTCGCTGCACGCCTTCAACCCGCACACCCTGACCGGGCCCGGCGTCGGCATCGCCCTGTGCTTCTGCGTCGCCGCGTTCACCGGCTTCGAGCAGGCCCCGGTGTACGCGGAGGAGACCAGCCGCCCCAACGTCGTCGTCAAGCGCGTCATGTTCCTCGCCGTGGGATTCACCGCCGTCTTCTTCGCGCTCAGCTCCTGGGCGCTGACGCTGGCGACCGGCCCGCGCGACATCGTGGACTCCGCGCAGAAGCAGGGCCCGGAGCTGCTGTTCGCGCTGGCCGAGAAGAACCTCGGCAGCACGTTCACCGACGTGCTCCACGTGCTGTTCGTCACCGGCATGTTCGCGGCGCTGCTCAGCTTCCACAACGTCGTCGCCCGGTACGTCTTCGCCATGGGCCGCGAGGGGCTGCTGCCCGCCGGCTTCGGCCGGACCAGCAGCACCAGCGGGGCCCCGGCGGGCGGCTCGCTCCTGCAGACCGTGATCTCGGTGGTCGTCGTGGCCGCCTTCGTGCTCACCGACCACTGGCCGGCCGGCGACCCGACCGCCCCGGTCATGCACCTGTTCACCTGGATGGGCAACGTCGGCGCGCTCGGCGTGATCCTCCTGATGGCCGCATCCTCGCTCGCCGTGATCGTCTTCTTCGTCCGCAGGGGAGCGGCCGGGGCCCAGCTGTGGCGGCTGCTCGCCGCGGGTGCCGCCGGCATCGCGCTGCTCGGCATCGCCGCGTACACCGTCAAGGACTTCCACGTGCTGGTCGGCGCGGGGCCCGACGACGCGCTCAACTGGGTGCTGCCCGCGATCATCGTGCTGGCGCTGCTCGCCGGCCTGGCCTACGGGCTCGTGCTGCGCGCGCACCGGCCCGAGGTGCACGCCCGGATCGGGCTCGGCAACGAGGCCTTCCAACTGGAGCGGACGGCCGTCGCGGAGCGGGGCGGCGTGCCGGGCCGCCGCGAACCCGGCAGGGAGGAGTCGGGCCGCACCGCCGAGCTGTGAGTCGGCTCGGGGAATTCTGACGGAACGGTGACGTACGGCCGTGACCCCTGGCAGGACCGGGCCGCGGGTGTTCGAATCGTCGGGTGACAGCAGAACAACCGGAACCACCCCCGAGGACCGAGCCGCGCGGCGCCCCCGTCGGGCGCCGACTCGTGCTCGGCATGCTCGGACTCGGCGTGGCCGGGGTCGCCTCCGCGCGCTATGTCCAGCAGGGCCTGGAGTCGTTCCTGGGCGCCGCCGCCGACAAGGACCCCACCGGGCTCACCAGTCTGCTGCCCAACGGCGGCGGCTTCCGCTACTACTCGGTCACCGCCTCCGTGCCGCACCGGAGCGCCGCCGACTACCGGCTCACCGTCGACGGCATGGTCACCCGGCCGGCGACGTACACGCTCGACGCGCTGCGCGCGCTGCCGCAGACCCGGCTGGTGCGCGATGTGCAGTGCGTGACCGGGTGGCGGGTGCCCGGCACCCCTTTCGCGGGGGTGCAACTGTCCCGGCTCCTCGATGCCGCGGGGGTCCGGCCGGGAGCCGGGGCGGTCCGCTTCACCTGCTTCGACGGCGCCTACAGCGAGAGCCTCACCCTCGAACAGGCCCGCCGCGACGACGTGTTGATCGCCCTGAGCATGCAGGACAAGCCGGTCAGCCACGCCCACGGCGGGCCCGCCCGGCTGTATGTGGCGCCCATGTACTTCTACAAGTCGGCGAAATGGCTCTCCGGGATCACCGTGACGGAGCAGGTCCAGCGGGGATTCTGGGAGGAGCGAGGCTATGACACCGACGCCTGGGTCGGCCGGTCCAATGGACGCGAAGACACCCCCACCGGCTGAACTCCCGTACCGAGTACGGAGGTTCACGCCGGGGGAGCGGTGGGTGCACCGGGCCACGGCCTGGCTGATGGGCGCCTGTGTGGTCACCGCGGCGATCCTGTACGTCCCGCAGTTCGCGGAGGCGGTCGGCCGGCGGGAACTGGTGGTGCGGGTGCACGAGATCTGCGGGGTGCTGCTGCCCGTGCCGGTCCTGCTCGGCCTCGTCTCCCGGGCGTTCCGCGCGGATCTCGGTCGCCTCAACCGCTTCTGGCCGTACGACCGCACCTGGCTGCGCAGCGCGCTGCGCCGGGAGCGCGAGCCGCGGCCGGCCGGCAAGTTCAACGCCGGGCAGAAGGTGTACACGGGCTGGATCGCGGGGGCGGCCCTGGTGATGCTGGGCACCGGGCTGCTGATGTGGTTCACGCATCTCGCGGCCATCGAGGTGCGGATCGGCGCGACCTTCGTACACGACTGGCTGTCGCTGGCCGTCGGCATCGTCATCGCCGGGCATGTGTGGATGGCGCTCGGCGACCCGGAGGCACGCCGTGGCATGCGCACCGGGTCGGTCGAGCGCCCGTGGGCCGAGCGGGAGCACCCTTTGTGGGAGCCGGAGCTAGACGAGGAGTGACAGCAGGAGCACGAAGCCGAGCGACACCACGGAGATGATCGTCTCCATCACCGACCAGGTCTTGATCGTCTGGCCGACGTCCATCCCGAAGTACTCCTTGACCAGCCAGAACCCGGCGTCGTTGACATGGCTGAAGAAGAGCGAACCGGCGCCGACGGCCAGTACGAGCAGGGCCGTGTGCGCGGTCGACATGTCGGCCGCGAGCGGTGCGACGAGCCCCGCCGCCGAGATGGTCGCCACGGTCGCCGAGCCGGTCGCGAGCCGGATCGCGACCGCGATCAGCCAGGCGAGCAGCAGCGCCGGAATCGCCCAGTGCTGGGAGAAGTCCAGGATCATCCGGCCCACGCCGACATCGATCAGCGTCTGCTTGAAGCCGCCGCCCGCGCCCACGATCAGCAGGACGCCCGCGATCGGCGCGAGCGACTTCTCGACGGTGGCCGAGATCCGCTCCTTGGTGAATCCGGCCGCCCGGCCCAGCGTGAAGATGCCGACGAGGACGGCCGCGAGCAGCGCGATGAGCGGCGAGCCGACGACGTCGGTGACCCGCTGGACGTGGTTCTTCGGATCGTCGATCACGATGTCGACCAGCGCCTTGGCCAGCATCAGGACGACCGGAAGCAGCACGGTGGTGATGGTCGCGCCGAAGCTCGGCCGCTTCTCCAGGTCCTCCGAGGGGCGCCCCGGAAGCATCTTCTCGGGGGCCGGGATGTCGACCCAGCGGGCCGCGTACTTCGAGAACAGGGGCCCCGCGATGATCACGGTCGGCACGGCGACCACCACACCGAGCGCGAGCGTCACCCCGAGATTGGCGCCGATCGCGTCGATGGCGACCAGCGGGCCGGGGTGCGGCGGGATCAGCCCGTGCATCACCGAGAGACCGGCGAGCGCGGGGATGCCGATCCGCATCAGCGAGTAGTTGCCGCGCTTGGCGACGAGCAGCACCACGGGGATCAGCAGCACGATGCCGACCTCGAAGAACAGCGGAAGCCCGATGATCGAGGCGATGGCCACCATCGCCCAGGGCATCGCCCGCCCGCCGGACTTGCCGGCCTTGGCGAGGATGGTGTCGACGATCTGGTCCGCGCCGCCGGAGTCGGCGAGCAGCTTGCCGAGGATGGCGCCGAGCGCGATCAGCACGCCCACCCCGGCGACCGTGCTGCCGAGGCCGGTGCTGAAGCTGGCGATGGCCTTGTCCAGCGGTGCGCCCGCGAAGGCGCCGAGTGCCAGCGAGCCGATGGTCAGGGCGAGGAAGGCGTGCAGTTTGAACCGGGTGATGAGCAGGACGATGACGGCGATGCCCGCGAGTACGGCAATGCCCAGCTGGGTGTTGCCGGCCGAGGTGATCGGCTCCGTGGCGCCCGCTGCCAGGAACTCGACGCTGAGTCTGGTCACGGTGGTGATTCCTTAGATGGAGAGCGGTCGCAGCGCGGCGGCGGCCCGCTCGGCGATTTCCTCGGGGGTGCCGGACACATCGACGGCGACGCCGGCCTCGTCGGCCCCCAGCGGCTGGAGGGTGGCGAACTGCGAATCGAGCAGCGCGGCCGGCATGAAGTGCCCGGTGCGCTGCGACATCCGCCGCTCGATGAGCCCGCGGTCACCGGTCAGGTGCAGGAAGACCAGTCCGGGGGCGGCCGCCCGCAGCCGGTCGCGGTAGCTCCGCTTGAGCGCGGAGCTGCTGACCACCCCGCCGAGCCCGGCCCGCCCGTGCGCCCAGGCGCCGATCGCGTCGAGCCAGGGCCGGCGGTCGGCGTCGTCCAGCGGGATGCCCGCGGACATCTTGGCCACGTTCGCCGCGGGGTGGAAGTCGTCGCCCTCGGCGTAGGGGACGCCGAGCAGGTCCGCGACCAGCGGCCCGATGGTGGTCTTGCCGGTCCCGGCCACGCCCATCACGACGATGGTCAAAGGGGATTTCATGCGGGTGGTGCCTCGCTGTCTTCATCGACATCGATGTCCGTCGCGCACACTCAAACCCATTAGGTACGACATATTCAAGAGCTCGTGATGTAAAAGTCATACTTTTGAGGCCTCGATGGTGCCCCGTAGGCTTGGCCCATGACGACTGCGGCCCGGGGGCTCCACACGCATGTGCTCGACAGCCTGGGCCTCGCGATCACCGCGGGGGAGTACCCGCCGGGCAGCGTGCTGCGCACCGACGAGATCGCCGAGCGCTTCGACGTCTCGCGCACCGTGGTCCGCGAAGTGGTGCGGGTCCTGGAATCCATGTACCTGGTCGAGTCCAGACGCCGGGTCGGCGTGACCGTACAGCCGCCCGAGCAGTGGAACGTGTACGACCCGCAGGTCATCCGGTGGCGCCTGGCGGGCGCCGACCGGCCGCGCCAGTTGCGCTCCCTGACCGTGCTGCGCTCCGCCGTGGAGCCGGTCGCGGCCGGCCTCGCCGCCCTGCGGGCCACCCCCGCCCAATGTGCCGATCTCACCGAGCGGGCCCTCGGCATGGTCGCCACCTCGCGCGGCCGCCAGTTGGAGGCGTACCTCGTGCACGACGTGGCCTTCCACCGGATCGTGCTCAACGCGTCCGGCAACGAGATGTTCGCCCGGCTCGGCGATGTGGTGGCCGAGGTCCTCACCGGCCGCACCCACCACCAGGTGATGTTCCCCGACCCCGACCCGGCCGCCGTCACTTTGCATGTGCGGGTGGCCGAGGCGGTGCGCGAGCGCGATGCCGCGGAGGCCGAGCGGCTGACCCGGGAGATCGCGGTCGGCGCCCTCCAGGAACTGGACGTACTCGCTCCATAGGTACCCTAGGCAACAAAAAACGTTCACCGGATACCTTTTAGTTACCTCTGAAACACCTCAAATCTGTCTCTACGTGACATTGGACACTGCCAAACTGTGCCGACAGCCGGGACTATGGGCCGCTGGTCCGTGCCAAGGTGACGACTAGTCACTGCCAAGGTGACGACCTGCATCACCGGTACGGCCGGTCCCGCACGACCGCATGACCCCTCACAAAGGCGAACTACTCCATGAGTGACCGCACCATGCCTGCGGCCGAGACCCAGGATGCCCCCGCGGGGGCATCGACGGGCACCCCCCACATCGACGCCGGTGACGCCGGTTACAGCAAGGACCTCAAGTCCCGCCATATCAACATGATCGCCATCGGCGGCGCGATAGGCACCGGCCTCTTCCTCGGTGCCGGCGGCCGGATGGCGGGCGCGGGCCCCTCGCTCGCGATCGCCTACGCGGTCTGCGGCGTCTTCGCGTTCTTCGTCGTACGGGCCCTCGGCGAGCTCGTGCTCTACCGCCCCTCCTCGGGCGCCTTCGTCTCCTACGCCCGTGAGTTCATGGGCGAGAAGGGCGCCTACACGGCGGGCTGGCTGTACTTCCTCAACTGGTCGACGACCGCCGTCGCCGACATCACCGCGGCCGCGACCTACGCCCACTTCTGGGCCATGTTCAGCAACGTCCCGCAGTGGATCCTCGCGCTGATCGCGCTGGCCGTGGTGCTCACCGCCAACCTCATCTCGGTGAAGTACTTCGGCGAGATGGAGTTCTGGTTCGCGATCATCAAGGTGGTCGCCCTGGTCGCCTTCATGCTGGTCGGCATCTTCCTGGTGGTGACCCAGCACAACGTGGACGGCTCCACGCCGGGCCTGGCCAACATCACCAGCCACGGCGGCATCTTCCCGATGGGCATGCTGCCCATGCTGCTCGTCATCCAGGGCGTCGTCTTCGCGTACGCGTCGGTCGAGCTGTGCGGCGTCGCCGCCGGTGAGACCGAGAACCCGCAGAAGATCCTGCCCAAGGCGATCAACTCGATCATGTGGCGCGTCGGCATCTTCTACGTCGGCTCGGTGGTGCTGCTCGCGCTGCTGCTCCCGTACACCGAGTACTCCGAGGGCCAGAGCCCGTTCGTCACCGTCCTCGACAAGATCGGCGTCCCGGCCGCGGCCGGCGTGATGAACCTGGTGGTCCTCACCGCGGCCCTCTCCAGCCTGAACTCGGGCCTGTACTCCACCGGCCGCATCCTGCGCTCGATGGCGATGGCGGGCTCCGCGCCCAAGTTCACCGGCCTGATGAACAAGGGCCAGGTGCCCTACGGCGGCGTGCTGCTCACCGCGGGATTCGGCGTCCTCGGCGTCGGCCTGAACGGCTTCGTGCCCAACGACGCCTTCGAGATCGTGCTGAACTTCGCCTCCATCGGCATCCTCGGCACCTGGGCGATGATCATGATCTGCTCGCTGCTGTTCTGGCGCCGCGCCCAGCAGGGCGGCGTGCAGCGCCCGTCCTACCAACTGCCGTGGGCCCCGTACACGCAGATCGTGACGCTGGTCTTCCTCGCGACCGTGGCTTTCCTGATGTGGTACGGCGGGGGCGTCGGCCGCACCACGATCTACTGCCTCCCGATCATCGCGGCGCTGCTCGTCGGCGGCTGGTACCTGGTCCGCAAGCGGGTCTCCGCGATCGCCTCGGGCGAGTAGGCGGCCCGGCTGCTTGAGCGGGCGGCATCCCCGGTTCCGGGGGTGCCGCCCTTTTCATGCCTCTGTGCGTACGTGCTGCAAGCGCGCCGCGGCCGCCGCGAGCACCATCTCAAGGGCCGCCGGGTAGGCGCTGCGGCGCATCTCCGCCACCAGGACCGGCGCGGTCGCGGCCACATGCGGATGGGTGTCCGCCGGAAGCCGCGCGTACCGCTCCCGCCAGGCCCGCTCCTCCAGCTCCCGGGACTCCTCGGGCAGCGTGAGCACCGCCGCGTCGATCGCCGCGAACGACAGCGCCTGGTCGACGAAGACGTGGTAGATCCGCACCGCCTCGGCGTCCGGGAACCCGGCCCCGCGCAGAATCCCGAGGATCGTCTCCACCGACCGCATCTCGTGGGCCCGCCCGGTGACCCGCGTGAAGGTGAGCAGCGCCGCCTGCGGATGGGCCTGGTAGTCGGCGTGGATGCGCAGCCCGAGCGAGCGCAGGTCGGCCCGCCACTCGCCGGTCGGCCGCCAGCAGCGCAGCGTACGGCCGATGAGCTCGTCGGCCACCGCGAGCAGCAGGTCGTCGGTGTCGCGGAAATAGCGGTAGAGCGCGCTCGGGTCCGCGCCGAGCGCCGTGCCGAGCCGGCGCACCGTGAGCGCCGCCGCCCCGTGCTCGCCGATCAGCCGCAGCGCGGTCCGGACGATCAGCTCCTCGGACAGCACCGTGCCCAGCTTGGTGGGTCGGCGGCGCCGCCGCTCCCCGTCCGCCACGACTCGCTCGCTCATGGGCCGCCACCCTACGAAGCCGCGGAGTTTATGACAACGGCGTTGACGAAGTGAGTTCACCGGGAGTTCGATGTGCCGCCATCGGGGCCGATCAGCGCCCCTCGGCGAAGGAGCGACCGTGCGCACTCCCTACGGCAGTGACCCACCCGTTCTGCACAAGAGCCTCGGAGTCCTCGACGGCATCGCCATCGCCGCCTCCTCCACGGCGGCCACCACCAGCATCGGCATCGGCCTCGGCGTCACGGCGGGCGCGGTGGGCCTGCACCTGCCGATCGTCATGCTGCTCGCGTTCGTGCCGATCCTCGGCATAGCGAGCGCCTACACCCGGCTCAACAAGGTCGAGCCCAATATGGGCAGCGGCTATGTGTGGGTCGGCCGCTCGCTCAGCCCCTGGCTGGGCTTCCTGACCGGCTGGATCGGCATCGTCTCGACCGTCGTCTTCCTCTCCTACACCACCGCCGTCACCGGCTCCGCCCTGCTCCAACTCGCGGGCGAGGCAGGCCTGCACGAGCTCGGTGGGCTGCGCCTGAACCCCGACTCCACGGCCCAGTCCACCGCCATCGGCATCGTCATCCTGGTGGCCGTCACCTTCACCGCCGTCGTCGGCACCCGCTCGGCCGCCACCCTCCAGAAGTGGCTCCTGGTCTTCGAGTACGCGGTGCTGCTCGGCTTCTGCGGCTACGGACTCCTCAAGGGCCCGCACCCCTTCAGCCTCGACTGGCTGAACCCGTTCACCATCCCCTCGGGCCAGGCCCTCGCCCAAGGGCTGCTGCTGTCCGTCTTCTGCTACTGGGGGTTCGAGTCGACCTTCAGCGTGAACGAGGAGATCCGCGACCCCGAGGACGCCTCCAAGGCCGGACTCATCACCCTGTTCACCATGCTCGGCCTGTTCCTGCTCGGCTCCTTCGCCTTCCAACGGGTGCTCTCCGCAGACGAGTTGGTGGGCCACGGCGCCCAGGGGCTCACCTTCTTCGGCGACCGGCTCGCCTCCCAGCCGCTCGCCGCGCTCCCGCTGGTCGCGCTGACCTTCTCGGCCGTCGCCTCGCTCCAGTCCGGTGTCATCCCCACCGTGCGCGGCATGTTCGCGATGAGCCGCGACCGCACACTGGGCCCGCTCTGGCTCAAGGTCAGCCCCAGGTACGGGACTCCGGCGGCGGGCACGATCGCCATCGGCTGCGTCGCCGCGGCCATCGCCGTCCTCTCGCTCCTCATCCCCAAGATCGGCGACCTGATCCTGGCCTCCGTCAACGCGATCGGGATCGTGGTGTCCCTCTACTACGCGCTGACCGCGCTGGCCGCCGCGAGCCGCTTCCGCGGGGCGCTGCGGGAGAGCGTGGGAGAGGCTGTACGCGCCGTCGTCATCCCGGTCCTCAGCGCACTGTTCCTGCTCGGCCTCGGCGGCTACCTCGGCTGGACCTTCTACACCTCCGCCGACCACTTCGAAGTCAGCCCCGACAACGGGTGGTTCATGCTCACCTGCCCGGCGGTGATGGTGCTCAGCGGCTTCGTCGCCGCGGCCTGGGCCAAATGGGTAAGGAAATCCCCGTACTTCGTCACCGGCCTCTCGACGATGGAAACGGACCCGGCACCGCTCGGCGCCCCCGAAGCCGCCTGAACCACCCCCGTACCGACCCGTACAGAATGGATCCGCACATGCGCCACACCCCCGCCGACCTCGTCTTCACCGGCGGCCCGGTCCTCACCCTGGACGCCGCCCGCTCCCGCGCCACCACCGTGGCCGTCACCGGGGAGCGCGTCACCGCCGTCGGCCACGACGAGGTGCGCGAGCTGATCGGCCCGAGGACCGAAGTCGTGGACCTCGCGGGGAAGTTGCTGATCCCCGGCTTCCAGGACGCCCATGTCCACCCGGTGTCGGCGGGCATCGAGCTGGCCCGCTGCGACCTCACGGGCACCCGCACGGCGGCCGACACCCTGGCGGCCGTACGGGCCTACGCCGACGCCCACCCCGGCCAGGAGTGGATCACCGGCGGCGGCTGGTCCATGGAGGCCTTCGACGGCGGCAGCCCCACCCGGGACCTCCTCGACCGCGTCGTGCCCGACCGGCCCGTCTACCTCCCCAACCGCGACCACCACGGAGCCTGGGTCAACACCCGCGCCCTCGTCCTCGCCGGGATCACCCGGGACACCCCCGACCCCGCCGACGGCCGCATCGAGCGCGACGCCTTGGGCGAGCCCACCGGACTCCTCCAGGAGGGTGCCATGGACCTGGTCGGCCGGCACACCCCCCGCTCCACCCCCGCCGAACGCCGCGCGGCACTGCTGCGCGCCCAGGCGCACCTCCACTCGTACGGGATCACCGCCTGGCAGGACGCGATCGTCGGCAGTTTCGGCTCGATGGACGACCCGGCGGACGCCTATCTGGCCGCCGCCCGCGACGGCTCGCTGACCGCTCGGGTCGTCGGCGCCCTGTGGTGGGACCGCGAGCGCGGCGCCGAGCAGATTCCCGAACTGGTCGAGAAGCGGCGCGAGTTGAGCCACGGCCGGTTCCGCGCCGGATCGGTGAAGATCATGCAGGACGGCGTGGCGGAGACCGGCACCGCGGCGCTGCTCGGCCCGTACCTGGACGCCTGCGGCTGCGCCACCGCCAACTCGGGCACCAGCTTCGTCGACCCGGTCGAACTGCGCTCGTACGTAACCCAGTTGGACGCGCTCGGCTTCCAGGCGCACTTCCACGCGCTCGGCGACCGGGCCGTGCGCGAGGCGCTCGACGCGGTGCGGGCGGCCCGCGAGGCCAACGGGTGGACCGACACCCGGCCGCACCTCGCACACCTCCAGATCGTCCACCCCGACGACATCGACCGCTTCCGTGAACTCGGCGCCACCGCCAACATCCAGCCCCTGTGGGCCGCCCACGAACCCCAGATGGACGAGCTGACCATCCCCTTCCTCGGCGAGGAACGGGCGGGCCGGCAGTACCCGTTCGGGGCGCTGCTCCGCTCCGGGGCGACCGTCGCCGCGGGCTCCGACTGGCCGGTCAGCAGCCCCGACCCGATGCACGGCATCCACACCGCCGTGAACCGGATCACCCCCGAGGAGCAGGGCCCCGTCTTCCTGCCCGAGCAGCGGATCACGCTGACCGCCGCGTTCGCCGCGTACACGGCGGGTACGGCGTATGTGAACCACCTGGACGACACCGGCTCGATCCGCCCGGGCGCCCTCGCCGACCTGGCGGTGCTCGACCGGGACCCCTACGCGGGCCCGCCCGAGGAGATCGGCGCGACCCGCGTGCTGCGGACCTACGTCGGCGGCCGACGGGTGCACGATGCCGCCTCGTAGGGTGTATTCCTGAGACACCGGACGGTACGAACCAGAGAGTGGGGCGGCATGTCGCAGCAGGTCCAAGGGGTCATCGCACCGGGGAAGAACCAGCCCGTACGGGTCGAGACCATCGTGGTGCCGGACCCGGGCCCCGGCGAGGCGGTGGTCAAGATCCAGGCCTGCGGCGTGTGCCACACCGACCTGCACTACAAGCAGGGCGGCATCAACGACGACTTCCCGTTCCTGCTCGGCCACGAGGCGTCCGGGATCGTGGAGTCGGTGGGCGAGGGCGTCACCGATGTCGCGCCCGGCGACTTCGTGATCCTCAACTGGCGTGCGGTGTGCGGCAATTGCCGGGCCTGCCTGCGCGGCCGCCCGCAGTACTGCTTCAACACCCACAACGCGAAGCAGAAGATGACGCTGCTTGGGGGCACCTCCCTGGCCGGAGGCCTTGGGGGAGGCACCGAGCTGTCTCCCGCCCTCGGCATCGGCGCGTTCGCCGAGAAGACCCTGGTCGCGGCCGGGCAGTGCACCAAGGTCGACCCGGCGGTCTCCCCGGCCGTGGCGGGCCTGCTCGGCTGCGGCGTGATGGCCGGCATCGGCGCGGCCATCAACACCGGCAACGTCGGCCGGGGCGACTCGGTCGCCGTCATCGGCTGCGGCGGCGTCGGCGACGCGGCGATCGTGGGCGCCCGGCTGGCGGGCGCGGCCCGGATCATCGCCGTCGACATCGACGACCGCAAACTGGCCACGGCGAAGACGATGGGCGCCACGCACACCGTCAACTCCCGCACACAGGACGCCGTCGAGGCGATCCGAGAGCTCACCGGCGGCAACGGCGCGGACGTCGTCATCGAGGCGGTGGGCCACCCCGAGACGTACAAGCAGGCGTTCTACGCCCGCGACCTGGCGGGCACGGTCGTGCTGGTGGGCGTACCGACACCGGACATGACCCTGGAACTCCCTCTCCTGGACGTCTTCGGCCGAGGCGGCGCCCTGAAGTCCTCCTGGTACGGGGACTGCCTGCCGTCCCGGGACTTCCCGATGCTGATCGATCTGCACCAGCAGGGCCGGATCGACCTCGGAGCGTTCGTGACCGAAACGATCGCGCTCGATGAGGTCGAAAAGGCCTTTGAGCGGATGCACGAGGGTGATGTGCTGCGCTCGGTGGTGGAGTTCTGATGACCGTTCGCGCACGTATCGATCATCCTCCCGCTGTGGAAGCAGACCCACCCCGGATGCCTCCCGGACGCCGAACTGGCGCACAGCCAGCGGGTGTTGATCGCCGGTACGGAGCTGGAGGTCATTCACACCCCGGGCCACGCCCCGGGCGCGGTCTGCCTCCACGCCCCGTCCCTCGGCACGGTCTTCACCGGCGACACCCTCTTCGCCGGCGGCCCCGGCGCGACGGGCGCTGCGCCGGCTGAGCGGTAGGTCGGCTGCGGGCTGTCCGTGGCTGGTCGCGCAGTTCCCCGCGCCCCTAAGGGCCCAGCCCGTACACTCCCCGAGCCGTCCCCCCGAAAACCGCCGCGCGCTCGGCCGCGCTCAACCCCGCCGTAAGCTCCCGAGCCGCATCGAGCACACCCGCGTACGACGCCGCCAGCCCGCACACCGGCCAGTCCGACCCCCACATCACCCGCCCCGCCCCGAACGCGGAGAGCACGGTTTCCGCATAGGGCTGAAGATCGCGCACACTCCACCGCGCCCAGGACGCCTCCGTCACCATCCCCGACAGCTTGCACACGGTGTGGGGCAGCGCGGCGAGCGCGCGGACCGCCGAAGCCCAGGGCTCCAGTGCCCCCGTGGCGATGGGCGGCTTCCCCAAGTGGTCGAGCACAAAGGTGAGTTCGGGGTGCAGGGTGGCGGCCCGCACACAGACGGGCAGTTGCCGGGACGTGACCACCAGGTCGTAGGCGAGCCCCGCCGACGCGACCGCCCGGAGCCCGCGCCGTACATCGTCGCGCAGCAGCCACTCGGGATCCGGCTCCCCCTGCACCTGGTGCCGGATCCCCACCAACCGCCCCCCGCCCGGTAGTTGACGCAGCCGGGCCAGTTCATCGGCTATGCCCGGGGCGGTGAGGTCGGTCCAGCCGACGACCCCCGCGACGAGACCGCTGCCGTCCGCGAGCGCCAGGAACTCCGGGGTCTCCTCGGCCACCGGCACGGTCTGTACGAGTACGGTCGCCGTGACCCCGGCGGATGCGGCCTCCGGACGGAGGTCGTCAAGGGTGAAGTTCCGGCGGAGCAGGGCGAGTTCGGGCCCCGTGATCCAGTCCTGGTCGCGGACGCCCAGGTCCCACACATGGTGGTGGGCATCGACGAAGTCCGCTTCCCGCACGGGGCGGGGGGCACTCACGAAGGCCTCGCCCACGTCGTGAGGGGCATCGACGCCCCCGGGCAGCTCCTCACAGCTCCCACACCACCGGAAGCCCGGCCCCCGCCCCTTCGCTCGAATAGTCGTGTACGACATCGAGCAGTTCGCCCATTCGAACCTGCCAAGCGACATTCGCCGGCAATCCCGCCAACTCGCTCAGCAGATGTGCGTAATCCGAGCACTCGATCACGTGGAACAGCTCGGCGCCGCTGCGCCAGATCGTCCACGAGGTGGCCCCGGCTGCCTTGATCGCGGCCGTGAGTTCCCGGGGCACCTCCCGGTGCGCGGCCTCGTACTCCTCGATCCGGTCGGCCCGGACCCGGGTGTGCAGCGCGACCCTCATATGCCCAGTTCCTCCCACAGCTCGTCCGGCACCGGCGTCGCGAACATGGCGGCGGTGTCGCGGACTTCGGCCGCCGAACGCGCCCCGGCCAGCACGCTCGCCACCGCCGGATGCCGCAGCGGAAAGGCCAGCGCGGCGGCCCGCAGCGGAACACCGTGGCCCGCGCAGACCGCCTTGATCTTCAGCGCCCGTTCGAGGAGCTCCGGGGGAGCGGCGCTGTAGTCGTACATCGCGCCGGGGCGCGGGTCGGCGAGCAGCCCGGAGTTGAAGACGCCGCCCACCACCACGCTGCGGCCGCGCGCGGCGGCTTCCGGCAGCAGTTCGTCGGCCGCGCCTTGGTCGAGGAGCGAGTACCGCCCGGCGCACAGCACCGCGTCCACGTCCGACTCGCGCAGGAAGCGGGTGAGCAGCCCGGTCCGGTTCATCCCGGCCCCGATGGCCCGTACGACGCCCTCCGCGCGCAGCCGTTCAAGCGCCGGGTAGGCCTCGCGGAGCGCCTGCTCGCCGTGGTCGTCCGGATCGTGCAGGTAGGCGATGTCGATCCGGTCGAGCCCGAGCCGCTCCAGACTGGCCGCGATGCTGCGGCGCACGCCGTCCGCGCTGAAGTCCCAGCGGCGGCGGTGTGTGGCGGGCACCGCGAAGCCCTCCGCGAGATCGTCCCCGCCGCCCTCCCAGGGCTCCAGCACGCGGCCGACCTTTGTGGAGAGCGTGTACGCATCGCGCGGCCGGTCGCGCAGCGCGGCCCCGATCCGGCGCTCGGAGAGCCCGAGCCCGTAGTGCGGGGCGGTGTCGAAGTAGCGGATGCCCGCCTCCCAGGCGGCGTCGACGGCACCCCGGGCCGCCTCGTCGGTGAGCGGGGTGAAGAGGTTGCCGAGAGCGGCGCCGCCGAAGGACAGAGCGGTCACCGGGCAGTCGCCGGCACCCAGCGAGGTAGCACGCATGCCCGCATATTTATCAGACCTTTGCGGGGTTCAGGCACCCCCGAGGCCTCAAATTCCGTACGCGAGAGGCTTATTGATCCGATGTCTCGGCGGCGGGCCATTCCGCCAGCCGCAGCCCGCTCTCAAACCTGCGGGCCCGCCCGTCCACCGGATCGGTGAACTCCAGGGTTTTGGCCAGTAGTTGCAGCGGCGCCCCGAAGTCCTCGGGATCGGGCTCCGGCAGGACCACCGGATACACCGGGTCGTTGAGGATCGGCAGGCCGAGCCCGTTCATGTGGACCCGCAGCTGATGGGTCCGGCCGGTCGCGGGCAGCAGGCGGTAGCGGCCGAGCCCGCCGCGCCGCTCGGCCAGCTCGATCCGGCTCTCCGCGTTCGGCTCGCCCGCCTCCTCGCGGGCGGCGATCACCCCGCGCTCCTTGACGATCCGGCTGCGTACGGTCACCGGCAGCGCCACACCGGGGTCGTACGCCGCCACCGCCTCGTACTCCTTGCGCACCCGGCGGTCGCTGAACAGGCTCTGGTACGCGCCCCGGTCCTCGGGCCGCACCACGAACAGGGCGAGCCCGGCGGTCAGCCGGTCGAGCCGGTGGGCGGGCTGGAGCGCGGGCAGGGCCAGATCCCGCCGCAGCCGGGCCACCGCCGTCTCGGTGATGTGCCGGCCCCGTGGCGTGGTGGCCAGGAAGTGCGGCTTGTCCGCGATCACGATCCGCTCGTCGCGGTACACGATGCCCACCTCGAACGGCACCGGCGGCTCCGGCGCGAAGTCCCGGTGGAACCACACATGCGTCCCGGCCCGGTACGCCTCCGCCCCGCTGAGCACGCCCTCGGCCCCGACGAACCGTCCCTCGCGCAGCATCGCGGCCACCCGCCCGGCGCCGATCGCGCCCTCGAACCGGCCCACCAGGTGATCACCGACCGTCGCCCAGGCCCCCGCCGGATCGGCGGGCAGCCGCACACGCACCGGATCGATGCCGTCGCGCTGCGGAAGCGGGGCGGCCGGGGTCCTGGATCTGCGTCTCACAGAACCAGAGAACCCCACCCGGGCCCGCAGAAGCAAGGGAACCCCAGGTCAGCACCCTTCTCCGAGCGGATTCCGGTTTGGCTGGACGAATGGGACGGCCCTCCCGCCCTGCTGTCAGCGCGATCGAGAGGCATGCTGCGAGAGGGGACTAACGGCGAGATGTCCGTATATGCCGTACGTAGGCTCGGAGCGCAAGTAAGGCATTAAGAGGCAGTGATGAGCGAAGAGTCAGTCATGGGCGGCAAATGCTGTCTGCTCACCACGGGCGAACTGATGCCCGGAGACGTCATCGCGACGGATCCGGACGGCCCCTGGCTCGTGGTGGTGCGCACCGCGCCCGCGACCGAGACGAAGACCAGGCTGCAGCTGCGTCCGCTGACCGGCGGCCCCGACCTGGAGCGCGTACTGCCACGCTATGAACGCCAGGTCGTGCGTACGTCCCGGCAGGACCCGGCCGATCTGCCGCAGCCCGTACCGCGCGACGCCCCGCGACCCCGCCGGGTCGTGGTGACGGGCCTGGGTGCCGTCAGCCCGCTCGGGGGTGATGTGCCGGAGCTGTGGCAGGGGCTGCTCGACGGCCGCTGCGGGGTCTCGGTGGTGTCGGGCCCGGAGTTCGACGGGCTGCCCGTACGGCTCGCCGCCCGGGCCGCCGTCGACCCCGCCGCACTGTTCCCGAAGCCGGTGGCGCGCCGGATGAACCGCTCCACCCAGTTCGCGCTGCTCGCCGCCCGCGAGGCCTGGCGGGACGCGGGGCTCGACCTGTCGGGGACCGTGGCCAGCGGCCTGCGCCCGTCCCGTACGGGAGTGTCGATCGGCACGATCATCGGCGGGGCGCCGGTCCTGGTCGAGAGCAGGCTGACCCTCATCGAACGCGGGCCGAGGGCGGTCTCCCCGTACACCACGCCCATGACCGTGCCGTCCGCGTCGGCCGCCCAGATATCCAAGGACCTGGACATCCGCGGCGAGGCCAGGACCGTGGTGTCCGCCTGCGCGTCCGGTACGGAGGCGATCGGGCAGTCCATCGACGCCATCCGCGCCGGACGGGTCGACCTCGTCGTCGCGGGCGGCGCCGAAGCCGTGATCACCCCGGAGATCCTCGCCGCGTTCGCCGCGCTGCGGGCCGTCTCGACGCGCAACGACCAACCGGCCGACGCGTCAAGGCCGTTCGACGCCGCACGCGACGGATTCGTCCTGGGGGAGGGCGCCGGCATCCTCGTCCTGGAGGAAGAGGAGCACGCGCGGGCGCGCGGGGCTCGCATCTACTGCGAGGCGGCGGGCTGGGGTCTGTCCGCGGACGCCTTCCACATCGCGGCCCCCGAACCCCACGGCCGCGGTATCGAGTCCGCGCTGCGGGCCGCCCTCGCGGACGCGGGGGCCACCCCCGCCGACGTCGCGCACGTCAACGCGCATGCCACCGCGACGGTGGAAGGAGACCGCACGGAGGCCCGCGCCCTGGGCCGGCTGTTCGGCCGCCACACCCGCGACATCCCGGTCACTGCCAACAAGGGCGCCCTGGGCCACCTCCAGGGCGGCGCGGGCGGAGTCGAGGCGATCGCCGCGGTACTCACTCTGCGAGACGGCCTGATCCCGCCGACCGTCGGCTGCGACGACCCGGAGGAGGGCCTGGACCTGGACATAGTCCGTGGCACCCCCCGCCCGCTCCCGCCGTGCGGCGACATAGTCCTGAGCAACTCGTTCGGCTTCGGCGGCCACAACGCGGTGCTGGCCTTCCGGCGGATGTGAACCCCGGGGGCGGAGCCGCCGTACAACGAGAAGTCCCCGCGATCGCTGTGCGACCACGGGGACTTGCTGGTGTCCGAGGGGGGCTTGAAGTCTCCACTCCGCCGTGTCGCCGGAACGCTGTGTCACGGCTTGGAGGTTCGCCGGTGCGCTCGTGCGCCCTTGACGATGCGGACCCGCCACGGCGAAGCTCGTGCAAGTTGGCGTAAGCCGCTCGACACCGGAGGCAGCCATGGCACTACGGTTCATCGGGATTGATCCAGACACCGGTCAACAGGGTTCCCCCACCGTCTGGGTGGACGAGGAGAACAGGGAACTCGTGCTCCAGGGCTTGAAGCCAGACAAGCAACTGGAGGCAGAGTGCGCGGCGTTCGAGGCTCCGGGGCATGCGCCGGGTATCCCCGCACACGAAGCCGTCATTCGGATTCCGGCCCGCATGGTGCCGATGCTCAGGAGGGCGTGCGATGTCGCAGAGCGAGCCGGGCTTTAACGAGCTGCTGGCGGCAGCCAAGCACTCAGCCGTGCACCTGGAGTTGCGCGACTCCTACGGGGTGGGCGATGAAGCCGAGGACTTCGAAACCTGGAAGCGCACCGGGCAACGTGACGTGGACCCCGCGTCCGAGTACTGGACGCCTTGGGTTGAGTTGATTCGAAGCACGGTTGCCCGCGGCGTTGTGGTCCGTCGCGCCCGAGTCGTCTCCGAACCGGTGACGGACTACATCCGGTACGAGCACGCCGGCACTGTGGTCAACGTGCTGGCCGGGGAGCAAGTCCGGTGGTTGCCCAGGCGGCAGGCATCGGACATCGCCTTGCCCGGAAACGACTGCTGGGTGTTCGACGGTGAGACCGTGCTCTTCAACCACTTCTCGGGTGATGGCAACTGGTCCGAACCGGGCTGGGAGGTTCGCACTGAACGAGCCGTAGCACGGCTGGCATCGGGCGCATTCGAGGCTGTGTGGGAGCGCGGGATCCCGCACGAAAAGTACTCGGTCTGACGTAGCGAAACACTGAAGAGCCAACTCATGTCCGCGTCCCCCTCATCCAGGGCTCAGGCCGCCCGCGAAGTCCTTGCCGCACGCCTCGGGGAGCTACGCAGAGATGCGGAGTTGACCGGACACGAGCTGGCGCTTCGGTGCGGCTGGAGTCCTGCGAAGTCATCCCGCATAGAGCGGGCGAAGACGCCCGCCTCTGATGCCGACATCCGTGCATGGTGCAAGGCGTGCGGCGCGGAGGACCAGACTGCGGATCTCGTCGCGGCGAACCGCCAAGCCGATCAGATGTACGTCCACTGGAAAAAGCTCCACCGGCATGGGATGCGCAGGGCGCAGGAGGAAGTCGTTCCCCTGTACGAAGGCACCCGGCACTTCCGCGTGTACTGCTCGAACGTCGTTCCCGGGATGCTCCAGACTGAGGCATACGCGACTGCTCTGCTCTCCACGATCGCCACCTTTCAAGGCACCCCGGATGACTCATCCGATGCCGCGGCTTCGCGCGTCGAGCGCTCGCACGTCCTCCATGAAGGCGGCCACCGGTTTGCGTTGCTCATGGAGGAGACCGTGCTGCGCTACCGCATCGGTGACGCCGACACGATGGCCGGCCAACTTGGCTACCTGCTCGCAGTGATGGCGCTTCCGAACGTGAGCCTCGGCATCATCCCGTTCGCCGCTGAGCGGCGGGTGTGGCCCCTGGAGGCGTTCTACTTGTTCGACGACCACCGTGCGAGTGTCGAGCTGCTGACGGCCGCTGTGAACGTGTCGGCTCCGAGTGAGATCGCTGTCTATGCGAAGGCGTTCTCTCAACTGGCAGAAATGGCCGTCTACGGATCAGAGGCCCGCGTCCTCATCACGGAGGCGATCAGCTCGCTCCGGTAACTGCGTGCAAGCTCGTGCAAGAACGTGGACCGACAACTCCCCCTCTCCCTACCGTCTTTGACGTAGCGGAGGCGCTGGAGAGGGCGGGCCATGGTGAGCGAAGGCAGGACGCACAGCACCCACGCGGCTGATCACATGGGCAGCAGCGAGGCCCGACAGTTCCTCTCCCGGCTCTCCGGTGCGTTCGGGATCGGTGGCGTGCTCATGGTGCAGAAGGCTGACCACGGCGGGCCGGAGGAAGCCGACCTGGCCCCCGGCGATGGGCTGAAGTGGCCCAGGTGTGAATGCGGTAGTCCGAGGTGCCCCTACTACGAGGCGCCGCCGAAACGGCCGATCGAGGATCTGCACGCCAGGGTGGCTGAGGCCCACAGGCGCAGCCGCAGAGGTGGGCTGTGAGTCCTCGCACGGCGACTCGCCCGGTTCCCAGGTCGAAGGCCCGCAAGAAGCCTCAGGCCACCAACGACCCCGTCCACTCGGGAATGCTCTGCGGATTGTGCACCGGTCACCGCTCGATCTGGTGTCCCGACTGTTGGGGATTCGCTGGGTGCGACACCTGTCGCCACTCGTTCAAGGTTCCTTGCCCGGCCTGCGCGGGCGGCACGTTGGAGCCGATCCGATGGTGACCCCCTCATTCTCCGCCCCTGCCGGACGTATCCGAACTGAGTTCCCCCCGCACCCATCCGGAGGCCCGGCGGGGCAGGCATTACGAGGAGTAGGCCCGTGTCTGTACAGAACTTGCTGAACCTCGTTGCCCCGAGGGCGGGCGAGGTCGACCCCGCGTCGTGCCCCCAGTGCGCGTCGCTTCGCAAACAGGTAAGTGCAGCGATCACCAGGCGGGCGACCCCGCTGAGGCGGCGAAGACGACGAACGCCATGCGGGTTCACAAGCAGTGCAGTACGGACAGCCGGACGACCCGCGATCGCTCCGCTCCGTTCTCCCCAACATTGCCCCCAGGCTGGTCTAGGACGGCTGCGTTGGTCCCAGTGTCCGCATGGCTGTGACAGCAGGTCAGCGACAGTCGGGCGGTCCAAGCCCCCATCCCGGTGATGGAAACCCTGGACAGGCCAAGCGGCCGGGGCGGGTTGTCCAACGGCGCGGGGACCGATCCCCGCACGCGCGGCGAAGGGATAGGCACAATGACCGCAGTCCCCGAGTTCGAGTTCCGCACGTCCAGCGCATGTGAGTACGACAACAACAAGCTGTGTGTCGAGGAGGCGACCAATGTTCCCGGTAAGGTCGCGGTCCGCAACTCCGCGACGGGCCAGACGGTCGAGTTCACGACCGTGGAGTGGGCGGATTTCCTCCCCGGCGCCAAGCTGGGGGAGTTCGACGTTACGGCGTAGGGAGTCGTCATGCAGCAGTGCCCCTTGTGCGGTGGTAGCGCGGAGCGCGATCCGGAGCACTCTGGGGTGATGCGCTGCATGTCGTGCTGGGAAGTGTGGGCACTGCCGACTGATCGACGGTGCCCAGGCGTAGGACGGGGCGCACTCGCCCCCGCTCTGCGGCTGCTGGAGGAGTACTGGGACTTGAACCGCTGAGCAACCAAGGGAACGCCCCCGCCGTAATCGGCGGGGGCGTTCTGGGTTTGATTCGAGCGGTCAGAGCAATGCGATGAAGGGGTTGGTACCCGTGAGCAGTTCCGACTGCCTTCCCGGTTCCGAGATCGGGAGTGTCATCTTCGAGTGTGAACGAAGTAGCCGGACGACCGGATTTCCCTGATCGCTCCACCGTGACGATGATTCGTCAGTAGTGCCAGTGAGGACGCCCGGACTCCATTTCACAGGTGAGTGAATTGCCTTCTGCATCAGTCGTGGTCCTGCCAAGGTCGTCTTTTCGACAGTACTCGCCAGCCTTGTAGCAGTTGCCCTTGTTCGTGCGAATGCTGCACAACCCGCCCCCGCCGGTGGTCTGGGTGGGGGCACTGGTCTGGCGCGCGCTGGGCCGGACCGGCTGAGGCAGGGGTTGCGTCGCTCTCGGCGGAGCGCTGCTGGGCTCGGTAAAGGTGGGTGCTGGAGTGGTAACCGGCGAGCTACTAACTGGAGCCTCGGGCTTCGTTGAATCACAGGCCGCCAAGCCAAGTACAGCGAGAAATGCCACTGCGGCGACGGTTGGACGGCTGCGGTTCATCTATGGACCTTAACTTTTGCCCATACTGCCCGGATTGATCCGTTCGTCGGCGGGCCGATCTCTCACACACATTGGACGACCCGCACCGGATGCCGGAAACCGTCCCATGCCCCACCAACAAGGGCAACCCCTGGGTACCAAGAGCGTGCGGCACGTCCACAACATCCTCTCCGGTGCTGTCGGCGATGCCGTGCCCAAGCTGATACCCGCCGAACTGGGGTGGGTCGTGGTCGAGGAAGGCACCACCTACCGGCTGCGGAAGCTGACCAAGGACGGCGACGTCAACGCCGCCATCTACGGGGACCAGTCCGTCATGAACGTCCTCAAGTGGCAGAAGGAACGCCGGGACGCCGAGCGGGAACGCCTTGGGGCGACGTGGACGGATCACGATCTTGTGTTCGCCCGGGACGGCTTCAAGCTGTACCGGGGCAAGGCGGGGCCCGCAGGACCCAGAGAAAGTCTCGGCGCGATGGCGCACCCTGCGCACTCGCCTGAAGCTCCCCGAGGAGTTACGCATCGTCGGTCACGCCGCTGCTCAGAAACGCAGAAAACCCCAGATCAACTGGGGTTCTCGCTGGTGTCCGAGGGGGGACTTGAACCCCCACGCCCGATAAAGGGCACTAGCACCTCAAGCTAGCGCGTCTGCCATTCCGCCACCCGGACAAGGTGTCTGTCTCGCGGGCCGTGCCCGTTCCGACGTGGAAAACAATAGCAAACATCTCGGGGTGCTCGATCACCCCCCTGGCCTGCATGAACACCGGATGTCGGCGGGAAGCTGCCCTTGGGTGCCGGGCAGCCGCGGGGGAGGATGGGGGGGGCGGACCACACGGAGCGACAGTGGGAGGAAGCAGCGTGAGCGAGTCGAGCACGACCCGGACCGGCGGCGTGACCGGTGAGGACGAGGTCGTCGACCTCTGCCGCGATCTGATCAGGATCGACACCAGCAACTACGGGGACCACTCCGGGCCGGGGGAGCGCGCGGCGGCCGAGTACGTCGCGGAGAAGCTCGCCGAGGTCGGCCTCGAACCGCAGATCTTCGAATCGCACCGGGGCCGGGCCTCCACCGTCGCCCGGATCGCGGGCGAGGACCCGTCGCGTCCCGCGCTGCTCATCCACGGCCACACCGACGTCGTACCGGCCAACGCCGACGACTGGACGCACCACCCCTTCGCCGGTGAGATCGCCGACGGCTGCGTGTGGGGCCGCGGCGCGGTCGACATGAAGGACATGGACGCGATGACCCTCGCGGTCGTACGGGACCGGCTGCGCAGCGGCCGCAAGCCCCCGCGGGACATCGTGCTTGCCTTCCTCGCCGACGAGGAGGCGGGCGGCACCTACGGGGCGCGCTTCCTCGTGGACAAGCACCCCCACCTCTTCGAGGGCGTCACCGAGGCGATCAGCGAGGTCGGCGGGTTCTCCTTCACCGTCAACGAGAACCTGCGGCTCTACCTGGTGGAGACGGCCCAGAAGGGCATGCACTGGATGAAGCTGACCGTGGACGGCACCGCCGGGCACGGCTCGATGATCCACAAGGACAACGCCATCACCGAGCTGTCCGAGGCCGTGGCGCGGCTCGGCCGGCACAAGTTCCCGGTGCGCGTGACCAAGACGCTGCGGCACTTCCTCGACGAACTCGGCGACGCGCTCGGCACCGAGCTCGACCCGGAGAACATGGACGAGACGCTCGCCAAGCTCGGCGGCATCGCCAAGCTCATCGGCGCCTCGCTCCAGAACACCGCCAACCCGACCCAGCTGGGCGCCGGTTACAAGGTCAACGTCATCCCGGGCCAGGCCACCGCGCACGTGGACGGACGGTTCCTGCCGGGGTACGAGGAGGAGTTCCTGGCCGATCTGGACCGGATCCTCGGGCCGCGCGTCAAGCGCGAGGACGTCCACGCGGACAAGGCGCTGGAGACCACCTTCGACGGCGCGCTGGTCGACGCGATGCAGACGGCGCTGCAGGCCGAGGACCCGATCGCGCGCGCCGTGCCGTACATGCTCTCGGCCGGCACCGACGCCAAGTCCTTCGACGACCTCGGCATCCGGGGCTTCGGGTTCGCGCCGCTGAAGCTGCCGCCGGAGCTGGACTTCGCCGGGATGTTCCACGGCGTGGACGAGCGGGTGCCCGTCGACGGCCTGAAGTTCGGCGTACGGGTCCTCGACCGGTTCATCGACGCCTCGTGACCCCCGTGCGCCCCGGGAGCACTCCCGGGTATCGGAGCCGCGGCGAAACGACCCTCCAATAATCGTTTGAACGTGCGTATTTGACTGAAAAGAGTGAATCAACTCGTATGCTCGTAGCTCCATAACTTTCTCCTCGTTACAGGGTGTGCGGTCCGCGGCTGGGATCGCACATATGCCAACAAGGAGGAAGTAATGATCAAGAAGGTCGTCGCTGCTGCGGCTGTCACTGGTGGTCTGGTTCTCGCGGGTGCGGGGCTGGCTGTCGCCGACTCGGGTGCCCAGGGTGCCGCTGTGCACTCCCCGGGTGTCGTGTCCGGCAACGTCATCCAGGCGCCCATCGACGTCCCGGTGAACGTGTGCGGCAACACGGTCTCCGTGATCGGGCTGTTGAACCCCGCCTTCGGCAACACCTGCGTCAACAAGTGACGTTGCGCCTCAACCCGTGAGGTCTGAGCCCGGCGGCCCCGGAGTGCGCGCCATGCACTCCGGGGCCGCCCGGCGTTTCAGCCCGGGCGCAACGGCGCAGCCGGGCTTTCCGGAAGGCAGAGGGCAGGGAACGAATCTATGCGACAGGTCACCCGTAAGGGACTGATCACCATGGCGGCCGCGACCGGCGTCATCGCCATGAGCGGCGGCGCCGCGCACGCCGACTCGGCTGCGCAGGGCGGCGCCTCGAACTCGCCGGGCGTACTGTCCGGCAACGCGGTCCAGGTACCGGTGCACGTGCCGGTCAACGCCTGCGGCAACACCGTCAACGTGGTCGGCGCGCTCAACCCGGCGTTCGCCAACCACTGCGCCAACAAGGGCGGCGGGGGGCACGGCGGCGGGGCCACCGCAAGCGGCCACACCAGCAACTCGCCCGGTGTGGGCTCCGGCAACACCATCCAGGTGCCCATCGACGTGCCCGTGAACGCCTGCGGGAACAGCGTGAACGTCGTGGGCGTCGGCAATCCGGCGTCCGGCAACGACTGCGTGAACGACGAGGGTGGCCGACCGCAGCACCCGGGCCACCCCGGGCACCCGCAGCACCCCGGTCACCCCCAGCACCCGGGCAAGCCCGAGCACCCCGGGCAGCCGGGCCAGCACCAGCCGCCCTGCCAGCCGGGGCACCCCGGCATCCCGCAGAACCCGGTCAGCCCGATCGGGCACCAGCCGGCCAAGCCCGCGACGCCCGTGCAGCCTGCCGCGCCCTCCGCGCCCGGTGGCCCGGTCACCCAGACCGCGAGCGCGGCGCACGCCCCGGCCGCGCTGGCGCACACCGGCGCCGAAGGCCTGGGCTTCGCCGCCCCGGCCGCCGCGGGCCTGCTGCTCGGCGGAGCGGTGCTCTACCGCCGCGGACGTTCCGCGCAGTAGTCCCCGAAGCCGTGGCGTACGGCGGTCATGACGGAGCGGGCCCCGCAGCTGCGGGGCCCGCTCCGTTCTCGCCGCATGCTCGCCACTGTCACCACGTGGCTCGCACCTGGCGGATGATCCGCCTGCGCAGCCGCACTCTGCGGCTGCCGTCCCGGCGCAGACTCAGTCGGTCCAACTCCCAGTGTCCGTACTCGGCATGGTCGGTCAGCAGACGCGTAGCCTCCTTGCGGGACACTCCGCGCGGAACGTACACGTCGACAAATTCGTATTCCGGCATCGCATCTATTGTGCGGGCAGAGCCCCGGTACGGATAGCGTCTGCTCTATGTCTGATGCTGCGCAGCCCACCGCTGCCGAGGTACGTGCCGCCGCCGAGGCGGTCAAAGCCGCGCTGGACCGTCACCTCGATGCGGTGGAACGCCGCACGGGGGACGACGATCCCGCCGTGTACGAGGCGTTCAACGCGCTCGCGGCGGCGGCCGAGGCCTATGACGAGCGGCTCTACGACCGGTACGACGAGGTCACCCCCTTCGAGATCCCCGGCGCCGACGACTCCCTGCCGCCCTACGCGGGCCCCGAGGAACCGAACGCCCTCAGTGTCCTCATCCGGCGCGACTACGCCGTGGCCGAGCCCCAGCGGCTGCTCGCCCAGACCCAGCGGATCGCCGATCTCGACCCCGAAGCGGACGAGACGGACGACGCCGAGCGCACCGCGGCGGTCGTCGGGAGCAGCGTCCACGCCGCGCTCGGCGTGCTGTTCGGCGAGTACGAACCGGATGAAATCGCCTCCCGGCACAAGGAGTTCGGCCTGGAGGAGGGCGATTCCACCCTGTGGGTGTCGGCCGCCGACGAGCTCCCGGAGCCGGGCGAGTGGCTGAGCACGCCGTTCGATCACGCCGATCCGCAGCGGGTGGTGTGCCGCTTCGATGTGAGCGCCGTCTTCGACGAGGAGGAGCTGGAGGAGGACCTCGACGACGGGGACGACGGGGACGACCTCCCGCCGACGCCCTGATATGACGGAGGCCGCGCACCCCGGGAACGAGCGGGGTGCGCGGCCTCCGTCGTGTGCGGCTACTCCGCGGTCTTCAGGAGCCCGTGCAGCAGCGGGGCGAGCCGGGTGGTGCGCGGCGCCGGGAGGATCTCCGCCACGGCCCGGGGCAGCGCCTGGTCCACCCCGTGGACGACGGACAGATGCCGCTCGGCGCGGCCGAACGCGGTATAGACCCACGCCCGGTTGAGCCCCTGCGCCGCGTCGCCCGGCAGCACCACGACCACCGCGGGCCAGCGCATCCCGGCCGCCTGGTGCGCGGTCAGCGCCCAGCCGTGCCGCAGCGCCGGCTCGACCCGCTCCTTCGGTACCAGGACGGGGGTGCCGGCGCAGTCGAGCCGCAGGCCTTCCGCGTCCGCCCCCACGACCGTGCCCGTCACCGTCCGGCCGGGGGCCTGGACGTACGCCACCCGGTCGGCCGGGTCGAAACCGCCGAATCGGCCGGGGCCCGGGTTCAGGCGCTGCTTGAGGGCCGCGTTCAGCGCGCGGGTGCCCGCCGAGCCGCCGTGGCCGACCGTGATGACCTGGGTCTGCTCGGCGGGGATGCCGATCGCCCGGGGGATCGAGTCGGCGAGGAGCTGCACGCTGCGGTGCACGGCCTCACCCGCGTCCCGCACCGGGACGATGACGACCTCCTTGCCGGGTGCCTCGACCTGGTTCAGCTCGCCGATGCCGATGCCCGAGACCAGTTCGCCGACCGGCCCCGGATCGGGCAGCCGCGAGGCGACCACCGGGCAGACCCGGGCGGCCAGGACGTCGGCGAAGACCCTGCCCGCGCCCGCGGAACCGAGCACCCCGGGGTCCCCGCTCAGCACCAGCCGGCAGCCGTCGGGCAGCGACTCCACCAGCATGGCCGCGGTCTCCACGTCGAGCTGCGGCGCGTCCTGCACCACCAGGACGTCGAGGGCCAGCGCGCCCTCCGCGTCCCGGCCGGGGCCCGCGCCGAAGAGCAGTCCAGCGACGGTGAACGCGGCCAGCGGGCCGGTCAGTTCGGCGAGGCGGCGCTGTCCGTCCGCCGTGTGCGCGGCGGCCGCGGCCCGTAGACCCGCCGCCGCGGCCGCCGTCACCACGGCCGCCGACTCGGCGCGCGCGGCCTCGCCGCCGGTGTGCGCCACCAGGCCGCTGTCCGCGACCGCGCGGATCAGCTCGCCGCCCTCGGGCCAGGCCGAACCGTCGTCCCGCACCGGCGAGTTGAGCAGCCGGGCGAGCCCGTCGGCGAGGCTCTCCTCGGCCAGTGCACAGCGGTCGAGGCCGAGCAGCACCTCGACCGGCTCAGCGGGTTCCTCGGCTTCCTCGGCGCCGTCCACGTCCTCCGAGGCCGCCGGCTCGTCCGGGACGCCGTCCTGGAAGACCAGCACCACGCCTTCGGCGATCGCCTGCTGCACCGCTTCGTCCGGATCGGGCACGGACCGCGCCGCGAGGGCCTTGCGCACCGCGTCGGCCGCCAGCGCCGTGTGCCCCTGCAGGGCCGCCTGTTCCAGGATCCAGCCCACCAGCGCGGCGCCCCTGCGCTCGTCGTCCGGACGGCACTCGGCGCCGAGCAGCGCCCTGGCGAAGCCGTCGGCCTGCTCGGGCCGCACCCCGGGCACGGCGAGGAGCTGCCAGGGGTCCGTGCCGAGGACCTCGGCCGCCTGCTCGCCGAGTGCGCCGGTGACCTGGGCGGCCAGCGCCTCGGGCGCGCCACCCCGGGTCAGCACGTCACGTACGGAGGCGAGCGCCTCGGCCGAAGTGGCGGGCGGCTGCGCGGGTTCGGGCGCCCGGGGGCGTACCGGAGCGGCTTCCGGGGTGGGCGCGGGCTTGCGGGGGGCGGGTGCCGGGCCCGCGAAGAACGCGGCTCCCGACTTCTCGCCGCTCTCCACGGCCCGTACCGCCGCGAGGAGATCGGCGGCCGGCCCGCTCAGCTTGGTGCCGGCCGCGATCGGCGCTTCCTTCTCCGCCTTGCGCTGCTCGATCCTGGCCCGCAGTTCGCGCTGCGCGGCCAGCTCGGCCGCGGCCTCGGAGACCTCGGGCGCTGCCGCGTCGGCCGTCGCGTCCGGCGTCGGGTCGGCAGTCGGGTCCGGTGTCGCGTCCGCTGTTTCGTCCAGCGTCGAGTCGGCCGTCGTGTCCGCTGTGTCGTCCGGCGTCGCGTCCTCCGTCGTGTCCGGCGTCGACTCGGCCGTCTCGTCCGCCGTCGCGGATTCGGCCGGGGCATCGGATTCGTCCGGCGTCTCGGATTCGGCGCCATCCACAGCGGTTTCGTCGCCGCCCGCGGCCTCCGTGTCGGCGGCCGCAGCCGGCGACACGGAGTGGTCCGGCGCCATCTCCGCCTCGGCGGTGTCGTCGGCCGTGGATCCAGGGGCCGAGCCCTGGGGAAGCGCAGTCACAGCGTGCTCCAGTCCTGATCGGGATAGCGGTGCACGGGCGCCGACACATCGTCCAGCGCCTGGCAGATCTCGTCAGGAAGACTAAGCGCCTCCACTGACAATGCGGCCGCGAGCTGGTGCGCGTTGCGCGCGCCGACGATCGGCGCCACCACTCCCGGCCGGTCCCTCACCCATGCCAGCGCCACCTGGAGGGGTGTCGCGGCGAGCCCGTCCGCCGCTATCGCGAGGGCGTCCACGATCCGGCTCGCCGCCTCGTCGAGATAGGGCGCGACGAACGCCGAGAGCCCTTCCGACGCACCCCGCGAGTCCGCGGGTGTCCCCTGCCGGTACTTCCCGGTGAGCACCCCCCGCCCGAGCGGCGACGAGGGCAGCAGGCCGATGCCCAGGTCCAGGGCGGCCGGCAGGACCTCGCGCTCCACTCCGCGCTGGAGCAGCGAGTACTCCATCTGGGTGCTGGCGAGCCGGGTCCGCGTGCCGGGCGCGGCGAGCTGCCAGGTCCCGGCCTTGGCGAGCTGCCAGCCGCTGAAGTTGGAGATCCCCGCGTACCGTGCCCGCCCGCTGGTGACCGCGATGTCCAGCGCCTGGAGGGTCTCCTCCAGCGGAGTCTCGCGGTCGAAGGCGTGCACCTGCCAGAGGTCGACGTAATCGGTCCCCAGCCGTTCGAGTGAGGCGTCGAGGGCATGGAGCAGATGGCCGCGCGAGCCGTCGAAGCGGCGGTCCCGGTCGGGCACGCTGCCCGCCTTGGTCGCGATCACCAGGTCCCTGCGCGGCACGAGCCGCTCCATCAGCTGCCCGAGCAGATACTCGGCTTCCCCGCCGCCGTACACGTCAGCCGTGTCCACGAGCGTGCCGCCCGCACCCCAGAAGGCCTTGAGGAGATCGGCGGCATCCTGCTCGCCGACGTCCCGGCCCCAGGTGAGGGTGCCGAGCCCGATCCGGGATACGCGCAGGCCCGTGCGGCCGAGATGCCTCTGCTCCATGGGCGCTGAGATTACTGGCCAGAGGCCGACGGGGAGAGAGCCTGTGGACAACTCGGCCTGCCGCAGCGCGCCCCCGCGCGCTAGAGTCCCGGGCACAGGGACATTACTCATGAGTAAGACGCGTGGGTACGAGTCAAGACGAGTAAGGGGATCGGCCATGCGGCTCGGCATCAACCTCGGCTACTGGGGCGCGGGAATGGACGGCGACAACCTCGCCGTCGCCAAGGAAGCGGACCGGCTCGGCTACGACGTGTGCTGGGCCGCCGAGGCCTACGGCTCGGACGCGCCGACCGTGCTCGCCTGGGTCGCCGCCCAGACCGAGCGCATCGACGTGGGCTCCGCGATCCTCCAGATCCCGGCCCGCCAGCCCGCCATGACCGCGATGACGGCCGCCACCCTCGACTCGCTCTCCGGCGGCCGCTTCCGCCTCGGCCTCGGCGTCTCGGGACCGCAGGTCTCCGAGGGCTGGTACGGCGTCAAGTTCGACAAGCCGCTGGCCCGCACCCGGGAGTACGTCGAGATCGTACGCAAGGCGATGACGCGGGAGCGGCTCTCCTACGAAGGCGAGCACTGGACGCTGCCGCTGCCCGGCGGCCCCGGCAAGCCCATCAAGCTGACCGTGCACCCGCAGCGCGAGCACATCCCGCTCTACATCGCCGCGATCGGGCCGAAGAACCTGGAGCAGACCGGCGAGATCGCCGACGGGGCACTGCTGATCTTCCCGGCCGCCGAGCACATCGAGGCCACCGCGATCTCCCACATCCGCACGGGCCGCGAGAAGGCCGGCCTCACCATGGACGGCTTCGACGTCTGCCCGACGCTGCCCATCGCGCTCGGCGCCGACGCGGACGTCTCCGCGCTGGCCGACATGTTCCGCCCGTACACCGCGCTGTACGTCGGCGGCATGGGCAGCCGCAAGCAGAACTTCTACAACCAGCTCGCGCAGCGCATGGGGTACGAGAAGGAGGCCGCCGAGATCCAGGACAAGTACCTCTCCGGCGACAAGGCGGGTGCGTCCGCCGCCGTACCGCAGCAGCTGATCGACTCGACCACGCTGCTCGGCTCGGTGGAGCGGATCGCCGACCGGATGCGGGCGTACGCCGCCGCCGGTGTCACCACGCTGACCCTGGCGCCGGCCGGCTTCACGCTGGACGAGCGGCTCGCCGCGCTGCGGGCGGGCACGGACGCGCTGGAGCACGCGGGCCTCGCGTAAAGGGGGGGCTCTGCGGCCGTGGTGGGGGCTCGGGGGGTCTTCCCCGCCACGGCCGTCACGCCTATCAACGCCCCGCCGCGCCCGGTGGTTACGGCGCGGCGGGCACCGCACATTCCTTCGTTCGGCCCAGTGGAGCAGGACCCCTGTTGCCGCTGCGTGGCCGCCGCATTTGACTCGGTTTCCGCACAGTCCGCGTGCGGCGCACCCCGGAGGTTCAGCGATGCTCTCGGCCAAGAGCCTGTTCCAGGAGATCCTCGGCGACGACGAGTCGTTCCGGCTCTTCTGCTCCATCGCGGCCAGCGGGGAGTCGCAGGGCGGCTGGGAGAACGGCCGGATCGCCGCCCTCCTCCCTGAAGGCTGCCGCGCCCTCGCCCCCAAGGTGGCCCGGCACGGCGCCGACGAGGACAAGCACGGGCGGATCTTCCAGGCGCTGCTGAAGCAGCGCGGGCTGAGCCCCGTGGGTGTACCGCGGGACACCGACTACACGATGCTGCTCGAACAGCACGGCATCGGCCTGGGCCACGGCCGGCTCAGACGCGCGGAGCCGCTCACCGAACGGGACGTCATCGTCTACCTCGCCCACAGCCGGGTCACCGAGCAGCGCGCCTCCGAGCAGATGGCCCTGCTGCGCAAGCACTTCGGGGACGACCCCGGCATCGGGCGCGCGGTGCGGATGATCTCCGCCGACGAGGACAACCATCTCGCCTACTGCCACGAGGAGTTGCTGCGCCTGGCCCGCGCCGGGCACGGCCCCACGATCCAGCGGGTGCTGCGCGAGTGCGCGCTCGCCGAGATCCGGGTGTACCGCGACGTCAGCCTCGCCGTGATGGCCCACATGGGGCGGATCCTGGGCTGGCCGCGGCCCAGAGCGGCGGTGCTTGTGGCGGTGATCCACGCGGTGTACGCGTACGAGCGGCTCGGCGGGTGGCGGCGGATGGTCAGCCTCTCCATGCCGGAACGGCGCAACGCGCTGGGGACTCCCGCGCCTGAGTACGCCTAGCTACAGCCAGCCCCGCCGCTTGAACTGGCGGTACAGGGTGACCTCCAGCAGTGCCATCAGCAGGATCACCACCGGATAGGCCCAACTCCAGTGCAGTTCCGGCATGTTGTCGAAGTTCATGCCGTAGATGCCGGCCACCATCGTGGGGACCGCGGCCATCGCCGCCCACGCCGAGATCTTCCGCATGTCGTCGTTCTGGCGGACGCTCACCTGGGCGAGGTGGGCCGAGAGGATGTCGGAGAGCAGCCGGTCCAGGCCGTCCACCGTCTCGTTCGTCCGCATCAGATGGTCGTTCACATCGCGGAAGAACGGCTGCGACTTGGCGTTCACGAACGGCACGCCCGCACTCGCGAGCCGCTGCACGGGCTGCGCGAGCGGGCCGGTCGCCCGGCGGAATTCCTGGAGCTGCCGCTTGAAGGTGTAGATGCGCGAGGCGGTGTTCTTCGCGTCGCGGCCGCCCGTCGGGGAGAAGATCTCCGCCTCCAGCTCCTCCAGGTCGTTCTGGAGCTCGGCCGCCACGTCCGTGTAGTGGTCGACGACCGCGTCGCTCACGGCGTACAGGACCGTGGTGGGCCCGTGCTTGAGCAGGTCCGGCTCCGCCTCCAGCCGGCGCCGCACCGCCTTGAGCGGCGCGCCCTCGCCGTGCCGGACCGTCACCACGAAGCAGTCGCCCACGAAGAGCATCAGCTCCCCGGAGGACACGGTGTCGCCGTGCGGTTCGTACACGACCGGCTTGAGCACCATGAACAGCGAGTCGTCGTAGACCTCCAGCTTGGGCCGCTGGTGTGCCTTCAGGGCGTCCTCCACGGCCAGCGGGTGCAGCCCGAACTCGCTGCTGACCAGGTCGAACTCCTGCTCCGTCGGCTCGTAGAGACCCACCCAGAGGAAGCTGTCGCCGACCGCGCGCGCCCGGGCGAGCGCGTCCGAGAAGTCCCTCGGACCCGCGGTGCGGCGGCCCTCGCGGTAGATGGCGCAGTCGACGATCATTGCGGGCATTGTCCCTTGATCGGGAGCCGCCCGCACTCGCGGTCCACCGGGCGCCTAGGCTGGCGGGTATGGCCACGCTGATCCTCGTACGCCACGGACGTTCCACCGCCAACACGGCGGGGGTGCTGGCCGGCTGGACGCCGGGCGTCGCCCTCGACGAACGCGGCGCCGCCCAGGCCGCCGCCCTGCCCGCCCGGCTGGCCGCGGTGCCGCTCGCGGCCGTCGTCACCAGCCCCCTGCAACGCTGCCGGGAGACCGTGCGGCCGCTCCTCGACGCCCGCCCCGAGGTGCCGCTGCACGCCGAGGACCGGATAGGCGAGTGCCACTACGGCGACTGGTCGGGCGGCAAACTCTCCGAGCTCGCCGGTGATCCGCTGATGGGGGTCGTGCAGCAGCACCCCTCGAACGCCGCCTTCCCCGGCGGCGAGTCGATGCGCGCCATGCAGAACCGGGCCGTCGAGGCCGTACGGGACTGGAACGCGCGGATCGAGACCGAGCACGGCCCCGACGCGGTCTACGCCATGTGTTCGCACGGCGACGTCATCAAGTCCATCGTGGCGGACGCCCTCGGCATGCATCTCGACCTCTTTCAGCGCATCTCGGTCGAACCGTGCTCCCTCACCGTGATCCGCTACACCCGGCTGCGGCCGTTCCTGGTGCGCCTCGGGGACACCGGCGACCTAGCGTCGCTCGTCCCGCGTGAGACGACCTCGGGGGAACAGGCCGAGGTCGGTGGCGGTGCGGGAGCACCGTGATCTCCGCGCGCAGTAGGGTGGACGCGCCGAAAACCGCTGCTCCAACTCCGAACTAGGGAGACCAGAACGTGTCCCGTCAGGTGTTCTTCTACGACCCGCCGGACCGTTTCGTGGCCGGCACGGTCGGGCTGCCCGGGCGCCGTACGTTCTTCCTCCAGGCGTCCGCGGGCAGCCGCACCACCAGCGTCGCCCTGGAGAAGACCCAGGTCGCGGCGCTCGCCGAGCGCATCGACGAGCTGCTCGACGAGGTCGTGCGCAGGACCGGGGGAAACGCTCCTGTGCCGGCCGTGGCCCCGCCCGACGTCACGGACACCGCGCCGCTCGACTCACCCGTCGAGGAGGAGTTCCGGGTCGGCACCATGGCGCTGGCCTGGGACGGCGACGAACAGCGCATGATCATCGAGGCGCAGGCCCTGGTCGAGCTCGACGCGGACACCGAGGACGACCTCGCCGAGGCCGAGGAGCGGATGCTCCAGGACGAGGAGAACGGCCCGCCGATGCTGCGGGTGCGGCTGACCGGAGCCCAGGCCCGGGCCTTCGCCAAGCGGGCCCTGGACGTCGTGAACGCGGGCCGGCCGCCGTGCCCGCTGTGCAGTCTGCCGCTCGACCCGGAAGGACACGTATGCCCGCGCCAGAACGGATACCGTCGCGGAGCCTGACCGCCGTCGAGCTCCTCGCCAAGGGCGAACTCACCGTCCTCGGACGGATCCCCGAGGCGTCCAACGCGGTGCTGTACTGCTCGGTCGCGTACGGGGACGAGAGCGCGGAGTGCGTCTACAAGCCCGTCGCCGGTGAGCGGCCCCTGTGGGACTTCCCCGACGGCACGCTGGCCCAGCGCGAGGTCGCGGCGTACGAGGTGTCCCTGGCGACCGGATGGGACCTGGTGCCGCCCACCGTGCTGCGCGACGGGCCGCACGGCGAGGGCATGGTGCAGCTGTGGGTCGAGCCCGTCGAGGGAGACTCCGGACTGCTCGCGCTCGTCGAGGGCGAGGAGCCGGGCGAGGGCTGGAAGGCGATCGGGTTCGCCGAGGTCGGCGAGGGGCGCACCGCGCTGCTCGTGCACGCCGACGACGAGCGGCTGCGGCGGCTCGCGGTGCTCGACGCGGTGATCAACAACGGCGACCGCAAGGGCGGGCACCTGCTGCCCGCGCCCGGCGGGCGGCTGTACGGGATCGATCACGGGGTCACCTTCAACGTGGCCGACAAGTTGCGGACGCTGCTGTGGGGGTGGGCGGGGGAGCCGCTCACCTCGGAGGCGGTGGGCGCCTTGAAGGGCCTGGCCGAGGCCCTTCGCCCAGGGGCGGCGCTTGCCGGGCGGCTGGGTGGGCTGATCACGGCGGCGGAACTCGATGCGGTGCGCGCGCGGGTGGCGGCGCTCCTGGACTCCGGGGTCCATCCCGCCCCTTCGGGGGAGTGGCCGGCCATTCCATGGCCGCCGGTCTGAGCTTCCCCACCCCGCCCCTTCCCGAAAGCCTCCGGCGGACTGGGGAGGGTGGGGTACGTGTGCCGTGGGTCGGCTGCGGATCGTGCGTGGCTGGTCGCGCAGTTCCCCGCGCCCCTGGCAGGGTGCGGAGCCCCAGCACTTCCAGGGCGCCCTGCGCAAGGGGGTGGATTCAGCCAACCACCCGGTCCGGTTCGTATCCGGAAGCTGCGTCCGGTTACGCTCGTGACATGTATGCCTGGCCCGCTTCTGAGGTCCCCGCCCTGCCCGGCAAGGGCCGCGACCTCCGGATCCATGACACCGCGACCGGCGGTCTGGTATCCCTCGACCCCGGTCCCGTCGCCCGTATCTACGTCTGCGGGATCACCCCGTACGACGCGACCCACATGGGTCACGCGGCGACCTACAACGCGTTCGACCTCGTTCAGCGCGTGTGGCTCGACACCAAGCGGCAGGTTCACTATGTCCAGAACGTGACGGACGTGGATGATCCGTTGCTGGAGCGAGCCATCCGCGACGGCAAGGACTGGGTGGAGCTCGCGCAGAGCGAGACCGCGCTGTTCCGCGAGGACATGACCGCACTGCGGCTGCTGCCGCCGCAGCACTACATCGGCGCGGTCGAGTCGATACCCGGGATCGTCCCGCTCGTCGAACGGCTGCGGGACGCGGGAGCGGCGTACGAGCTCGAAGGGGACATCTACTTCTCCGTCGAGAGCGACCCGCACTTCGGCGGCGTCTCGCACTACGACGCCCAGGCCATGCGGGCGCTGTCCGCCGAGCGCGGCGGCGACCCCGAGCGGCCCGGCAAGAAGAACCCGCTCGACCCGATGCTGTGGATGGCCGCCCGTGAGGGCGAGCCGAGCTGGGACGGCGCATCGCTGGGGCGCGGTCGTCCCGGCTGGCACATCGAGTGCGTCGCCATCGCGCTCGACCACCTCGGCATGGGCTTCGACGTGCAGGGCGGCGGCTCCGACCTCATCTTCCCGCACCACGAGATGGGCGCCTCGCACGCCCAGGCGCTGACCGGCGAGTACCCCTTCGCCAAGGCGTACGTGCACGCGGGCATGGTCGCCCTGGACGGCGCGAAGATGTCCAAGTCCAAGGGCAACCTGGTGTTCGTGTCGAAGCTGCGGCGCGACGGCACCGACCCGGCCGCCATCCGCCTCACGCTGCTCGCCCACCACTACCGGGCCGACTGGGAGTGGACCGACCAGGTGCTCCAGGAGGCCGTCGAGCGTCTCGGGCGCTGGCGGGCCGCCGTGTCGCGGCCCGACGGCCCGTCCGCGGACGCACTGGTCGAGGAGGTCCGGGAGGCTCTCGCGGGCGACCTGGACGCGCCCGCGGCCCTGGCCGCGGTCGACCGCTGGGCCGAGCGCCAGGAGGCCGAGGGCGGCACCGACGAGGGTGCTCCGGGCCTGGTCTCCCGTACCGTCGACGCGCTCCTGGGTGTGGCCCTCTAGCCCCAACCGCCTTTTCCGCAACCGCCCTTGGACCCACCCGGGTCCAGGGGCGGTCTCCGTTGCACTCCTGGACCCGGCCTTGACGTGCCTCGGGCGCCGGATGGGGACCGCCCCCATCCGGCGCCCTCTGTGCGGGAGTTGGCCCTACTGCTTGTTCACCACGATGGCCTGGATGACGCTGTTGGTGGTGTCGTAGAACCCGATGACCTGCTGCCCGAAGGCGAAGGCCTGCTGGACCGCGTCGTGCGTGACCTGGTTGGGGTTGGCGAGCTGACGCCAGTTGCCGTCGATGAACAAGTACAGGATCGACGGCTGGCCGGGCAGCGGGGTCACGACGTCCCAGAACTTCGTGGCGATGCCGCTGACCAGTGCCTGGTTGTTGACCGCGGCCGGCAGCACCAGCGGCTGGCCGATGCCCTGCGGGCTCTGGCCGCCCATCTGCTGGAGCAGCTGCTGGTAGGGCTGCTGCTGGCCGAGCTGCTGGAGCTGCTGCTGGATCTGCGGCGCGACGGGCTGCTGGCCGTAGCCCTGCTGGCCGTACGACGGGCCGATGCCGGGCTGGCCGAAGCCCTGCGGCGGGGACGTGCTGGGGCCCTGCTGCTGGCCGTACTGCTGTTGTTGGTGCTGCTGGCTCATCTGCGGGGTGGTGTTCATGCGGGTGTCACCTTCCCTTGTGTGAGTTCGATGCGCTGTCCGGTGTCCCGCGCGGTCAGCCGGCGACCACCAGGCCGACGACCTCGTCGTCCGAGAACCAGACCCGTACGTCCGGCCGTCCGGCCGCGAAGGCGGAGTGCACCGCCTGGCGGAGCTCGGGCCCGGGGTTGTTCAGGTTGCGCCATGCCCCGGCCACGAACAGCCGGAGCCTCGGGGGCAGTTCACGGGGGTAGGGGAGCAGTTCGTCCCAGTACCGCTCGGCCTGGCCGGTGCCGACCGTCGAGGGCATCAGACGGGCCACCGCGGCCTTGATGTCGGGCCGGTTGCCGATGCGCTGGGACGCGGGCCGGCCCGGCGCGTCCTGCTGCGGCGAACCCGTCGACCGCAGGATGGTGCGGGCCCGCTCCGGAGACATGGGCGGCTGCCCCGTCGCCTTCAGCATGCCCTGGAGCGAGGCGAGGGCGCCGGCCACGATGGGCGAGGCCGACGACGTTCCGGAGAACGCGTCCGTGTACCAGGCGATCTCCTCGGCACCGCCCTGGAGGTCGCCCGCCCGGTCCCAGAACCCGCCGGTCGTCGTGGTCTCGCGGCCCCAGCCCTGGGCGTCCACGCGGGCGCCGTAGTTGGAGAACGCGAGCCGAGAGCGGTCCGGGCCGTGATCGCGGCCGTGCGTGCCGGGCGGCGGGGCGCCCGCGCCCACCAGGACCGCGCCCGAGGACTGGTTGGACGGGTTGAACGGGTTGCGCCAGCCCTGCGGGAACGCGTCGGGACGCCGCTCGTACAGCGCGTCGTCCAGACTCTCGCCGCCGTTGCCGCCCGCCGCCACCACCAGGACGCCCTTCGCGCTCGCCCAGCGGATCGCCGCGAAGTCGTCCGGCCACCACTCGACCGGGATGTACCCGGCCTGGTCGTCCCGGTCCTGGAAGTCGAACCGCGGCCCCGGGCGGTGCAGTTCGACCAGCACGATGTCGCCGGGCGAGAGGCGTTCGGCCGCGGCGTGGATCGCCGCCGCCGTGCCGATGCCCTGGAACGAGGCGGCCGCCGTGACCGCCTCCGGGGTGATCCCGGTGATGCCCTTCTCGTCCCGGTCGCCGCCGAGGACCCCGAGGACGGCCGTACCGTGGTTGCGCCATGCCACGTCCTGGACGGGCGTGCCCACCACGATCCCGGCGAGCTTGCCCGCCAGGTCCTCGTGGCCCAGCTGCCAGGCGCCCTCGACGTCGATGACGGTGACGCCCTCGCCGCAGCCGCCCGGCCGCAGCCACGCCCAGTACGCGTCGATGCCCTCGGGCGCGGGGTTCAAGTAGCCCTGCCGGCCCGTGAAGTCGGGCGTCGCGGGCGCGCCCTCCTTCAGCCGCCCGGCCGTCTCCTCGTCGCGTCCGGTCAGCGAGGCCGGCACGGCGCCCGGCTTCACATAGGCCGTCTCGATCCCGGGCAGCGCCGCGAGCCGTGCGGTCAGCTCCTCTGCCCGCTCGCTTCCACCGCGTACCCGGTAGTAGAGGGACAGGTCCGGGAGGGCGTCCCGGGAGGTGCCCTGCGGTACTTGGGGCACCTGGGCCAGTCGCTCCTCGCGGCCGAACAGCGGTTGCAGGGTGAGCTGTTCATCGGCGAGGAACATCGAGAGAGCCGTGGTGTCGGCTCCGGAAGCCGACCGGACGCCCTCGGCGCCGACGCGCAACCGGGCTTCGGCCCGCGCGACGACGATCAGTTCCGGCTCGGCTCCGTGATAGGTGAATCCAGCTCCATCGGGTCCGGGGCCCGCCGTTCCGGGGCCCTGGCCCGGGAGAATCCGATCGGTCATCGCTTCCGCCGCTCCCCTCGGGTGCTGTGCTTGGCGTGCCTACGGGGAGACACCCTGCACCCGCAGCGCCGGATCGTCCACCCCGCTCGCACGAACAGAGTTTGAAATCAAGCTGAATGGGCAACCCGTGCAATCCGGCGGGAAAACGATGTCCCGCCTCAAGTAGGCCAAATGCTGCGGAGGTTGGCGATGTCCGTGGGGCGGGAGGGACGAAGGGATCCCTACCCGGCCGGGGCCGGGGGCGGGCGGACCGGGATCGGTTCGGGGCCGCGCGCGGCCGGGGAGGGACCCGTGCGGAGCCGGGGAGGGATCCGTTCGGGGTCAGTCGGCGGACGGCTCCGCGCCGTGCCACACCGTCGTCACGTTGCAGAACTCGCGGATGCCGTGCCCGGAGAGCTCGCGGCCGTAGCCGGAACGCTTGACGCCGCCGAACGGGAAGGCCGGATGGGAGGCGGTCATCCCGTTGAAGAACACCCCGCCCGCCTGGAGGTCCCGTACACAGCGGTCCACTTCGGCCGGATCGCGGGTCCACACGTTGGAACTCAGCCCGAACGGCGTGTCGTTGGCGACCGTCACGGCCTCGCCGGCGTCCCGCACCCGGTAGAGCGTGGCGACCGGCCCGAAGGCCTCCTCGCGGTGGATCCGCATGTCCGCGGTGATGCCGGCGAGCACGGTCGGCAGATAGAACCAGCCCCGGTCGAGCCCGTCGGGCCGGCGCCCGCCGCACAGCGCGGTGGCCCCTTTGCGTACGGCGTCCTCGACCAGCTCCTCCAGATCGGCGCGGCCCTGCTCGCTGGCCAGCGGACCCACGTCGGTGCCCTCCAGAAGCGGATCGCCGACCGTCAACTCCCGCATTCCAGCGGTGAATTGCTCGGCGAACGCGTCATAGACGTCGGTGTGCACGATGAAGCGCTTCGCGGCGATGCAGGACTGGCCGTTGTTCTGCACCCGGGCGGTCACCGCGGTCCGCGCGGCCCGCTCGACATCGGCGGAGGCGAGCACGAGAAAAGGGTCGCTGCCGCCGAGTTCGAGCACGGTCTTCTTGATCTCGTCGCCGCAGATCGCCGCGACCGACCGGCCCGCGGGTTCGCTCCCGGTCAGCGTCGCCGCCGCCACCCGCGGGTCGCGCAGCACCCGCTCGACGCCGTCCGAGCCGATGAGCAGGGTCTGGAAGCAGCCGTCGGGGAACCCGGCCCGGCGGAACAGGTCCTCCAGGTACAGCGCGGTCTGCGGCACGTTCGACGCGTGCTTGAGCAGGGCGACATTGCCCGCCATCAGCGCGGGCGCGGCGAACCGCACGACCTGCCAGAGCGGGAAGTTCCACGGCATCACGGCGAGGACGGCGCCGAGCGGCCGGTAGTGGACGCGGGCCCGGTCGGCCCCGGAGTCGTGGACGTCGTCCGGGTCGGGCTCCTCGTCGGCGAGCAGCGCGGGCGCGTGCTCGGCGTACCAGCGCAGCGCCTTCGCGCACTTCGCCGCCTCCGCGCGGGCCGCCGCGACCGGCTTGCCCATCTCAAGGGTCATGGTCCGGGCGATGTCCTCCCGGTCGCCGTCGAGGAGATCGGCCGCCCGCAGCACGAGCCGGGCCCGCTGGTCGAACCCGGTCGTACGGTACGTACCGAACGCGACCTGAGCCGCAGCGAGCCGCCGCTCGACCTCCTCGGGCCCCATGGCCCCGAAGCTCTTGAGCGTCTCCCCGGTAGCCGGATTCACGGTGGCGATGACCATGCTGTACGACACCTCCCGAAGACACTGGTCCCTCGACCTTCCCGCGCGCCAGGAGCACCCGCAACGCGAAGCATCCGACACGGCGTCGGCCTCGGGAGGCAAAACCAGCAGCCCCGGGGGGCAGGAACCATCGGCCTCGGGAGGCGAAAAATCAAGCCCTTCATGGGGGTCCCCCTGGTCCTTCAGGCCTTGGGGGAATTTGAGGAGCGGGGGTCCGGGGGCGGCGCCCCCGGATGCTCAGCCCCGAGGGGGCCTACTCCTCGGGGGGTTCCTCGTCCCCGGTGTCCTCCCCGGGACCCGTTGCCTTCGGCGGCATCGGTGGGCGCGTGCGGCCGCTGGACGTGTCGCGCAGATACGACGCGTCACCCGACTCGGTGGCATGGCCAGGGCCCGGCCCACCGTCCCGCCGCCGCAGATACCGCTCGAACTCCCGGGCGATCGCCTCGCCGGACGCCTCCGGCAGATCCGCGGTGTCCCGCGCCTCCTCCAGCGTCTGGACGTACTCGGCCACCTCGCTGTCCTCCGCGGCGAGCTGGTCGACGCCCAGCTGCCAGGCCCGCGCGTCCTCGGCCAGCTCGCCGAGCGGGATGCGCAGGTCGATGAGGTCCTCAAGTCGGTTGAGCAGGGCCAGCGTTGCCTTCGGGTTCGGCGGCTGCGACACGTAGTGCGGCACCGCCGCCCAGAGGCTGACCGCCGGAACTCCCGCATGCGTACAGGCTTCCTGGAGGATGCCCACGATGCCCGTCGGGCCCTCGTACCGCGTCTCCTCCAGGTCCATCGTCCGCGCCAGATCCGGATCGGAGGTCACTCCGCTCACCGGCACCGGCCGGGTGTGCGGGGTGTCGCCGAGCAGCGCGCCGAGGATGACCACCATCTCGACGCCCAGCTCATGGGCGAAGCCCAGGATCTCGTTGCAGAACGAGCGCCAGCGCATCGACGGTTCGATGCCGCGCACCAGCACCAGGTCGCGCGGCTTGTCGCCGCCGACCCGGACCACGGAGAGCCGGGTGGTGGGCCATGTGATCTTGCGGACCCCGCCGTCCAGCCACACCGTCGGCCGGTTGACCTGGAAGTCGTAGTAGTCCTCCGCGTCGAGCGCGGCGAAGACCTCGCCCTTCCACACCCCGTCCAGGTGCGCGACCGCGGAGGAGGCGGCGTCGCCCGCGTCGTTCCAGCCCTCGAACGCGGCGATCATGACCGGGTCGACCAGCTCGGGAACGCCCTCCAGCTCGATCACCCAGTGCCTCCCTCAGAAGTTCCCTTGCGTACGCCCCAACCTTACGGCTTCAGCCCTACCCAGCCGCAGCCCCCGTGCACGGCACCCTGTGCCCGGAATCGACGGGGCGGAGGCTGGGTATGCAGCCAGCGGGGGCGGTGATTCATCCGAGCTGTGCAACGGGAACTTCGGCCAAACTCTGGACGGTGGTGCTCAAGCGGCGATATACATCGGATGACCGGTAGAGATCCGATGTCCATACGGATGTTCCCGCGAACGTTCCCGCAAGCGGAGCTGCGGACGTTCGTTCAGCGGTTCATCCAGTGGTCCGTCCAGCCGTTCATCCGGCCGTTCAGCCAGGCGTTGATCCAGGGGGCGTGCATGAGACCGAGCGTCACGGGGTTCGAGGTACACGACATCCGCTTTCCCACCTCGGAACGGCTCGACGGCTCGGACGCCATGAACCCCGACCCGGACTACTCGGCCGCCTATGTGGTGCTGCGCACCGAGGACGGCCACGAGGGCCACGGCTTCGTCTTCACCATCGGCCGCGGCAACGAGGTGACCGCCGCCGCCATCGAGGCACTGCGGCCGTACGTCGTCGGCCGCCCGGCACCGGCCGGCGCCGCCGGCCTGGCCGCCCTCCACCACGACCTCACCCACGACTCCCAACTCCGCTGGCTGGGGCCGGAGAAGGGAGTCACACACATGGCGGCGGGCGCCGTCGTCAACGCCGCCTGGGACCTGGCGGCCACCATGGCGGGCCTCCCGGTGTGGGAGTTCCTCGCCTCGATGACCTCCGAGGACCTGGTCTCGCTTGTCGACTTCCGCTATCTGACCGATGTGCTCACCCGGGAGGAGGCGCTCGCCATCCTCCGCGCCGCCGAACCCGGCCGCGCCGAACGGGCCCGGCTCCTGCGCGCCGAGGGCTATCCCGCGTACACCACCTCGCCCGGCTGGCTCGGCTACGACGACGCCAAACTGGTCAGGCTCGCCAAGGAGGCCGTCGCGGACGGCTTCGTCCAGATCAAGCTGAAGGTCGGCGCCGATCTGGCCGACGACGTACGCAGACTGAGCCTGGCCCGCGCCGCCGTCGGCCCCGGCATCCGGATCGCCGTCGACGCCAACCAGCGCTGGGACGTCGGTGAGGCGATCCGCTGGATGGCCGCGCTCGCCCCGTACGAACCGCACTGGATCGAGGAGCCGACCAGCCCCGACGACATCCTGGGCCACGCCGCCGTGCGGGCCGGGCAGCCGGTGAAGGTCGCCACCGGCGAACACGTCGCCAACAGGGTCGTGTTCAAGCAGCTGCTGCAGGCCGGGGCAGTGGACTTCGTGCAGATCGACGCGGCCCGGGTGGCCGGGGTCAACGAGAACCTGGCGATCCTGCTGCTCGCCGCCAAGTACGGCGTGCCCGTCTGCCCGCACGCGGGCGGGGTCGGTCTGTGCGAGCTCGTCCAGCACCTCGCCATGTTCGATTTCGTCGCCGTGTCCGGCAGCCGCGAGGACCGCGTCATCGAATACGTCGACCACCTCCACGAGCACTTCGCCGACCCCGCCGTCATCGAGGGCGGCCGCTACCGCGCGCCGAGTGCCCCAGGCTTCTCCGCCCGGATGCATCCTGCGACGATCGCCGCCTACCGCTATCCGGACGGGCCGCAGTGGCAGGCCCGCCGTCCGGCCTTGGAGGTCAACTCATGAGTACCGCAAGGGACTTCGACGGCATGGCCGCCCTGGTCACCGGCGGCGCCTCGGGCATCGGCGCCGCCGTCGCCGAACTCCTCATGGAGCGGGGCGCCCGGGTCGCCGTGCTCGACCGGGACGTGAAAGGCGCCCCCGGCGCCGCCCTATCCCTGGAGGCCGATGTCACCGACGACGCGGGCGTACGGGACGCGGTGACCCGCGCCGCGCACGAACTCGGCGGCCTGCACACCGTCGTCTCCAACGCGGGCATCGGCGCCATCGGCACCGTCGAGGACAACGACGACGCCGAATGGCGCCGGGTCCTCGACGTCAACGTCCTCGGCATGGTCCGGGTGGCCCGGCACACGCTGCCCCATCTGCGACGCGCGGCCGGGGAGCGGCCCGGCCGCGCGTCCCTCACCCACACCTGCTCCATCGCCGCCACCGCGGGCCTGCCGCAGCGCGCCCTGTACAGCGCGGCCAAGGGCGCGGTCCTCTCCCTCACCCTCGCCATGGCCGCCGACCACGTGCGCGAAGGCATCCGGGTCAACTGCGTGAACCCCGGCACCGCGGACACCCCCTGGGTCGCCCGGCTGCTGGACCGGGCGGACGATCCGGCGGCCGAGCGGGCCGCACTCCGGGCGCGCCAGCCGATGGGGCGCCTGGTGTCCGCCGCCGAGGTCGCCGCCGCCATCGCCTATCTCGCCAGTCCCGCCGCGGCCGCCGTCACCGGCACGGCCCTCGCGGTCGACGGCGGCATGCAGGGCCTGCGCCTGCGCCCCACCAACTGATCACTCGAAGGACGGGACCATGAGAGTGCGTACGACAACTGCCGCCGCCTGCACCGTACTTGTGGCGGTCGCGGCGCTCACCGGCTGCAACCGCCAGTCCGGCGGCGGCACGGGCGGCCGGCAGGTCGGCATCGACCTGCCGCGCAGCGACAGCGACTTCTGGAACTCCTACCAGCACTACATCGAGCTGGGTGTCAAGGCCGGCGACGTCTCCGCGCTGCCGCTCACCAACTCCCAGAACGACGTCGGCAAGCTGGTCTCCAATGTCACCGTCTTCACCGACCTGGGCGCCAAGGCCGTCGTCATGGCCCCGCAGGACACCGGCGCGATCGCCTCCACCCTGGAGAGTCTGAACCAGAAGAAGATCCCGGTCGTCAGCGTTGACACCCGCCCCGAGAAGGGCGACGTCTACATGGTGGTGCGGGCCGACAACAAGGCGTACGGCGAGAAGGCCTGCCAGTACCTCGGTCAGCAGCTCAAGGGCCAGGGCAAAGTCGCCGAGTTCCAGGGCGACTTGAGCTCCATCAACGGCCGCGACCGCTCCGAGGCCTTCAAGTCCTGCATGGACAAGAACTTCCCCGGCGTCAAGGTCTTCGAGCTCGCCACCGAGTGGAAGGGCGACGTGGCCTCCGCCAAGCTCCAGTCGACCCTCGCCGCCAACCCCGACCTGGGCGGCATCTACATGCAGGCCGGCGGGGTCTTTCTCCAGCCGACCCTGGCCCTGCTCCAGCAGAAGGGCCTGCTCAAACCGGCGGGCACCGCGGGCCACATCACGATCGTCTCCAACGACGGCATCCCCGAGGAGTTCGACGCCATCAAGGCCGGGAAGATCGACGCGACGGTCTCCCAGCCCGCCGACCTCTACGCCAAGTACGCGCTGTTCTACGCCAAGGCCGCCCTGGACGGAAAGACGTTCAAGGAGGGTCCGACCGACCACGGGTCGAACATCATCAAGATCCCGAACGGGTACGAGGACCAGCTGCCCGCGCCCCTGGTCACCAAGGACAACGTCAACGACGCGTCCCTGTGGGCCAACCAGCTCCAGAAGAAGAGCTAGCCGTGGCACCCGAACCCGCCCTGCGAGCCCACGGCATCGTCAAACGCTTCGGGCCCACCGTCGCGCTCGACGGGGCCTCGCTGACCGTGCGGCCCGGTGAGTCGCATGCGCTGGTCGGCCGCAACGGCGCCGGGAAGTCCACCCTGGTCGGGGTGGTCACCGGACTGCACCGCCCGGACGCGGGAACGGTCGCCTTCGGCGGCGCCCCCGCACCGGCCCCCGGCGACCGGGCGGCCTGGCAGTCCAAGGTCGCCTGCGTCTACCAGAAGTCCATGGTCGTCCCGGACCTGACCGTCGCCGAGAACCTCTACCTGAACCGCTTCGAGGGCCGGCGGATCCGCTGGAGCCGGCTGCGCCGCAGCGCCGCGGAGCTCCTCGCGGAGTACGGGGTGAGCGTCGACCCCGACACCCGGGCGAGTCAACTCTCCGTCGAGCAGCGCCAGTTCGTGGAGATCGCCCGCGCCCTGTCGTTCGGCGCCCGGCTGATCGTCCTGGACGAACCGACCGCCCAGCTCGACGCCCGCGGCATCCAGCGCCTGTTCACCAAACTGCGCGAACTGCAGGGCCAGGGCGTGGCCTTCCTGTTCATCTCGCACCACCTCCAGGAGGTGTACGAGCTCTGCACCGCGGTCACCGTCTACCGCGACGCCCGCCGGGTCCTGACCGCCTCCGTCGCCGACCTCCCCAAGGAGGAGCTGGTCGCGGCGATGACGGGCGAGCGAGCGGGCGGCCCCGCGGCTTCCTGGCGGGCGGCGGCCAGGAGCGTACGGGAAGTGGAACCGGTCCTGCGGACCGAAGGGCTCGCGCTCGACGGGGAGTTCGAGCCGCTCGACCTCGCGGTACGCCCCGGTGAAGTCCTCGGTGTGGCCGGAGCCGCGGCCAGTGGCAGCACCGCGCTCGGCGAGACCCTCGCCGGGATGCGCAGAGCGAGCGCGGGCCGGGTCACGGTGCACGGCAGGCCGGTGAAACCGGGCAGTGTGCCGCATGCGCTCGACGCGGGCATCGGCTACATCCCCGAGGACCGGCACCGCCAGGGGCTGGTCCCGGACCGCTCGGTCGCCGAGAACGCCACACTGACGGTGACCGATCAGCTCGGGCCGTGGGGGACCGTACTCCCGTCCCGGACAAGGGAGTTCGCCCGGTCGATGATCGGCTCGCTCGACATCAGGACGCGGGGGCCCCAGCAGCCGGTCTCGGACCTGTCGGGCGGCAATCAGCAGAAGGTGGTGGTGGCCCGCGCGCTGGCCAGGAAGCCGGTGGCGCTGGTCGCGGTACGCCCCACCGCGGGCGTGGACGTGAAGTCCAAGGACGCGCTCCTCGGCGTGGTGCGGCGGGTCGCCGACGAAGGCAGCGCGGCGCTGATCGTCTCCGACGAACTGGACGACCTCAGAGTGTGCGACCGGGTGCTCGCGCTGTTCCACGGGCGTGTCGTCGCGGAATTCGACAGCGGGTGGACCGACCGCGAACTGGTCGCCGCCATGGAAGGTGTGGGGGAACGGCCATGACCGACACGGCGACCGAAGCGCCGGCCGAACCGCGGCAGACGAGCCCGCTGCGGAGCCTGTCGCGCGTCCGCTGGAGCGATTTCTCCCTCGTCCCCGTGATCCTGGTCCTGATGGTCATCGGCTTCATCGTCTCGCCGGTGTTCCTGACCTCGGGCAACCTGATCAGCGTCATCCAGCAGTCGTCCGAGCTGAGCCTGCTCGTCCTCGGCGAGGCGCTCATCCTGATCTGCGGCCGCATGGACCTGTCCCTGGAGTCGACGATCGGCATCGCGCCGGTCGTCGCGCTGTGGCTGATCCTGCCGTCGGGCGCGCCCGGCGGCCGGTTCGTGGGTGTCGGCCTGCTGCCCGGCTGGACGGCGATCCCGGTGTGCCTCCTGGTCGGCCTGGCCATCGGCGCGTTCAACGGCTTCCTGATGCTGAAGCTGAACGTCAACGGGTTCATCGCCACCCTCGGCATGCTGACGATGCTGCGGGGCCTGCACACCGGCATCACCGAGGGCAAGGCCATCATCGACATGCCGCCGTCCTTCCGCTACCTCGGCATGACGGACTGGCTCGGGGCGCCCGCCGCGGTCTGGATCTGCCTCGCGCTCTTCGCGGCCGGCGGGGCCGGGCTCGCGTGGCTGCGGCACGGGCGGGCGCTGTACGCGATCGGGGGCAACCCGGAGGCGGCCCGCGCGGCCGGCATCCGGGTCGACCGGGTCACCTGGATCGTGCTCGCGATCGGCGGAATGCTCGCCGCCTTCGCGGGGATCCTGTACGCGGGCCACTACGGCTCGGTGGCGGCGGGCCAGGGCAGCGGGTGGATCTTCCAGGTGTTCGCGGCGGCGGTGATCGGCGGGATCAGCCTGAAGGGCGGCCGGGGCACCCTGTTCGGCGCCCTGACCGGCGTTCTGACCCTTCAACTGGTGGTCAACGTCATGACGCTGGGCGGCGTCCCGGCGCTGTGGAACCAGTTCCTGAACGGGGCGATCATCATCGTGGCGCTGGTGATCAGCCGCTTCGCCAGCGGAGAGAAGCAGACGTAGCCCAACCCTGCGGGCTCACAATGTGGACCTCAGCCACTGCTCCACGCTCGCGATGTGCACCGTCGCCCAGGACCGCGCGGCCTCCGCGTCCCGGTCCCGCAGGGCCGTGAGGATGGCCCGGTGCTCGTGCAGCGTGCGGCTCACCGCGTCCTCCTGGGTGAGCCCGCGCCAGATCCGGGCCCGCGTCGTCGGCCCGGACAGACCGTCGAGCAGGGAGCAGAGCACCGAGTTGCCCGAGCCCGCCACGATGCCCCGGTGGAATTCGAGGTCGGCCGCCACCAGCTCCTCCACCGACGGCGCCGCCCCCAGCGCGTCCAACTGCGCCGACAGCGCGTCGAGTTCGGGCTCGGTGATCCGCGCCGCCGCCATCGCCGTCGCGGCCGGCTCCAGGATGCGGCGTACCGCGAGGAACTCCAGGACCGTGTCGTCGCGGTGGAAGTCCACCACGAAGCTCATCGCCTCCAGGAGGAGCTGCGGGTCCAGGCTGGTGACGTACGTGCCGTCGCCCTGCCGTACGTCCAGGATGCGGATCAGCGACAGCGCCCGCACCGCCTCGCGCAGCGAGTTGCGCGACAGGCCGAGCTCGGCGGCGAGTTCGCTCTCCTTGGGGAGCCGGTCGCCCGGCCGCAGCGCACCGGAGACGATCATTTCCTTGATCTTCTCGATGGCCTCGTCGGTGACAGCCATGAACGGCCTCCTCCATACATCCGATGTATGGGCCCCATTATGCGGTCCTGGCCGTCACGGAGTACGCGAAAGGGGCGGCCCCTCGCGGGAACCGCCCCTCGCCGGTTGTTGACGTACCGTCAGATCTTCTTGCCCAGCAGGTCGTCGACCTTGCCGCGGATCTCGTCCGTGGCCAGACCCCGGATCGTCAGGGTCGTACGGCGGCGCAGCACGTCGTCGGCCGTCTCGGCCCACTCGTGGTCACGGGCGTACACGACCTGCGCCCAGATCTCCGGCGCGTCCGGGTGGATGCGCTCGGCGAGCGCCGCGTCCTCGTTGGCCAGGCGCGCGATGTCGAAGGACAGCGAACCGTAGTGCGTGGCCAGGTGCTTGGCGGTGTCGGCCGACATGCGCGGACCGGGCGCCGGGCCGTCCACCATCAGGCGGTGGGCGACGGCACGCGGGTTGGCTATACCGGGCAGCGGCATCTTGCCGGGCAGCTGGGAGATGGGCTCGAAGTCGTCGCCGAGCGGGTGGCCCGGCAGCTGCTCCAGCTTCTTCATCACCGTACGGCCGATGTGGCGGAAGGTCGTCCACTTGCCGCCGGCCACCGACAGCATGCCGCCGCGGCCCTCGGTGACGACCGTCTCGCGCTTGGCCTTCGAGGTGTCGCCGGGACCGCCGGGCAGCACCCGCAGACCCGCGAAGGAGTACGTGATCAGATCGCGGGACAGCTGCTGGTCGCGGATCGAGAACGCGGCCTCGTCCAGGATCTGCGCGGTGTCCGCCTCGGTGACGCGGACGTCCGCCGGGTCGCCCTCGAACTCCTCGTCGGTGGTGCCGAGCAGGAGCATGTCCTCCCAGGGGAGGGCGAAGGTGATGCGGTACTTGTCGATCGGGGTCGCCAGCGCGGCCTTCCAGGGGGCGGTGCGCTTGAGGACGAGGTGCGCGCCCTTGGAGAGGCGGATGGAGGGAGCCGAGTCGGGGTCCTCCATCTTGCGCAGGTGGTCGACCCACGGGCCGGTCGCGTTGAGGACGAGGCGCGCGTTGACGCCGAACTCCTCGCCGGACAGCCGGTCCTTGAGGTCGGCGCCCGTCACCCGGCCCTTGGTGAAGCGCAGGCCGGTGACCTCGGAGTGGTTGAGGACGACCGCGCCGGCCTCGACGGCGGCGCGGACCGTCATCAGGGCCATGCGGGCGTCGTTCATCTGGTCGTCGCCGTAGACGGCCACGGCCTTCAGGTTGTCCGTACGCAGCTCGGGCACGTCCGCCGCGGCCTTCGCGGGGGACAGCAGGTGGCCCACGCCGTCGCCGAAGGCGGACAGCGCCGAGTAGGCGAAGACGCCGGCCCCCAGCTTGGCGGCACCGTGCGGGCCGCCCTTGTACACGGGCAGGTAGAACGTGAGCGGGTTGGCGAGGTGCGGGGCCACCTGACGGGACACCGCACGCCGCTCGAAGTGGTTCTCCGCGACCAGCTTCACCGCGCCGGTCTGCAGGTAGCGCAGACCGCCGTGGAGCAGCTTGGAGGAGGCGGAGGAGGTGGCGCCGGCGAAGTCACCGGCGTCCACCAGCGCCACCCGCAGTCCGGACTGCGCGGCGTGCCAGGCGGTGGAGATGCCCAGGATGCCGCCGCCGATCACCAGGAGGTCGTACGTCGCCGTGGAGAGCTGCTCCCGTGTTTCGGCGCGGCTCACTGCCTTGAAAGAAGACACAGTGGAGCCGGAGGCCGGGTGCGTCCCGAGGGCAGGGACGCTCTGCAGGGTGGTCATGTCGATTACTCCTCGTCCTCGATCCAGCCCATGGTCCGCTCGACGGCCTTGAGCCAGTTCTTGTACTCGCTGTCACGCTGGTCGGCGTCCATGCGAGGGGTCCATTCCGCCGCCCGGCGCCAGTTGGCGCGCAGCGCGTCGGTGTCCGGCCAGAAGCCGACGGCCAGACCGGCGGCGTAGGCGGCGCCGAGGCAGGTCGTCTCGGCGACCATCGGACGCACGACCGGCGCGTCCAGGAAGTCCGAGAGGGTCTGCATCAGCAGGTTGTTGGAGGTCATGCCGCCGTCGACCTTCAGCGCGGTGAGCTCGACGCCGGAGTCCTTCGTCATGGCGTCGGTGATCTCGCGGGTCTGCCAGGCGGTTGCCTCAAGGACGGCGCGCGCGATGTGCGCCTTGGTGACGTACCGGGTGAGACCGGCGATCACGCCGCGGGCGTCGGAGCGCCAGTACGGGGCGAACAGGCCGGAGAAGGCCGGTACGAAGTACGCGCCGCCGTTGTCCTCGACCGACGACGCCAGGGTCTCGATCTCGGCGGCGGTCTTGATCATGCCCATCTGGTCGCGCATCCACTGGACGAGCGAGCCCGTGACGGCGATGGAGCCTTCCAGGGCGTAGACCGGCTTCTGCTCGCCGATCTGGTAGCCGACGGTGGTCAGCAGGCCGTTGTAGGAGTTGACGGGCTTGTCACCGGTGTTCATGAGCATGAAGGTGCCGGTGCCGTAGGTGGACTTGGCCTCGCCCTCGGAGAAGCAGGTCTGGCCGAACAGGGCCGCCTGCTGGTCGCCGAGCGCGGACGCGACCGGGATGCCGTCCAGGACGCCGCCCTTGGCGTGTCCGTACACCTCGGCGGAGGAGCGGATCTCGGGCAGCAGGGCCGCCGGGATGTCCATGGACTGGAGGATCTTCTCGTCCCAGGCCATCTCGTGCAGGTTCATGAGCAGCGTGCGCGAGGCGTTGGTGACGTCCGTGACGTGCACACCGCCGTCGGTGCCGCCGGTCAGGTTCCAGATGACCCAGGAGTCCATGGTGCCGAAGAGGATCTCGCCGCGCTCGGCACGCTCGCGCAGGCCCTCGACGTTGTCGAGCAGCCAGCGCACCTTCGGGCCCGCGAAGTACGACGCGAGCGGCAGGCCGGTCTCGCGGCGGAAGCGGTCCTGGCCGACGTTGCGGCCGAGCTCCTTGCAGAGCGCGTCGGTGCGGGTGTCCTGCCAGACCAGCGCGTTGTGCACGGGCTCGCCGGTGTTCTTGTCCCACAGCAGCGTGGTCTCACGCTGGTTGGTGATGCCGATCGCCTTGACGTCGGCGGCGGTGATGCCCGCCTTCTCGACCGCGCCGGCCACGACCTCCTGGACGTTGGTCCAGATCTCGGCGGCGTCGTGCTCCACCCAGCCCGGCTTGGGGAAGATCTGCTCGTGCTCCTTCTGGTCGACCGAGACGATCCGGCCGTCCTTGTCGAAGACGATGCAGCGGCTGGAGGTGGTGCCCTGGTCGATGGCCGCGATGAACGGGCCGGTGCTGTGCGTGTCGCTCATGGGGTGCTCCTGGGAAGTCCGAAGGGGGGCGCGTAGCTTCTCGTCAGGCGAAGGCGATGTGGTAGATGCCACCGGCGACCGCGCCGCCGATCAGCGGGCCGACGACCGGGATCCAGGCGTAGCGCCAGTCCGAACCGCCCTTGTTGGGCAGCGGCAGCAGGGCGTGCACGATGCGCGGGCCGAGGTCGCGGACCGGGTTGATGGCGTAACCGGTCGGGCCGCCGAGCGAGAGGCCGATGCCGACCACGACGAGTGCGGTGATCAGCACACCGATGACGCCGAGGCCCTTGCCGTCGCCGTTGAGGCCCTGCGTCAGGATCGCGAGGACCAGGACGGCCGTGGCGATGATCTCCGTGACCAGGTTCTGCACCGTGTGGCGGATCTCCGGGCCGGTCGAGAAGATACCGAGCACCGGTCCCGCCGCGCTCTCGCGGGCCTCGACCGACTTGCCGTCGTCCAGGATCTCGGGGTCGGTGAGGTGCGCGTGGAACTGGCCGTAGTAGGCGAGCCACACGAGCACCGCGCCGAGCATGGCGCCGAGCAACTGTCCGCCGAGGTACACGGGGACGTCGCTCCACTGGGTGCCGCCCTCGATCGCGAGACCGAGGGTCACCGCGGGGTTGAGGTGGGCACCCGAGAGCGGTGCGGAGATGTACGCGCCGGTCAGCACCGCGAAGCCCCACCCGAAGGTGATCGCGAGCCAGCCGGCGTTCCGCGCCTTCGAGCGCTTCAGCGTGACGGCGGCGCACACGCCACCGCCGAGCAGGATGAGAACGGCGGTACCGATGGTCTCGCCGATGAAGATGTCGTGGCTGGACATCCGCGACTCCTTTGTCCTTCGTCCAGGGGGAAACCCCAACAGGCAGAGCACCGGGTCCCTCCGGTGATCCGCGCCCTCATGGCTGAGAGCTGCCGGCCCATGGCGTTGTCACACTCTAACTCGTATTGTCGTTAGGTGTTCGACAATGCCGACCGTTGACCGGCAGTTTTGCCCCCGGGTTAAGTCGGCGTCAAGGCTTCTGTGGCCGGAATCCCTGATCGTTACCACCTGGTACGAATCGACAAACCAGACCCCGGTCCGACGACCAAGATCATGTAGTGCTATGGGAGTGCCGCTGCCGGGCCGCTAGAAGCGGCCGGCGCCCAGGTCACGGGAGACCGCACGGGCGCAGTCCCGTACCGCGGCCACCAGCTCGGCCCGGACCTCGCCGTCCTTGCAGACCCGCTCGACGGCGCCCGTGACGCCCACCGCGCCGACCGGCATCCGGCGCCGGTCGTGAATGGGCGCGGCCACCGAGGCGACGCCGTCCCAGGTCTCCTCGATGTCCGAGGCCCAGCCGCGCGCCCGGGTCAGGTCGAGCAGCTCCTCGAAGTCCTCGGCCAGCGTCACCGTGCGGGCCGTGAACGCCTCCTGCACGTTGTCCACGGCCTCGGTGTGCGCCACCGGGTCGTACGCGGACAGCACCTTGCCCAGGGCCGTGGAGTGCAGCGGCTGCATGGCACCCACCTCCAGGACCTGGCGGCTGTCGTCGGGCCGGAAGACGTGATGCATGATCAGCACGCCCTGCTGGTGCAGCACCCCCACGTACACGCTCTCGCCGCTGGACCTCGCCAGATCGTCCGTCCACACCAGGGCGCGGGCCCGCAGCTCGTGGACGTCCAGGTAGCTGTTGCCCAGGCGCAGCAGCTCCGCGCCGAGCTGGTAGCGGCCCGAGGCCGGGTCCTGCTCCACGAAGCCCTCGGCCTGCAGGGTCCGCAGGATGCCGTGCGCGGTGCCCTTGGCGAGGCCCATCGCGGAGGCCACCTCGGACAGGCCGAGCCGTCGCTCGCCCCCCGCGAGCAGCCGCAGCATGGCTGCCGCCCGTTCGAGCGACTGGATGTTGCGCGCCATCGCGCTCCCTCCCTTTCGGGCACTGCTGAACCGGCTGTCGCCGCTGAAGCGGCCGGTTCTGAATTGTTCGGCAATGCTGAACAGTATCGGCCGTTGCCGACCTCGTGTCACCGTGAGTGCCCCCCTTCCGGCACATCAGGCAGCCGCCCGGGCCCCGCCCCGCGGGGCGCCCAAGGGCCGTCCGCCCCCTGATACACCCGAGCGGTGCCCCGGCCCACCCGGTTACGCTGGCGGCGTGCGCCCTCCCACCGGACGGCGCAAAGCCGACAGCCGTCGCACTCCAGGGAGCACATCCATGGCCTTGTTGCCGACCCCTTCCGCTGACAGCCGGACCCGTATCGACGCCCTCCGTGCGGCGCTCGCCACCCGGGTGGTGGTGGCCGACGGCGCGATGGGCACCATGCTGCAGGCGCAGGACCCGACCCTGGAGGACTTCCAGGACCTCGAAGGCTGCAACGAGGTCCTCAACGTCACCCGGCCCGACATCGTGCGCTCGGTGCACGAGGCGTACTTCGCGGTCGGCGTGGACTGCGTGGAGACCAACACCTTCGGCGCGAACCACACGGCACTGAGCGAGTACGACATCGCGGAGCGCGCCTTCGAGCTCTCCGAGTCCGGCGCCCGGATCGCCCGCGAGGTCGCCGACGCGTTCACCGCGTCGAGCGGACAGCAGCGCTGGGTCCTGGGCTCCATGGGCCCCGGTACGAAGCTGCCGACGCTCGGCCACATCGGCTACACCACGCTGCGCGACGGCTTCCAGGCGAATGCCGAGGGCCTGATCGCGGGCGGCGCGGACGCCCTGATCGTGGAGACCACCCAGGACCTCCTCCAGACGAAGGCGGCCATCCTCGGTGCGCGCCGCGCGATGGAGGCGGCCGGAGCCGACCTGCCGCTGCTGTGCTCCCTGGCGTTCGAGACGACCGGCACGATGCTGCTCGGCTCCGAGATCGGCGCCGCGCTGACCGCGCTCGAACCGCTCGGCGTCGACATGATCGGCCTGAACTGCTCGACCGGCCCGGCCGAGATGAGCGAGCACCTGCGCTACCTCACCCGGCACTCCCGCATCCCGCTCCTGTGCATGCCGAACGCGGGCCTGCCCGTCCTCACCAGGGACGGCGCGCACTTCCCGCTCGGCCCCGAGGGCCTGGCCGACGCGCAGGAGAACTTCGTCCGCGAGTACGGCCTGTCCCTGGTGGGCGGCTGCTGCGGTACGACCCCTGAGCACCTGCGCCAGGTCGTGGAGCGGGTCCGGGGCGTCGAGCCGGGCGTGCGCGATCCGCGCCCCGAGCCGGGCGCCGCGTCCCTCTACCAGACGGTGCCGTTCCGCCAGGACACCTCCTACCTCGCGATCGGCGAGCGTACGAACGCCAACGGGTCGAAGAAGTTCCGCGAGGCCATGCTGGAGGGCCGCTGGGACGACTGCGTGGAGATGGCCCGGGACCAGATCCGCGAGGGCGCCCACATGCTCGACCTCTGCGTCGACTACGTGGGCCGGGACGGCGTGGCCGACATGGCCGAACTGGCCGGCCGCTTCGCGACCGCCTCCACGCTCCCCATCGTCCTTGACTCCACCGAACTCCCCGTCATCGAGGCCGGGTTGGAGAAGCTCGGCGGGCGCGCCGTCATCAACTCGGTCAACTACGAGGACGGCGACGGGCCCGAGTCGCGCTTCGCGAAGGTCACCAAGCTGGCCGTGGAGCACGGCGCGGCGCTGATCGCGCTGACCATCGACGAGGAGGGCCAGGCCCGTACCGTCGAGGCCAAGGTGGCCATCGCCGAGCGGATCATCGCCGATCTGACCGGCAACTGGGGGGTGCACGAGTGCGACATCCTCATCGACACGCTGACCTTCACCATCTGCACCGGCCAGGAGGAGTCGCGGGGCGACGGCATCGCCACCATCGGGGCGATCCGCGAACTCAAGCGCCGCCACCCCGAGGTGCAGACCACGCTGGGCCTGTCCAACATCTCCTTCGGCCTCAACCCGGCCGCGCGCGTGGTCCTCAACTCGGTCTTCCTGGACGAGTGCGTCAAGGCGGGTCTGGATTCGGCGATCGTGCACGCCTCCAAGATCCTGCCCATCGCGCGCCTGGAAGAGGAGCAGGTCAAGGTCGCCCTCGACCTGATCTACGACCGGCGCGCCGAGGGGTATGACCCCCTCCAGAAGCTCATGGAGCTGTTCGAGGGCGTCAACATGAAGTCGATGAAGGCGGGCAAGGCCGAGGAACTCCTCGCGCTGCCGCTGGACGAGCGCCTCCAGCGCCGCATCATCGACGGCGAGAAGAACGGCCTGGAGGCCGACCTCGACGAGGCCCTCCAGGACACCCCGGCCCTCGACATCGTCAACAACACCCTGCTCGCGGGCATGAAGGTGGTCGGCGAGCTGTTCGGCTCGGGCCAGATGCAGCTGCCGTTCGTGCTCCAGTCCGCCGAGGTCATGAAGGCGGCGGTGGCCCATCTGGAGCCGCACATGGAGAAGTCCGACGCGGAGGGCAAGGGCACCATCGTGCTCGCCACCGTCCGCGGCGACGTCCACGACATCGGCAAGAACCTGGTCGACATCATCCTGTCCAACAACGGCTACAACGTGGTCAACCTCGGCATCAAGCAGCCGGTTTCGGCGATCCTGGAGGCCGCCGAGGAGCACCGCGCGGACGTCATCGGCATGTCCGGCCTGCTGGTCAAGTCCACCGTGATCATGAAGGAGAACCTGGAGGAGCTGAACCAGCGCAAGCTGGCGGCCGAGTATCCGGTCATCCTCGGCGGCGCGGCGCTGACCCGGGCCTACGTCGAGCAGGACCTGCACGAGATCTACGAGGGCGAAGTCCGCTACGCCCGCGACGCGTTCGAGGGCCTGCGCCTCATGGACGCCCTCATCGGCGTGAAGCGCGGCGTGCCCGGCGCCGTACTGCCCGAGCTCAAGCAGCGCCGCGTCCCCCAGCGCGACGCAGCCGTCCTTGAGGTCAAGGAGCCCGAGGGCGCGGCGCGCTCCGACGTGTCCACCGACAACCCGGTGCCGACCCCGCCGTTCTGGGGCACCCGCGTCATCAAGGGCATCGGCCTCAAGGAGTACGCGTCCTGGCTGGACGAGGGCGCCCTGTTCAAGGGCCAGTGGGGTCTCAAGCAGGCCCGCGCGGGCGGCCCGACGTACGAGGAGCTGGTGGAGACCGAGGGCCGGCCGCGGCTGCGCGGCCTGCTGGAGCAGCTGCACACCCGCAACCTGCTCGAAGCGGCCGTCGTCTACGGCTACTTCCCCTGCGTGTCCAAGGGCGACGACCTGATCCTCCTTGGCGAGGACGGCTCCGAGCGGACCCGCTTCACCTTCCCGCGCCAGCGCCGCGGCCGCCGGCTGTGCCTGGCGGACTTCTTCCGACCGGAGGAGTCCGGCGAGAGGGACGTGGTCGGGCTCCAGGTGGTCACGGTCGGCTCGAAGATCGGCGAGGCCACCGCCGAGCTCTTCGAGGCCAACTCCTACCGCGACTACCTCGAACTGCACGGCCTGTCCGTCCAGTTGGCCGAGGCGCTCGCCGAGTACTGGCACGCCCGGGTGCGTTCCGAGCTCGGCTTCGCGGGCGAGGACCCCTCGGACGTGGAAGACATGTTCGCGCTGAAGTACCGCGGCGCCCGCTTCTCGCTCGGCTACGGGGCCTGCCCCGACCTGGAGGACCGGGCGAAGATCGCCGAACTGCTCGAACCGGAGCGGATCGGCGTCCACCTCTCCGAGGAGTTCCAGCTCCACCCCGAGCAGTCCACCGACGCCATCGTCATCCACCACCCCGAAGCCAAGTACTTCAACGCCCGGTGACCCCGGTGACAGGGCGCGGCAGATAATTCAGCGCGTGTTCAGCGGGCTGGACGTACACTGGTCGCCCAGTAGAGGCCGGTCGCTTTTCCCAGCTGGGGAAGGCGACCGGCCTTCTCGTCCCTCCAGGAGGTGTGCCGGATGACCAGTACGGTCCCCGCAGCCATGACCTTTACGGCCGAGGGCTCCGCCCTTCAGGCCGTCTTCCTCGACATGGACGGCACCCTCGTCGACACCGAAGGTTTCTGGTGGGATGCCGAGCGCGAGGTCTTCGCCGGCCTCGGGCACACCCTGGACGAGTCATGGCGCCATGTGGTGGTCGGCGGTCCGATGACGCGCAGCGCGGGCTTCCTCATCGAGGCCACCGGCGCCGACATCACGCTGGCCGAGCTGACCGTGCTGCTCAACGAGCGCTTCGAGCAGCGCATCGGGCGCGGGGTGCCGATGATGCCGGGCGCCGAGCGGCTGCTGAGCGAGCTCGCGGCCCACAACATCCCCACCGCCCTGGTCTCCGCCTCGCACCGCCGCATCATCGACAAGATCGTGCACTCGCTGGGCCCGGCGAACTTCGCCCTGACCATCGCGGGCGACGAGGTGGCCCGCACCAAGCCGCACCCCGAGCCCTACCTGCTGGCGGCCCGCGGGCTCGGCGCCGACCCGGTGAGGTGCGCGGTCGTGGAGGACACCGCGACCGGTGTCGCGGCCGCCGAGGCGGCCGGCTGCCGGGTGGTCGCGGTGCCGTCGGTGGCCCCCATCGCGGCCGCCGCGGGCCGGGTCGTGGTCGGCTCGCTCGAAGAGGTCGACCTGGCCTTTCTGCGGACCCTGATCACGCGCGTGAACTGACCGGGGCACCGAGCGTGCTCCGTTGAATGCGATGGAAACTCATCGCAGCCGCGCGTTCATTTTCCGTGACGTTCCCGAGGCGAATTCACACCCTGTCAAAGGGATCTCGATGGTGACGTTCGTCACCCGACAGGGGGTCGACAGGGGTCCGTACGGGTGCTCGCGGGCCCCCCGGAGGTGCCCTTGTGTCCCGATTGGTGATCCGGTGTACGAATCATTCCGGTACCCCGATATCGGCGGGCCGGTATTTCGGTGCGCCGTTTGATTCCCTGTGCACCAGGGCCAGTTCCTGCTTTCCGCGCGGCGCCCACTAATCTCGTCGCGAGAACTTCGCCGCACCCTCATCTGCCCCAGCCGCACACCAAGCGACCGGGATCGCAGGTCCGATCGCACATACCCGGCCCGATCGCCCCGCCCCGAACGGGCGGCCGCGGCGGAGTGTCCCGCCACAGCTGTACCCCCACGTGCCGGACAAGGGAGATCGTCCAGGATGAACCGCAAGACTTTGGTGCTGTCGGCCGTAGTGGGCCTGCTCGCTCCTGTACTCGCCGCATGCGGCGGATCGGGGAGCGGGGGAGGCGGCGGCAAGACCATCGTCGTGGGCACCACGGACCAGTTCGTGGCAACCAAGGACGCCCCTGCCCCGCTCGACCCGGCACACGCCTATGAGACGGGCATCTGGAACGTGATGCTGCAGACCACGCAGTCGCTGGTCCACGTTCCACGCGGCGGCGGCACGCCCGTCCCCGACGCGGCGTCGTCCTGCAACTTCACGGACAAGGAGAACGAGAGCTACCGCTGCACCCTGCGCAGCGGCCTCGAGTTCGCCGACGGCACCAAGGTGACCGCCGACGACGTCAAGTACTCCATCCAGCGCGTGATCGCCATCAACGACGACAACGGCCCGGCCGGTCTCCTCGACAACATCGACACCATGGAGACCAAGGGCGACACCGAGATCGTCTTCCACCTGAAGACGCCGGACGCCACCTTCCCGTACAAGCTCGCGACGCCCGCCGCCGCGATCGTGCCGAAGGACAAGTACCAGCCGAAGAAGCTCCGGGACGGCTTCGAGATCGACGGCTCGGGGCCGTACAAGGTCAAGGCCGAGGTCAAGGGCGACCAGGCGGTGAAGTTCACCTTCACCAAGAACCCCAACTACAAGGGCGACCTGAAGCTCTCCAACGACAAGGTCGAGCTGCGCTCCTTCCCGAGCGCCGAGGCCATGGGCACCGCGCTCGGCAAGGGCGACATCGACATGATGACCCGCGCCATGACGCCGGCGCAGATCCAGCAGATGTCGGTCAGCCCCAGCAAGGACATCAACCTGGTCGAGATGCCCGGCCTGGAGATCCGCTACCTGGGCTTCAACACCGATGACCCGTCGGTGAAGAACAAGGCGGTGCGCCAGGCGATGGCCCAGGCCATCGACCGCAGCTCGCTCGCCTCCAAGGTGTACGGCCCGACCGCCGAGCCGCTGTACTCGCTGATCCCCACCTCGATCGCCGGCCACACCAACTCGTTCTTCAACAAGTACGGCGAGGCCAACAAGGCCAAGGCTCAGGCCATCCTGAAGGCCGCCAACATCCCGACGCCGGTCAAGCTCACCCTCAACTACACCAAGGACCACTACGGTTCGAGCACCGAGGAAGAGTTCAACGTCCTGTCGGAGCAGCTGAACGCGACCGGTCTGTTCAGCACCACCACCCAGGGCACCGAGTGGTCGAAGTTCCGCCCGGCGCAGAAGAAGGGCGAGTACGCGGTCTACGGTCTCGGCTGGTTCCCCGACTTCCCGGACCCGGACAACTTCATCGCGCCGTTCTTCGGCAAGGACAACTTCCTCCACACCCCGTATGCCAACGACGACATCCGCAACACGCTGATCCCCGCGTCCCGGGTGGCGGCGGACCGCAACCAGGCCTCGAAGTCGTTCGAGCAGATCCAGGACATCGTCGCCAACGACGTCCCGGTCCTCCCGCTGTGGCAGGGCAAGCAGTACGTCGCGGCCCGCACCGATATCACCGGCACCGAATGGGCCATCAACTCCGCGTCCAACCTGCAGCTCTGGGAGCTCGGGCGGGGCAAGAGCTGACGCACGACCCGGCGGCGGTCCTTCCGCGCCGGCCGGCAATTTCCGTAGGCAGGACTGTGAGGCACGTGCACGTGAAGATGCGGAACCGATGGCTGACGATGCCGCTGGCGGCAGGTGTGGCGGCCGGTCTCCTGAGCGGTTGCGGTTCCCAGCAGGGCGGCAACGGCTCGTCGGGCGGCGGCGGTTCGGTGGTCATGGGGATGTCCGACGACATCCTGGCCACCGACCCCGCCTCGGGTTACGACCCCGGTTCCTGGCTGCTGTTCAACAACGTGTTCCAGTCGCTGCTCAGCTTCCCCAAGGGCAGTTCGACGCCGGAGCCGGAGGCCGCCCAGGCGTGCAGCTTCGACAAGGGCGGCTCCACGGTCTACCGCTGCACCCTGCGCCCCGGCCTCACCTTCAGCAACGGCGACAAGCTCACCTCGGAGGACGTCAAGTACTCCTTCGAGCGCGTGCTGAAGATCAACGACGCCAACGGCCCGGCGCCGATGCTCACCACCCTGGGCAAGATGGACACCCCGGACGAGAAGACGGTCGTCTTCCACCTCAAGGTTCCGGACGCGACCTTCCCCAGCAAGATCGCCTCCGGTGCCGGTTCCATCGTGGACCACAAGGAGTACCCGGCCGACAAGCTCCGCACCGACGGCAAGGCCATCGGCTCCGGCGTCTACAAGCTGGACTCCTTCGGCGAGAAGCAGGCCGTCTTCGCGGTCAACGGCTCCTACCAGGGCACCGTCAAGGCCAAGAACTCCGGCCTGACCATGAAGCTGTTCCACGGCGACCGCAAGGCCCTGGCACAGGCGCTGGAGAAGGGCGACATCGACCTCGCCTACCGAGGCCTGTCCGCCAAGGACACCGCGGCGCTGCAGAGTTCGCCGACCGCGGACAAGCAGGGCGTCAACGTCATCGAGGGCACCAGCGCCGAGGTCCAGGACCTGGTCTTCAACATGAAGGACCCGGTCGCCGGCAAGGTAGGCGTCCGCAAGGCGATCGCCTACCTCGTGGACCGCGAGGCCCTGGTGCGCAACGTCTACTCGTCCACCGCGAGCCCGCTGTACTCGGTCATCCCGAGTGGCATCACGGCCCACAGCACCGCCTTCTTCGATCTGTACGGAGACAGCCCGCAGCCCGCCAAGGCGAAGGCGGCACTGCACTCGGCGGGCATCGCAGGCAAGGTGAAGCTGACCCTGTGGTCCACGCCGAGCCGCTACGGACCCTCCACCGACGAGGAGTTGAAGGCGATCGCCGGTCAGCTCAACGCGAGCGGGCTGTTCGACGTGGACGTGAAGTCGGTGGAGTTCAAGCAGTACGAGAAGGACATCGAGGCCGGAAAGTACGGCGTCTACGTCAAGGGCTGGGTCCCCGACTACCCGGATCCGGACAACTTCACCCTGCCGTTCTTCGGCAAGGGCAACGTGCTGTCCAACAACTACGCCAACAAACAGATCACCGACGAGATCCTCCCGGCGACCGCGGGCACCGCCGACCGCGCGACCACCGAGGCCCAGTTCGCCCAGCTCCAGGACATCGTCGCCGACGAGGTCCCGGTCCTCCCGCTGTGGCAGGGCAAGCAGTACGCGGTGGCCCGCACGGGCATCACCGGCCTGGAGTGGACGCTGGACGCGTCGACGGTCTTCCGCTTCTGGGAGATCAAGAAGGGCTGAACCCTGGATTTCCGGGCTCGGAAAACCGGGCCCGGAAAATCAAGCCCCTCATGGGGGTCCCCCTGGCCCTTTAGGCCTTGGGAGAGATTGAGGAGCGGGGGTCCGGGGGCGCTGTGCCCATCAGCGGCTGCGCCGCGGGCCCCGGAAGCTCAGGGAGCAACCCCGCCCTCACTGCGCACCCGGCCGCACCAGCCCACTCTCATACGCGTACACCGCCGCCTGCACCCGGTCCCGGAGCCCCAGCTTCGTCAGCACGTGCCCGACATGCGTCTTGACCGTCGTCTCGCTGACGAACAGGTCCGCCGCGATCTCCGCGTTGGAAAGCCCCCGCGCCACCAGCTTCAGGACCTCGACCTCGCGGTCGGTCAGCGTGTGCAGGGTGTCCGGCACCGGCTCCTCGCCGGACGGCAGATGGTCGGCGTACTTGTCGAGCAGCCGGCGCGTGATCGACGGCGCGAGCATCGCCTCGCCGGCCGCGACCACGCGGATCGCCTGCACCAGCTCGTGGGCGGGCGCGTCCTTCAGGAGGAACCCGCTGGCCCCCGCCTTCAGCGCCTCCACCACGTACTCGTCCAGGTCGAAGGTGGTCAGCACGAGTACCTTCGCGGGGCCGTCCTTGCCGGGTCCGCTGATCTGCCGGGTCGCCTCCACCCCGTCCATCCGGGGCATCCGGATGTCCATGAGGACGACATCGGGCTGGAGCGCCCGGACCTGATCGAGGGCCTGCAGACCGTCACCGGCCTCGCCGACCACCGCGATGTCCTGCTCGGCCTCCAGGATCATCCGGAAGCCGGTGCGCAACAGCGGCTGGTCGTCGACCAGTAGGACGCGGATCGCCACGGGTACTCCTCATCGGGATTGCTGGACCGGGCCCATTCTGCCCTGCTCAACCGCGGTGGGTCCGGCCGGGCGCGGGCCGAGGCGGCCGCGCCGCCCGGGGACCGCCCCCGGTCGCGGGCGCCCGCTGGAACTCAGCCTGCCGACTGCGGGGCCGGGACGATGGGCAGCGGGTATACCGGGGGAGTCCCGCCGAATTCGGGACAGACCGCCTGATGGTCGCACCAGCCGCACAGCTTGGTGGGCCGCGGCCGCCAGTCGCCCGTCTCGGTGGCGAGCCGGATCGCCTCCCACAGCGCGAGCAGCTTCCGCTCCACCTGTACGAGATCGGCCTCGACCGGGTCGTACGTCAGCACATCGCCGCTGCCCAGGTACACCAGTTGCAGCCTGCGCGGCACGATCTGCTTCAGCCGCCACACCACCAGGGCGTAGAACTTCATCTGGAAGAGCGCGCCCTCCGCGTACTCCGGCCGCGGGGCCTTGCCCGTCTTGTAGTCGACAATGCGCACCTCGCCGGTCGGCGCCACGTCGACGCGGTCGATGACTCCGCGCAGCCGCAGTCCCGACTCCAGCTCCGTCTCGACGAAGAACTCCCGCTCCACCGGCTCCAGCCGCGTGGGGTCCTCCAGCGAGAACCACCGCTCCACCAGCCGCTCCGCCTCGCCCAGCCACTTCGCGAGCCGCTCGCCCTCCGCGTCCTCGGCGAACAGCTCGGTCAGCTCCGGCTTCGACTCGAGCAGCCGGTCCCACTGCCCGGGGATCATCGACTTGGCCCGCGGCGCGGTGCGCTCGGCCGCCGGGTCGTCGAAGAGCCGTTCCAGCACCGCGTGCACCAGCGTCCCGCGCGTCGCCGCTTCGCTCGGCTTCTCGGGCAGTCTGTCGATCACCCGGAACCGGTACAGAAGGGGGCACTGCATGAAGTCGTTCGCCCGCGACGGCGACAGCGACGTGGGCTGCTGTGCGGCCGCGGCCCCACCGGTGCTCGTACTCATGACACAGACCCTACGACCCGCCACTGACAGCGAGCGGAATACCATCGACGGCAGGAGCCCTCACCCTGCATGATCGTGGCATCGCACCATGCAGCGAACATTCGGCCGGACGAGGAGAGTCCGGCCGGGCTCCCGGGGCAGATTCCCCAAGGCAGGCATCGTACCGACGAAGGGAACCCGTGGAAGACAGCGGCGAGAGCGGCAAGCGCGAACGGCCGCAGTCCGGCGCCAAGGACAAGAACCCCGGCGCCGCCCCCGGCAACGGCACGCCGCCCCGCTCCGGGCCCGGCGGCGGCCTCCTGATGGGCCGCCCCTTCGGCGTGCCCGTCTACGTCGCCCCGAGCTGGTTCCTGGTCGCCGCCCTGATCACCTGGGTCTTCGGCGGCCAGCTCGACCGGGTGCTGCCCGAACTCGGCGCCGCCCGCTACCTCGTGTCGCTCTTCTTCGCCGTGGCCTTCTACGCCTCTGTGCTGGTCCACGAACTCGCCCACACGGTGGCCGCGCTCCGCTTCCAGCTGCCGGTGCGCCGCATCCAGCTGCAGTTCTTCGGCGGCGTCTCCGAGATCGAGAAGGAGACCGAGAGTCCGGGCCGCGAATTCGTGCTCGCCTTCGTCGGCCCGCTGCTCTCGCTCGTCCTGTCCGGGCTCTTCTACCTCGGCATGAAGACCGTCGAACCGGGCACCGTCCCCGGTGTACTGCTGGCGGGCCTGATGATCTCCAACCTGATCGTCGCGGGCTTCAACCTGCTGCCCGGCCTCCCCCTCGACGGCGGCCGGATGCTCCGCGCCGTCGTGTGGAAGATCACCGGCAAGCCCATGAGCGGCACCATCGCCGCCGCCTGGGTCGGCCGCGCACTCGCCGTCACCGTCCTCATCGGCCTCCCGCTGCTCACCCAGACCGGCGTCCTCGGCAACTCGCCCGACGAGGTCAGCGGCATGGACACCGTCACCGACGCGCTGCTCGCCGCCATCCTCGCCGCGATCATCTGGACCGGCGCCGGCAACAGCCTGCGCATGGCCCGGCTGCGCGAACACCTCCCCGAACTGCGCGCCCGCACCCTCACCCGGCGCGCGGTGCCGGTCGAATCCGCCACCCCGCTCTCCGAGGCGCTGCGCCGCGCCAACGAGGCCGGGGCCCGCGCCCTGGTCGTGGTCGACGGGCACGGCGATCCGACCGCGCTGGTCCGCGAGGCCGCCATCGTCGGCGTACCCGAACACCGCCGGCCCTGGGTCGCCGTCAGCGGCCTCGCCCAGGAGCTCACCGACGGCATGCGGGTCCCCGCCGAACTCGCCGGCGAACCCCTGCTCGACCTGCTCAGGGCCACCCCCGCCAGCGAGTACCTCGTGGTCGAGGAGACCGGCGAGATCTACGGCGTGCTGTCCGCCGCCGACGTCGAGAAGGCCTTCGTGGCAGCCATGGCTCGGCCCGGCAGCTAGCACCGCGGCGCGGCGGCCGTGGCGTTCGCGGCTTCGTACGGCCGGTACTCTGGTCGTATGTCCGAACCGACCGGTGCCGCCCGCCGTCGCGGGCCCTTCAAGGTCGGGGACCAGGTCCAGCTCACCGACCCCAAGGGACGCCACTACACGTTCACGCTCGAAGCCGGGAAGAATTTCCACACCCACAAGGGTTCCTTCCCGCACGACGAGCTGATCGGTGCTCCCGAGGGCAGTGTTGTCCGTACCACGGGAAACGTCGCCTACCTCGCGCTGCGCCCCCTGCTCCCCGACTTCGTCCTGTCCATGCCCCGCGGTGCCGCCGTGGTCTACCCCAAGGACGCGGGGCAGATCCTGGCCTTCGCCGACATCTTCGCCGGCGCCCGCGTCGTGGAAGCCGGGGTCGGCTCGGGCTCGCTGAGCGCCTTCCTGCTGCGCGCCATCGGCGACCACGGGATGCTGCACTCCTACGAGCGCCGCGAGGACTTCGCCGAGATCGCCACGCAGAACGTGGAGCGCTACTTCGGCGGCCCGCACCCCGCCTGGCAGCTCACCGTCGGCGACCTGCAGGACAACCTGTCGGACGCCGACGTCGACCGCGTCATTCTGGACATGCTCGCCCCCTGGGAGTGCCTGGACGCCGTCTCCAAGGCGCTCGTCCCCGGCGGCATCCTCTGCTGCTACGTGGCCACCACCACCCAGCTCTCGCGCACCGTCGAGTCCATCCGGGAGATCGGCTGCTTCGCCGAGCCGCAGCCCTGGGAATCGATGATCCGCAACTGGCACGTCGAGGGCCTGGCCGTCCGCCCCGACCACCGGATGATCGGACACACCGGCTTCCTGGTGACCGCCCGCCGCCTCGCGGACGGCGTGGAGCCCCCGATGCGCCGCCGCCGCCCCGCCAAGGGCGCGTACGGCGACGACTACGAGGGCCCCAACAAGGACTGACCCAGCTCAGTCACAACGAACCGGCGCCGCCGCCGAGTTCCCGGACCGACCCGGGAACTCGGCGGCGGCGCCTTTACGTTGACCTGTTGCCCCGGTGTTCCGCCCGCCTGTGACGTGTGGCACGATGCTGGCCACCCCCACCACCCCCACCACCCGCACCGCCCCCACAGGAGACCTCCCGCGTGCAGAATGCCGCCGTCCCTGAGCTCGCGCACACCCACGCCCGCCCCGTCCACTGGCTCGCCACCGCCACCGCGATGGCCGCCGTGGTGGCCCTCGCCGGCTTCCTCCAGCCGGATGCGGCCAAGGCCTCCCAGACACCCCGCGAGCACGGCGAACCCCTGACGACGGTGGCCGCCCCCGATCCGGGCGCGGTCGTCCTCCCGCTCCAGTGCGGGGCCGCGGGCTCGGTGGTGGAGAAGAAGTCCTCGGGCGACCTCGACGGCGACGGCGTCCCGGAGACCGTGGCGGTCGCGCACTGCCAGGCCGGCGGCGGCACCCCGCCCAGCGGCGTCTACGTACTCACCCGGGGTGCGGTCGAGGGAGCGCCGCCGCGCCTGGTGGCGACGCTCGTCGACCCCAGGGAGAAGCAGACCGTCGCCGACCTCACCGTGCGGGACGGCGCGGTGACGGCCACGCTGCTCGGCTACTCCTCCAACGACGTGCCGCGCTACGAACCCGACGTGCGCCAGCAGGTCAAGTGGCGCTGGCAGAGCGGGAAGTTCATCCGCTCGACCCAGCCCGCCCCGCTGGGCGTCTGAGCCTCGGGGGCTCCGAGCCCCAAGGCCACTGTGCGTAGCGGCCGGTAGCCCTCTGTTGGCTGGCCGCCTACTCCGCGCCGGGCCCGTACACCTCGACGCTGTCCGAAACCCGACGTACGTGAATGCAGTCGCCCGGGCACTCCTTCGCGGAGTCCACGACGTCCTGGAGCAGCGGCAGCGGTACGGGTGTTGTGGCCCCCGGAGTCTGCAGCAACTCGTCCTCGGAGCTCTTCACATAGGCGAGCCCGTCGATGTCCAGCTCGAAGACCTCGGGCGCGTACTGGACGCAGATGCCGTCGCCGGTGCACAGGTCCTGGTCGATCCAGACTTCGAGAGCCTCGTTCATGTGCCTGCCGTTCCTGCGCGAGTGAATCAATCGATGCCAGCCCTGACGGGTGTTGACCCACTCGACGATAACAACCGCCCGCTTTCCGATGTTGTTGGGTGGGTATTCCCCTGGCGTGAGGGAGAGCGCAAGGGTGAAGATCGGACACACCCCGGAGTCTTTGTGATCTAGGGGTTTCAATCACCACCAGCCCAGGTAGGGTCAGGAAGCGTCCAGCTCCCCTTGGAGGAGGTGAGGACCGTGGCAGCCCACGACGACGACATCAACCGCGGCATCCGGCCCGGGCGGGGGTCCGAGGACCCAGCCGGCCAGGTTGCCTATCTAGAGCAGGAAATCGCCGTCCTGCGACGTAAGCTCGCCGACTCGCCGCGTCATACGAGGATTCTCGAAGAGCGGATCGTCGAGCTGCAGACCAATCTGGCGGGCGTGTCCGCACAGAACGAGCGGCTCGCCAACACGCTCCGCGAGGCCCGCGACCAGATCGTGGCCCTCAAGGAGGAGGTCGACCGGCTCGCGCAGCCGCCGGCCGGCTTCGGTGTCTTCCTGCAGACCAACGAGGACGGCACCGCCGACATCTTCACCGGGGGCCGCAAGCTCCGGGTGAACGTCAGCCCCAGCGTCGAACTGGACGAACTGCGGCGCGGCCAGGAAGTCATGCTCAACGAGGCGCTCAACGTGGTCGAGGCCATGGAGTTCGAGCGCGCCGGGGACATCGTCACCCTCAAGGAGATCCTTGAGGACGGCGAGCGCGCCCTGGTGGTCGGGCACACCGACGAGGAACGGGTGGTGAGGCTCGCCGAGCCGCTCCTGGACATCACCATCCGCCCCGGCGATGCGCTCCTGCTGGAACCCAGGTCCGGCTACGTCTACGAAGTGGTCCCCAAGAGCGAGGTCGAGGAACTCGTCCTCGAAGAGGTGCCGGACGTCGACTACTCCAAGATCGGCGGACTGGGCAACCAGATCGAGCTGATCCGCGACGCGGTCGAACTGCCCTACCTCTACCCCGACCTCTTCAAGGAGCACGAACTGCGGCCGCCGAAGGGCATCCTGCTCTACGGACCGCCCGGCTGCGGCAAGACGCTGATCGCGAAGGCGGTCGCCAACTCCCTTGCCAAGAAGGTCGCCGAGGTGACCGGCCAGCCCGCGGGGAAGAGCTACTTCCTCAACATCAAGGGCCCCGAGCTCCTCAACAAGTACGTCGGCGAGACCGAGCGGCACATCCGCCTCGTCTTCCAGCGTGCCCGGGAGAAGGCGAGCGAGGGCACCCCCGTCATCGTCTTCTTCGACGAGATGGAATCCCTCTTCCGCACCCGCGGATCCGGTGTCAGCTCGGACGTGGAGAACACCATCGTCCCGCAGCTGCTCGCCGAGATCGACGGTGTGGAGGGCCTGGAGAACGTCATCGTCATCGGCGCCTCCAACCGCGAGGACATGATCGACCCGGCGATCCTGCGGCCCGGCCGGCTCGATGTGAAGATCAAGATCGAGCGTCCGGACGCGGAGGCGGCCAAGGACATCTTCGCCAAGTACCTCAGGTCCTCGCTGCCGCTGCACACGGACGACCTCGCCGAGCACGGCGGCGACGCCGACGCCACCACTCACGGAATGATCCAGTCCGTGGTGGAGCAGATGTACGCGGAGACCGAGGAGAACCGCTTCCTCGAAGTCACGTACGCCAACGGCGACAAGGAAGTCCTGTACTTCAAGGACTTCAACTCCGGCGCCATGATCCAGAACATCGTGGACCGGGCCAAGAAGATGGCCATCAAGGCCTTCCTCGACCAGAACCAGAAGGGCCTCCGAATCTCCCACCTCCTCCAGGCTTGCGTGGACGAGTTCAAGGAGAACGAGGACCTGCCCAACACCACCAACCCCGACGACTGGGCCAGGATTTCCGGAAAGAAGGGCGAGCGGATCGTATTCATCCGCACCCTCGTCACCGGAAAGCAGGGCGCGGACACCGGACGCTCCATCGACACGGTGGCCAACACCGGTCAATACCTGTAAAGGGCAGGCCGGCTGCGGATGCCCGCCCGGGCATCCGCAGCCGACTGCTTTTCAGGCCATCAGCAGGGCAAGAGCAATGACGGAATTGATCTCCCCACCAGCGCAAAGGCGTTCTAGGCTCTTCGGTACCGCCGAGTCGCGCAGTGCGGGGACGGGCACCGCACACGCACCGGAGAACCAGCGGTACTTGAGCGCCGCTCCCGCGGGGGAGCGCCGCCGGGCAAGGAGGGCCGCATGACCGTACGGCGAGTAATGGGCATCGAGACGGAGTACGGGATCTCCGTCCCCGGCCACCCCAACGCCAATGCCATGCTCACCTCGTCCCAGATCGTCAACGCCTACGCGGCGGCGATGCACCGGGCGCGCCGCGCCCGTTGGGACTTCGAGGAGGAGAACCCGCTGCGGGACGCCCGCGGCTTCGACCTCGCCCGCGAGGCCGCCGACTCCAGCCAGCTCACCGACGAGGACATCGGCCTCGCCAACGTCATCCTCACCAACGGGGCTCGGCTGTACGTGGACCACGCACACCCCGAGTACAGCTCACCGGAGGTCACCAACCCCCGCGACGCCGTCCTGTGGGACAAGGCCGGCGAGCGCATCATGGCCGAGGCCGCCGAACGTGCGGTCCAACTCCCCGGCGCCCAGCCGATCCACCTGTACAAGAACAACACCGACAACAAGGGCGCCTCGTACGGCACGCACGAGAACTATCTGATGAAGCGGGAGACCGCCTTCTCGGACATCGTGCGCCATCTGACGCCGTTCTTCGTCTCGCGCCAGGTCATCACCGGCGCCGGCCGGGTCGGCATCGGCCAGGACGGCCACGAGCACGGCTTCCAGATCAGCCAGCGCGCCGACTACTTCGAGGTCGAGGTCGGCCTGGAGACGACCCTCAAGCGCCCGATCATCAACACCCGCGACGAACCGCACGCCGACGCCGAGAAGTACCGCCGCCTGCACGTCATCATCGGCGACGCCAACCTCTCGGAGATCTCGACCTATCTGAAGCTGGGCACGACCTCCCTGGTCCTGTCCATGATCGAGGACGGGTTCATCAATGTCGACCTGGCCGTGGACCAGCCGGTCCGCACCCTCCACCAGGTCTCGCACGACCCCGCGCTGCAACACCTGGTCACCCTGCGCAGCGGCCGCACGCTGACCGCCGTGCAGCTTCAGATGGAGTACTTCGAGCTGGCGCGCAAGTACGTCGAGGAGCGGTTCGGGGCGGACGCCGACGAGCAGACCAAGGACGTCCTCGGCCGCTGGGAGGACGTCCTGAACCGGCTGGAGAACGACCCGATGAGCCTGTCGGGCGAGCTCGACTGGATCGCCAAGCGTGAGCTGATGGAGGGCTACCGCCGCCGTGACGGCCTCGGCTGGGACGCGGCCCGGCTGCACCTCGTGGACCTCCAGTACGCCGATGTGAGGGCCGAGAAGGGCCTTTACAACCGTCTGGTGGCCCGCGGCAAGATGAAGCGGCTCCTGGACGAGCCCGCGGTCGTACGGGCCCAGACCAAGCCCCCGGAGGACACCAGGGCGTACTTCCGCGGCCGCTGCCTGGAGCAGTACGCGGACGACGTCGCGGCGGCCTCCTGGGACTCGGTGATCTTCGATCTGCCGGGCCGCGACTCGCTCCAGCGGGTGCCAACCCTTGAGCCCCTACGCGGAACGCGTAATCACGTGAAGGCGCTGCTGGACCGGTGCCGGACCGCCGAGGATCTGGTGCGGGTGCTCTCGGGCGGCTGAAAAGCCGCAGGTATGGGAATCACAGAGGTGGGCCCCGCACGTTGCATCAAGTGCGGGGCCGATGTCAGACCCTGCTTGTAGGGTCTGATCAAGGACATCGAACCGAGCGGGGTGAGGTAGATGGCGACCAAGGACACCGGCGGCGGCCAGCAGAAGGCGACGCGCTCCACCGAGGAGGTCGAGGAGCAGGCGCAGGACGCGCAGGCTTCGGAGGACCTCAAGGAGCGGCAGGAGAAGTTGTCGGACGACGTGGACTCGGTCCTGGACGAGATCGACGACGTACTCGAGGAAAATGCCGAGGATTTCGTGCGCTCATTCGTTCAAAAAGGCGGACAGTAGTCGATATGTCCGGCTCGGTCGATGTGAAGCAATGCACCGGCTGTAAGCGGACGCTCTCCCATGCCTCCTTCGCTGCCGACAAGAACAGGCGCGACGGACTTCAGGTTCGATGCCGGGAATGCGTGGCGGAGTACGGCGCCGCGCACTACCGGCGTCGGCAGGGGGCACTCGGCAAGGCCGTGCGCGACAAGGTGGATGTTCCGCCCGGACACAAACTGTGTCGGACATGTGATGAGGTGAAGCCGTACAGCGAGTGGCATCGCAATGCGACCGCATCGGACGGCCTCTCAACTCGGTGCAAAGCGTGCAAGGCCATACAGGGGCGCGAGGGCCATCTCATGCGCCAGTACGGCATCACCAAAGCCGATCGGGACGACATGATCGCGTCACAGATGGGCGTCTGCGTAATCTGCCTCTCTGCTCCCGCCGTTCATGTGGATCATTGCCACGAGACGGGTAAGGTCCGAGGCGTACTCTGCTTCAACTGCAATTCGGCCATCGGCAAGTTGGGAGACGATCCCGACACCGTCCGTCGGGCTGCCGCCTACTTGGAAGGAAACTCGTGGAAGCCAACACTCGTGGCACCGGGCGTCTACCAGCTGCCTTCCTGACGCCTGGCTCCTCCTCATTCATGGACTTCCTGTCCGACCACTCGCCGGAGATGCTCCCCGGCAAGCGCACCCTGCCGCCCGTGCAGGGGCACATCGAAGCGCCGCACGGCACGACCATCGTCGCGACGACCTTCCCCGGCGGAGTCGTCCTGGCCGGTGACCGGCGCGCCACGATGGGCAACATGATCGCCCAGCGCGACATCGAGAAGGTCTTCCCGGCCGACGAGTACTCGGCGGTCGGCATCGCCGGCACCGCCGGCCTCGCGGTGGAGATGGTCAAGCTCTTCCAGCTGGAGCTGGAGCACTTCGAGAAGGTCGAAGGCGCCACGCTCTCCCTGGAGGGCAAGGCGAACCGGCTCTCCACGATGATCCGCAGCAACCTCGGCATGGCCATGCAGGGCCTCGCCGTGGTCCCGCTCTTCGCGGGCTACGACGTCGACCGCGAGAAGGGCCGGATCTTCTCCTACGACGTGACCGGCGGCCGTTCCGAGGAGCACGGCTTCGCCGCCACCGGATCCGGCTCCATCTTCGCCCGGGGCTCCATGAAGAAGCTCTACCGCGACGACATGACGGAGCAGCAGGCGACCACGCTGGTCATCCAGGCGCTCTACGACGCCGCCGACGACGACTCGGCGACCGGCGGCCCGGACGTGGCCCGCCGGATCTACCCGATCGTCACCGTCATCACCGAGGACGGATTCCGCAGGCTGACCGAGACGGAGTCCTCCGAGCTCGCCCGCGCCATCCTGGAACGGCGGCTGGAGCAGCCCGACGGCCCCCGGGCCGCCCTCCTCTGAGGCCCGCGCAGGCCCCGAGATGACCCCGCCACTGACAGAAAGGGACGGTTAGCCGGTGTCGACCCCGTTCTATGTCTCACCCCAGCAGGCCATGGCCGACCGTGCGGAGTACGCCCGCAAGGGCATCGCCCGCGGCCGCAGCCTGGTCGTGATCCAGTACGCCGACGGCATCGTGTTCGTCGGCGAGAACCCGTCCCGCGCGCTGCACAAGTTCAGCGAGATCTACGACCGGATCGGCTTCGCGGCCGCCGGCAAGTACAACGAGTACGAGAACCTGCGCATCGGCGGTGTGCGGTACGCGGACCTCCGCGGATACACCTACGACCGCGACGACGTGACGGCCCGTGGGCTCGCCAACGTCTATGCCCAGACGCTGGGCACCATCTTCTCCAGCGTCGGCGAGAAGCCGTACGAGGTGGAGCTGGTCGTCGCCGAGGTCGGCAGCACGCCAGAAGAGGACCAGATCTACCGGCTGCCGCACGACGGCTCGATCGTGGACGAGCACGGCTCGGTCGCGGTCGGCGGCAACGCCGAGCAGATCAGCACCTTCCTGGACCAGCGCCACCAGGACGGCATGTCGCTCGCCGAGGCGCTGCGGCTCGCCGTGCAGGCCCTGTCGAACCAGACGAACGGTGCCGAGCGGGAGATCCCCGCCGAGCGCCTGGAGGTCGCAGTCCTGGACCGGACGCGCCCTCAGCAGCGGAAGTTCAAGCGCATCGTCGGCCGTCAGCTCTCCCGGCTGCTCCAGGCCGACGTGGCCAAGACCGAGCCGACCGAGGCCCCTTCGGATCTCGAGGAGTCCGAGGAGGAGTAGTTCCGCTCCTCTTCACGCGCCCTTCACGCGCCCCGGTTCCGCGTCATGCGGGCCGGGGCGCGGCCGTTGAGCCCCGTACGGCCAGCGACACCGGCAGGTCCCCGGTCTGCGGTCGGCGCCCGCCGAGGACGGCGAGCAGAGCTGTCATGCCCCGGGCGCCGACCTGCTCGGCGGGCAGCGCGAGCGTGGTCAGCTCCGGCTCCAGTGCGGTGGCCAGGGTCAGGCCCTCGAACCCGGTGACCGATACGTCGTCGGGGACGCGCAGTCCCAGCCGGTGCGCCGCCTTGCAGGCCCCGGCGGCGAGGAAGTCGTCGTCGCAGACCAGCGCCGTGGGGCGCGGACCGGGTGCGCGAAGGGCCCCTTCGGCCGCCTGTCTTCCGGCGTCCACGCTGAGCGCCGCGTGCACGGTGCGCAGCTCCGCCCCCGGCACCCCGCCGAGCGCATCGGCCAGGGCCCGGGCGCGTACGACGAAGGTCCAGGAGTCCACGTCGGCCGCGACATGCGCGAAGCGGCGGTGTCCGAGACCCAGCAGATGCTCCGTCAGGCGCCGTACGCCGTCGGCGATGTCGAGGTTGACGTGCGCGGCGGGCCCCGGCTCGGCGGGGTCGCTGTCGAGCATCACCAGCGGCAGATCACTGCCGCGGATCGAGGCGAGCGCGCCCGCCGCCATCGAGGAGGCGATGACCCCGTCGAGCGCGGTGCGCGCCGAGTCGAAGGGGTCCCGGGCCGGGCCGATGCCTTCGGGGGAGGGGTAGAGGACCACGCCGAAGCCGTGCTCGGCGGCGACGCGGGCCGCCCCGGCGTAGACCTGTGCGAAGAACTCGCTGGTCATGGCGGGCACCACGAGGAGCGCGGTCCTGGTGCGGCCGAGCCGCAGGCTGCGCGCGGCGAGGTTGGGCCGGTAGCCCAGCTCCCGCGCGGCCTCCCTGACCAGCTCCGCGGTGCGCTCGGAGACCCGGCCGCGCCACTTGTCGCCGAGAACCAGCGAGACGGTGGCCTGGGACACCCCGGCCGCGCCCGCCACGTCCCGGCTGGTGGGCCGGGCCCCGGCGGGCCGCCCGGACAGCGCGGCGCGGGCGGCGCGCACCCCGGCGCGGGCCGCCACCGATGCGGACTCCGGGCTGTCCGGGCTGGTCACAGGGCCTCCTGGGCGGGCGGTGGGCGAGCGCGGGGTGGACCCGCGGACTTGCCACATGGTACGTATGACCTCGGACGTTATACGTAACACTTGAGGAGCGCCCATGGCGGCTGGATACGCGGAGATCCTTCGGACCCGGCATGCCGCGCGGCTGCTCGCGGGCACCCTCACCGGCCGGCTGCCCAACGCGACCGCCGCGATCGCCGTCGTCTTCTTCGTACGGGCCGAGGGCGGCAGCTACTCGCTCGCGGGCGCGCTGACCGCCGTGTACGGCGTCGCCACCGCCGTCGGGCAGCCGCTGCTCGGGCGGGCCGTCGACCTCTACGGGCAGCCCCGCGTCATGCTCCCGGCCTCCGTCCTGGCCGCGCTCGGCATGGTCCTGCTCGCCGTCGTGGGCATCGAGCCGGTGGCCGTGGCGTACGCGGCGGTGCTCGTGGCGGGGCTCGCCACACCGCCCCTGGAGGGCGGGCTGCGCGCCCTGTGGCCCGCCGTGCTGGAGCGCGAGGACCAGGTGCACACCGCGTACGCCCTGGACGCGATAGCCCAGGAGGTGATGTTCACGGTCGGCCCGCTGCTGGTCACCGTCGCCATCGCGCTCTGGTCGCCCGCCACGGCGCTGCTGCTGATCAACGCGCTCGGGATCCTGGGCGCGCTCAGTGTCGTACTCTCCGAGCCGTCCAGGACCTGGCGCTCGGCGCCCCGCGAGGCGCACTGGCTCGGCGCGCTGCGCTCGCCCGGACTGCTCGCGCTGCTCGGCTCGTTCTTCTTCGTCGGCCTCGCGCTGGGCGCCATCATCGTCGCCGCGTCCGCCTATGCCGACGACCACGGCAGCGACGCGATCTACGGCTGGCTGATGGCCGCCAACGGACTCGGCGCCCTCCTCGGCGGCCTCGTCTACGGAGCCCGGCAGTGGACCGGCGCCCCCGAGAAGCGGCTGCGGATCGTCGTGGCGCTGCTCGCCGTCGGCTATCTGCCGCTGATGCTGGTGCCCGGCGTCCCCGCCATGGCCGCGCTCACCCTCGTCTCCGGCCTCTTCCTCGCGCCGTCCATCGCCTGCGCGTTCATCGTCGTCGACCGGCACGCCCCGCGCGGCACGGTCACCGAGGCGTTCTCCTGGCTGGTGACCGCCTTCGGCGTCGGCACCGCGCTCGGCACGGCGGCCGCGGGCCCGGCGGTCGAACTCGGCGGCACCGGCGCGGGTTTCGCGGTCGCGGGCGGCGGCGGAATCGCCGCACTGATCGTGCTGCTCGCCACCCAGCGGGTCCTCGCAGCTCCCGGGCATATGCGCAAGGTCGCGGGAGTTGATGAAAATGATCGAAACCGTGCTGTCGAACCCGGTTTCAGCTCAGGCCATCAGGCGTAATGTTCACTCATGGACCGCCGCATTTTCGGGCTGGAGAACGAGTACGGCGTCACGTGCACGTTCAGGGGACAGCGCCGACTGTCTCCTGACGAAGTGGCGCGCTACCTCTTCCGCCGTGTTGTGTCATGGGGCCGCAGCAGCAACGTCTTTCTGCGGAACGGCGCCCGCCTCTACCTCGACGTGGGATCGCATCCGGAATACGCAACTCCCGAATGCGACAACGTGACCGAACTGGTCACGCACGACAAGGCCGGCGAGCGCATTCTCGAAGGCCTGCTCGTCGACGCCGAACGCCGCCTGCACGAGGAGGGAATCGCGGGCGACGTCTATCTCTTCAAGAACAACACCGACTCGGCGGGAAACTCCTACGGCTGCCACGAGAACTATCTCGTCGCCCGGCACGGAGAGTTCTCCCGGCTCGCGGACATCCTCATTCCGTTCCTCGTCACCCGCCAGTTGATCTGCGGCGCCGGCAAGGTGCTGCAGACCCCGCGCGGCGCGGTCTACTGCGTCAGCCAGCGCGCCGAGCACATCTGGGAGGGCGTCAGCTCCGCCACCACCCGCTCGCGTCCCATCATCAACACCCGGGACGAACCGCACGCGGACGCCGAGCGCTACCGCCGGCTGCACGTCATCGTCGGCGACTCCAACATGTCCGAGACGACCATGCTCCTCAAGGTCGGAGCCACCGACCTCGTGCTGCGCATGATCGAGGCCGGTACGGTCATGCGCGACCTCACTCTGGAGAACCCGATCCGGGCGATCCGCGAGGTCTCCCACGACCTCACGGGCCAGCGCAAGGTGCGCCTGGCCAGCGGTCGCGAGGCCTCCGCCCTCGAAGTGCAGCGCGAGTACTACGAGAAGGCCGTGGACTTCGTGGAGCGCCGCGGCATCCGCACCGGCACCGTCGACCAGGTCCTCGAACTGTGGGGCCGCACCCTGGACGCGATCGAGGCGGAGGACCTCGACCGGATCGGCACCGAGATCGACTGGGTCATGAAGTACCAGCTCATCGAGCGGTACCGGGCCAAGAACAACATGACCATGTCGCACCCCCGGGTCGCCCAGATAGACCTCGCCTACCACGACATCCACCGCCGCCGGGGCCTGTACTACCTCCTGGAGCGGAAGGGCCAGGCGGCCAGGATCTGCAACGACCTGAAGATCTTCGAGGGCAAGTCGGTGCCCCCGCAGACCACTCGGGCCCGGCTGCGCGGCGACTTCATCCGCCGCGCGCAGGAGCAGCGCCGGGACTTCACCGTCGACTGGGTGCATCTGAAGCTCAACGACCAGGCGCAGCGCACCGTGTTGTGCAAGGACCCGTTCCGTTCGGTGGACGACCGGGTGGAGAAGCTGATCGCCGGGATGTGAGACCCGTCGAGCCGTCACGGCCGGGGGCCCCGCACGCTGTTGCGTACGGGGCCCCCGGGCATGCCGCACCCTTGTGGTAGAGGAGTGGGGCCGTAGAGTGGCCGCTCCGACCATTCCAGCTACCCCGAGGACCACTGTGCGACGCCGACTTGCTGCCGCGCTCATCGTGCCGGCCCTGATGCTCACCGCGGCCTGCGGAGGAGGTGACGGCGGAGCGAAGAAGAAGGACGCGTCCGCCTCCCCCTCCGACAAGGCGTCGCAGCCCGCCGCCCCCAAGCCGGTGTCGGACGCCTCGCCGATGCCCACCGTCGCGGGCGATCTGGGCAAGAAGCCCACGATCACCATCCCGAAGGGCGACCCGAGCGGGAAGTTCGTCGTCAAGACGCTGACCGCGGGCACCGGTCCCGAGGTCAAGAAGGACGACCTCGCGGTCACGAAGTACACCGGCAAGATCTGGAAGAGCGGCAAGGACCTCGCCGGCTCCTACGACCAGGGCGGCGCCCCGCAGGTCATCCCGGCGGGCTCGCAGACGTACATCCCGGCGTTCAGCGAGGCGGTGCTCGGCCAGAAGGTCGGCAGCCGCGTGCTGGTCGTCGCCCCGCCGGCCGCCGCGTTCGGTGCCGCGGGCAAGCAGGAGCTCGGCGTCGGCCCCACCGACAACCTGGTCTTCGTCCTCGACATCGACAGCGTGATGCCGAAGAAGGTCGAGGGCACCCAGGCCGCGATCCCGTCCAATCTGCCGCAGATCAAGGCGGACAAGGACGAGGCCGCCACGATCACCGTGCCGAAGAACGACCCGCCGAAGACCCTCGTCGACCAGGTCCTCATCGAGGGCAAGGGTGCCGAGGTCAAGAGCGGCCAGACCGTCTTCATGCAGTACAGCGGCGCTACCTGGAAGCCCAACGAGGGCCTGGACAAGGCGAAGCTGTTCGACACCTCCTGGAAGACCGGCGCCCCGTTCTCGACCGTGATCGGTCAGGGCCAGGTCATCGAGGGCTGGGACAAGGGCCTGGTCGGCAAGAAGGTCGGCAGCCGTGTCCTGCTGGTCATCCCGCCGGAGCAGGGCTACAAGGACAAGGCCCAGGGCGCCGACATCCCGGCCAACTCGACTCTGGTCTTCGTCGTGGACATCGTCGGAGCAATGTAAGACTGTTCCGGTTGCCCATCCTTACCGGAGCCGCGAAGCGGCGTAGTACGCTGCGCATCTGCTTCGGCAGCGGTCAGGGCTTGGCCGTCATGAGGGTCTTCGGACCCAAGTGAGAAGCCCCCTCGTTTGCGAGGGGGAGGAGTCACAGCGATAAGTAGGAGCATTACGTGAGCATCGACAAGCCCGAGATCGACTTCCCCGAGGGTCAGCCGCCGGCGGACCTGGAGATCAAGGAGATCTGGGAGGGCGACGGCGCCGTCGCCAAGGCCGGCGACAACGTCAAGGTCCACTACGTGGGCGTGGCCTTCTCCACCGGCGAGGAGTTCGACGCCTCCTGGAACCGCGGCAACCCGCTGCAGTTCAAGCTCGGCAGCGGCCAGGTCATCGCCGGCTGGGACCAGGGCATCCAGGGCATGAAGGTCGGCGGTCGCCGCCGGCTGACCATCCCCGCCCACCTCGCCTACGGCGACCGCGGCGCCGGCAACGCCATCGCCCCGGGCGAGACGCTGATCTTCGTCTGCGACCTGATCGCCGTCTGAGCCGCACCTCGATCAGTCCTGAGCGATCGGACCTGATCAGACCGAGGGCCCGTGCCTGCTGGCACGGGCCCTCGGCTTTTGCCCGGGCAGCCCGGGGCGGTACGGTCAGCGGTCGGAGTGCAATACGAGAGAGGGCGTAGGGCATCGATGGCGATTGCCAAGGCCGAGCGGCTGATGAACCTGGCGCTGTGTCTGCTCGGGACACGGCGGCCGCTCAGCAAGCGGGAACTGCGCGCGTCCATCGAGGCCTACCTTGAAGCCGGGTCCGACGACTCCTTCAACCGGATGTTCGAGCGCGACAAGGACGACCTGCGCGAACTCGGCCTGGTCATCGAGACCGTGGAGAACATCGAGGGCGAGACCGGCTATCTCGCCCGCCGCGACAGCAACCGGCTGCCACCGGTCCAGCTCGACGCCGAGGAGGCCGCGGCCCTCGGCCTCGCCGCCCGGGTCTGGCAGCAGGCCCGGCTCGCGGGAGCGGCCAGCGGAGCACTCCAGAAGCTGCGCGCCGCCGGTATGCCGGAAGCTCACAATCCGTATGAGCACAGCGCGATCGAACCGCGCATCCCGGTCCATGAGGCGGCCTTCGAACCCTTGATGCTGGCCTGCCGCGACCGGCGCCCGGTCGTCTTCGACTACCGCAAGGCCAATGCCGTACGCCCCGAGACCAGGCATGTCGAGCCGTGGGTCCTGGAGTGCTGGCGCGGCCACTGGTACCTGGCCGGCTGGGACCGCGACCGGGGCGCCGAGCGGGTGTTCCGGCTCAGCCGCATCTCCGGCAAGGTCCGCTCCCGGGCGGGCGCCTTCACCGCGCCCGTGCCCGACGTCGTCACCGTGCGCGAGACCGTCGAGACCTGGGCGGGGGAGACCGCGACCCGCTCGGCCCGGATCCGGCTGCGGGCCGGGGCCGGCTACCCGCTCCGTTCCCGGGCCACCTCGGCTCGGGAACTCGGCGACGGCTGGGCGGAGTTGGAGATTCCGTACGGGCACGGGCTCGATGCCCACCTGGTGGAATTCGGCCCCGATGTCGTCGTGCTGGAGCCCGCCGACCTGCGGGCCGATGTCATCGACCGGCTGCGCGCCGTGGCCAAGGGCTGAGGGGGACCGTACGACCATGGCTGCCAATGCCATCGACCAGACCCGGCGGATGCTGTCGCTGGTGACCTATCTGCGCGAACGCCCCGGCGCCCGCGTCGGGGACGTCGCCCGCGCCTTCGGCATCACCGAGGACGAACTGATCTCGGACCTCGATGTGCTGCCCATGTGCGGCACCAGCTTCCGCGGCGGCGACCTCCTGGACATCGACACCGACGGCGACCGCATCTGGTGGCACAACCCGGACGATGTCGCCGAGCCCCTGCGGCTCGCCGCCGACGAGGCGACCGCGCTGCTCGTCGCGGCCCGTGCCGTGTCCACCCTTCCCGGCCTGCGCGAGGGCGACCGGCAGGCGCTGCTGCGCGCCACCGCCAAGCTGGAAGCCGCCGCCGGTGAGGCCGCGGGCGCCAGCTCGCGGCTCTCGGTCACCTTCGAGTCCGAGGGCGGCGTCTTCGCCGAGGTCGACCGGGCGATCTCGGAGCGCCGCCGGCTGTGGCTGAAGTACTACTCGCCCGCGCGCGACGAGCTCACCGAGCGCGAGGTCGACCCGATCCGGCTCTTCGCCGTCGGCCACACCTATATGGAGGCGTGGTGCCGGCTCTCGGAGGCCCGGCGCACCTTCCGGCTGGACCGGGTGGCCGAGATCCGCCTGCTCGACGAGGCGTCCGCACCGCCCGAGCTCGAACTGCGCGACCTGTCCGAGGGGCTCGTGCAGCCGTCCGCCGACGACCCCGAGGTCGTCGTGGAGGTCGCGCCCGGCGGCCGCTGGGTCGCCGAGTACTACCCGCACGACAGCGCCGAGGAGCTCCCCGACGGCGGCCTCCGGATCACGCTGCGCACCCCCGACCCGGCATCGCTGCGGCGCCTGGGGCTGCGGCTCGGCCAGGACGGCAGGATCGTCTCGCCGGACGACCTCGCGCAGAGCGCCCGGCGCGCCGCCCGCGAGGCGCTCGCCGGATATGAGGAACCGCCCACGCCTGATCACCAGAGCTGAGGAGAGTTGCGGAACATGTCGGTGCTGCCCGGTCTTTCCCGTCCCGTGATCCCGGTCCTCTTCAAGGCCGCCTGCCCGGAGTGCCGCGGCCGCTTCGAGCTCGGCGCGGCCGCGCTCCGGCTGGCGATCGGCGCCAGCCACCGCACCACCTTCTACTCCTTCACCTGCCCCGAGTGCGGCTCGGCCGTCCGCAAGCCCGCCGGCGAGCGCATTGTCGAACTGCTCACCGGCGGCGGTGTCCGCACCCTCCGTCTCCACTCCACCGTCTAGGGTCCCCATCCATGTTCTGGCCGATGACCGCCATCGCCCTCGGTTTCCTCGGGATCGCCGTGCTCGGCGTCCTCGCCGTCAAGGTCTTCGTCGAGGCGCAGCGGCTCGGCCGCCAAGTGGCCGAGACCACCCGCAAGATCAATCGCGCCGCCGAGGACCTGGAGCGCGCCGCGGTCGACCTCGCGGGTGCCGGGGAAACGCTGAGATGACCGGTGCGCTCTGATGTCGTACGTTTCGGGGCGGTACGCTGCACAACGCGGTCCAGGCAGCGAGGCACGGCCCGCGAAGGGGAGTACGCACGGGGATTGCCCGGCGTTCACCCCTGCGCGTTACGATCGCTGCACGTAAGGCGGTCGGACACCAGTCCGGCCGCCGCCCACAGCCCCACCCCACGCAGCCTCGGTGAGAAGGTAAACGCTTATGTTCGGAAGGCTCGGCGCCCCCGAGATCATTCTCATCCTCATCGTCGTCTTCCTGCTGTTCGGCGCGAAGAAGCTCCCGGACATGGCGCGGTCGCTCGGCAAGTCGGCCCGCATCCTCAAGAGCGAGGCCAAGGCCATGAAGGCCGAGGGGCAGCAGACGGCCCCGGCCGACCCGCCGGCCCCGGGTGAGCAGCCGCCGGCCCAGCGCACCATCCAGTCCGCTCCCGGCGATGTGAACAGCGCGCGTCCGGTGACCGAGCCGACGGACTCCACGCAGCGCTGACACCGGGCCGAAGCAGGCGCTGTTCACCTCCGTGACCAGAGCGACCTGCCGCACGAGATGAGGACGTGGGTTGCTCAAGTCTGCCCGCACACAACAGAAGGACCCCGAGGGGCGGATGCCGCTCTCGGATCATCTTCGCGAGCTGCGCAACCGGCTCGCGAAGTCGGTGTTCGCGATCCTGGTCTGCGCCGTGGTGGCGGCGTTCTACTACAAGCAGATCGTGGAAGTGATCACCGAGCCGATCAAATCCGCCGTCGACTGCAAGGTCTCCTTCTCCGAACTCGCCAAGAAGGGCGACGGCGAGACCTGCGGCAACATCACGATGTCCGGCCTCATGGGGCCGTTCACCCTGATGATCAAGGTGTCGCTGGTAGCCGGTGTCGTGGCGGCCAGCCCGGTCTGGCTCTACCAGCTGTGGGCGTTCGTCGCGCCCGGTCTGCACAAGCACGAGAAGAAGTACTCGCTGGGCTTCGTGGCCGCGGGCTTCCCGCTCTTCGTCGCCGGTGGCTGGTTCTCGTACAACGTGCTGCCCGCCGCGGCCCGGGTGCTGCTCGACTTCACGCCGCAGGGCGTGGCCAACCTCCTGCCGCTGAACGAGCTCCTCGACCTCGTCACGCGCATGATCATCGTCTTCGGCCTCTCCTTCGAGTTGCCGCTCTTCCTCATCATGCTCAACTTCAGCGGCATCCTCACCGGCCGCCGGATGCTGGGCTGGTGGCGCGGAATGATCATGGGTGTCACGATCTTCGCGGCCTTCGCTACGCCGACCGTCGACCCGATCTCTATGCTGTCGCTCGCCGCCCCGATCGTCGCCCTCTACTTCGTCGCCGTCGGCATCGCCATGATGAACGACAAGCGCCGCAAGCAGCGCGCCGAGGCCGGTCCCGGCGACGACGAGGCCTCCGACCTCGACCTCACCCCCGAGGACGTCGGCGCCGTCGAACCCGTGACCTCGCCCCCGGCCCTGCCCGAGCAGTCCGACGGCGGCCGGTCCAGCAAGCTGGGCGGATACGACGACATCACCTGACCTTGACGTGATCACCGGAGCTTGTAAGGTCCGGCGGGTGACCAGCGAGATCACCCTCTTCGTCAATCCCACCGCGGGACGCGGCCGGGGCGCGCACGCCGCGCAACCGGCCGCTTCCGCGTTGCGGGCCGCCGGGTTCTCCGTACGCACCGTCCTGGGAGAGAACGCCGAGGACGCCCTGCGCCGCGCCCGCGAGGCCGTCGAGGGCGGCACCGGGGCGCTGATCACCGTCGGCGGCGACGGCATGGTCAACCTCGCCCTCCAGGCCGTCGCGGGCACTTCGACCCCGCTCGGTGTCGTCGCCGTCGGCACCGGCAACGACTTCGCCCGCGCCCTCGGCCTGCCGATACGCGACCCAGCCCGCGCCGGAGCGCTCGCGGCCGGAGCCCTCAAGGGCGCGCACATCACGGACATCGACCTCGGCCGGACCGGCGACCGCTGGTTCGCGACCGTCCTCGCGTCCGGCTTCGACTCCCGGGTCAACGACCGCGGCAACCGCATGAGTTGGCCGAGCGGCCGCTTCAAGTACGACCTCGCGATGCTCGCCGAACTCGCCGCCTTCAAGCCGGTCCCGTACAAGATCACCCTCGATGACGGCGAGACCCGCGAGATCGAGGCAAGCCTCGTCGCCGTCGGAAACGCCTCCTCCTACGGAGGAGGCATGCGCATCTGCGCCGACGCCGACCTGACCGACGGCCTCTTCGACGTCACGGTCGTCGGCGACTGCTCCCGTACGACGCTCATCAAGGTCTTCCCGAAGGTCTACCGGGGCACCCACCTCGGCCACCCTGCGGTCACCACCCACCGCGTCGCCTCGATCACCCTCGCCGCCGACGGCATCACCGGATACGCCGACGGGGAACCGCTCGGTCCGCTCCCGCTCACCGCGGAGTGTGTACGCGGTGCCGTGCGGGTATTGGCACCCGTACCGGCGCCCGGCCGGAAGGCCGGCGGTCCCGGTCCCCGATAAAGATCGCGACCTCTGTCAGAGGCGGCGGGTAGGCTCGAAGACAAGATGACAGAGGACCTCTCACCAGCCGAAGCGTACGCAGCTGCCCGGCTCCGCGCCGTCGAGCAGGCCACCGCGCTCGCACCCTTCCGCGACCTGTACGACTTCGATCTGGACCCCTTCCAGATCGAGGCCTGCCAGGCCCTCGAAGCCGGAAAGGGCGTGCTCGTCGCCGCCCCCACCGGCTCCGGCAAGACCATCGTCGGCGAGTTCGCCGTGCACCTGGCCCTCCAGCAGGGCCGCAAATGCTTCTACACCACGCCCATCAAGGCGCTGTCCAACCAGAAGTACGCCGACCTCACCCGGCGCTACGGCCCCGGCAAGGTGGGCCTGCTGACCGGTGACAACAGCGTCAACGCCGACGCACCCGTGATCGTCATGACCACCGAGGTGCTCCGCAACATGCTGTACGCGAGCTCCCAGGCGCTCATCGGCCTCGGCTACGTGGTGATGGACGAGGTGCACTACCTCTCCGACCGCTTCCGCGGCGCCGTCTGGGAAGAGGTGATCATCCACCTCCCCGAATCGGTCACCCTGGTCTCGCTCTCCGCGACCGTCTCCAACGCCGAGGAGTTCGGCGACTGGCTCGACACGGTCCGCGGCGACACCGAAGTGATCGTCTCCGAGAGCCGACCCGTGCCGCTGTGGCAGCACGTCATGGCCGGGCGCCGGATGCACGACCTCTTCGAGGAGGAGTCCGACCACGGCGGCCGCGGGGTCGCCAGACGCGAGGTCAATCCCGACCTGCTGCGCATGGCGCGGATGGAGAACCAGAAGACGTACAACCCGCGCGACCGGCGCCGCGGCAAGATGGTCCGCGAGGCCGACCGCGAGCGCGAGCGCCGCTCGCGCTCCCGGATCTGGACACCCGGCCGCCCCGAAGTCATCGAACGGCTCGACGCCGAAGGCCTGTTGCCGGCCATCACCTTCATCTTCAGCCGCGCCGCCTGCGAGGCCGCCGTCCAGCAGTGCATGTACGCGGGCCTGCGGCTCAACGACGAGGAAGCGCGCCAGAAGGTCCGCGAGATCGTCGAGGAGCGCACCGCCTCCATCCCCGGCGAGGACCTGCACGTCCTCGGCTACTACGAATGGCTCGAAGGGCTGGAGCGCGGCATCGCCGCCCACCACGCGGGCATGCTGCCCACCTTCAAGGAGGTCGTGGAGGAGCTGTTCGTACGGGGCCTGGTGAAGGCCGTCTTCGCCACCGAGACCCTGGCGCTCGGCATCAACATGCCCGCGCGTTCAGTGGTGTTGGAGAAGCTCGTCAAGTGGAACGGCGAGCAGCACGCCGACATCACCCCCGGCGAGTACACCCAGCTCACCGGCCGGGCCGGGCGGCGCGGTATCGACATCGAGGGCCACGCGGTGGTCCTGTGGCAGCGCGGCATGGACCCGGGCGCGCTCGCGGGCCTGGCCGGCACGCGCACCTACCCGCTGCGCTCCAGCTTCAAGCCCTCGTACAACATGGCCGTCAACCTGGTCCAGCAGTTCGGCCGGCACCGCTCGCGCGAGCTGCTTGAGACCTCCTTCGCGCAGTTCCAGGCCGACAAGTCCGTCGTCGGGATCTCGCGCCAGGTGCAGCGCAACGAAGAGGGCCTCGAAGGCTACCGGGAGGGCATGCACTGCCACCTCGGGGACTTCGAGGAGTACGCGCGGATGCGGCGCGACCTCAAGGACCGCGAGACCGAGCTCGCCAAGCACGGCGCTGCGCAGCGCCGGGCGGCCGCCGCGGCCTCTCTGGAAAAGCTCAAGCCGGGCGACATCATCCATGTACCGACCGGCAAGTTCGCGGGTCTCGCCCTCGTCCTTGATCCCGGGCTGCCCGCCGGCCGCACCAACGGACACCGTGGCTTCGAGCAGCACGACGGGCCGCGCCCCCTGGTCCTGACCGCCGAGCGGCAGGTCAAGCGGCTGGCGTCCATAGATTTCCCGGTGCCCGTCGAGGCCCTGGAGCGGATGCGCGTCCCGAAGTCCTTCAACGCGCGCTCGCCGCAGTCCCGCCGGGACCTGGCGTCCGCGCTGCGCACCAAGGCCGGGCACATCGTCCCCGAGCGGCACCGCAAGGCCCGCTCCGAAGCGGCCGACGACCGTGAGATCACCCGGCTGCGGACCGCCCTGCGCGCCCATCCCTGCCACGGCTGCGACGAGCGGGAGGACCACGCGCGCTGGGCCGAGCGCTACCACCGCCTCCAGCGCGACACCAAGCAGCTGGAGCGGCGCATCGAGGGGCGTACGAACACCATCGCGCGCACCTTCGACCGCATCGTGGCGCTGCTCACCGAGCTCGACTACCTGCGCGACGACGAGGTCACCGAGCACGGCAGACGGCTCGCCCGCCTCTACGGCGAACTCGACCTCCTGGCCAGCGAATGCCTGCGCGCAGGCGTCTGGGAGGGCCTGACCCCGGCCGAACTGGCCGCCTGCGTATCGGCGTTGGTGTACGAGGCGCGGCAGTCCGACGATGCCGTGGCGCCCAAGACGCCCTCCGGCAAGGCCAAGGCCGCGCTCGGCGAAATGGTGCGGATCTGGGGGCGGCTCGACGCCCTTGAGGAGGACCACAAGATCAACCAGGCGGAGGGCGTCGGCCAGCGCGAGCCCGACCTCGGCTTCGCCTGGGCCGCCTACCAGTGGGCCTCCGACAAGGGCCTCGACGAGGTGCTCCGCGAGGCGGACATGCCCGCGGGCGACTTCGTCCGCTGGTGCAAGCAGGTCATCGACGTCCTCGGCCAGATCGCGGCCGCCGCCCCGCGCGAGAACAGCACCGTCGCCAAGAACGCCCGCAGGGCGGTCGACGCGCTGCTGCGCGGTGTGGTGGCCTACAGCTCCGTGGGCTGAGCGGATCGGCAGTACGGGGCGGCCCCCACGGGCGTTCGGTGGGGGCCGCCCCCATGTCCGCCGGGGCTTCACATGTGGCGCGTCCCGACCATCAAGGGACGTCGGCGGCCGGGCGGCAGCGGAGCTGAATCATCCTGCCCCTGGTGCCCCATGAGGTAGCTCCTGGCCCACCAACTCCCGTACGAGGTGAGCGCCTACCTCGCCAACTCCCGGGCCATATCGGTGAGTTCGCCCGCCCCCAGCACCCGGCTGCCGAAGCCGGGCAGCGGGACGTGGAGCGCGGCGGCCCAGCGAGCGGGCACGGCCGCCAGGCCGTGGCGGGCGCCGGCCAGGCCGCCCGTCACCGCGGCCACCGTGTCCGTGTCGCCGCCCAGATCGATCGCCGCACCCAGAGCCTGCTCGAAGGAGTCCGTCGTGCGCAGTGCCCAGAGGGCGGAGCCGAGGCAGGGCCACACCGCGCCGTTGAACTCCGTCGCGTCGTCGGGGTGCCAGTCGGGCGCCAGGACCGCCGACCAGCGGGCCCGGTGGTCGGGGTGCACGGCGGCCAGCGCGTCCGGCACGGCGCTGAGCGGATCGGCACCGCTCAGCGCGACCCGTACCAGGTCGTGGTAGATCGCCGTGCCTTCCCAGGCCGCCCGGTCGCCGTGGGTAAGTGCCGCGATGCGGCGGGCCGCGGCCATCGTCGCCTCGCGTCCGGCGTCCGCGAAGTAGACGGCGGACGTGGTGGCCCGCATCAGCGAACCGTTGCCCGCCGCATGCCGGTTGACCTGGAAGTGCAGCGCGGCCGCGCGATCCCAGGGTTCGCCGTTGGTCAGGACGTCCTCGGTCTGGAGCCCGATGTCCTTGGGCTCCGCCGCCGCCCAGCGCTGGAACCGCCGGAAGATGTCGGCGAGTTCGAGGCCGCCGTGTTCCAGGAGGGACTCGGCCACGAGCACGGCCATCTGCGTATCGTCGGTCGCCTCGCCCGGGTCCCAGCCGCCGCCCCCGCACATCGTGCCGATGCCGTCGGGGAACCGTGCCGAATACACCCCGGGCGGCCCGAATTCGAACGGCGCCCCCAGCGCGTCGCCCACCGCCGAGCCGACCACGGCACCCGCCGCTCGATCGGCGATGCCGGTGCGCTCATCAGGGCTGCGTCGCGGGACTTCGGGGTCTTCGATGGTCACGTCTTCACGCTAGCCACCGGCTTGGCGGGGCCGCGAACGGTTTTCCGCCGCGCGCCGGGGGGCGGGGATTCGCGATACATCGCGGTTGACGACACGCGACCTGTCGAGATATGTTCGGCTACGAGTATTCGGGAACGGGGTGATGGTCATGGCGGTCAGGCGGCGCAAGCTCAACAACCCGTTGGCGCTGGCTGTCATGGTGCTGCTCTCCGAGCGGCCGTCGATGCATCCGTACGAGATCGCCCAGACTCTGCGCCGGCGCGGCAAGGAGTACAGCATCAAGATCAATTACGGATCGCTCTACACCGTCGTCCAGAACCTCGAAAAACATGGATTCGTCGAGGTCTCCGAGGTGCAGCGGCAGGGCAACCGCCCCGAGCGCACCCTCTATGCCCTCACCGCGACGGGCCGCGAGGAGATGCTGCACTGGATGGCGGACATCGTCTCGGTGCCCGTGCATGAGTTCCCGATCTTCGAGACGGCGCTGTCCCTCATGGGCGTACTGCCGCCCGACGAGGTGACCGCGCTGCTTGAGCAGCGGCTCAGCACGCTGGAAGTGCAGGCCGCCGGGCTCAGGGGAGTCCTGCGGAAACTGTGCGAGACGCTGCCCCGGATGTTCCTGGTGGAGACCGAGTACCAGCTCCACATGATGGACGCCGAGGCGGAGTGGGTGCGCGGCTTCCTCAAGGAGATCGCCGAGGGCACCCTCAGCGGCCTCGACGGATGGCGCAGTCTGCATTCCACCGGTGAAGTCCCGCAGGAATGGCGGGACTTGGAGGAGGACCACTCCCGTACGCAGTCCGCGGACGCCCACTAGCCGCGGACGCACCGTTCACAGAAGAACCCCGGCACGGACTGTTGCAGCAGTCCACGCCGGGGTTGCGACCCAGGACCGGACCCGCGCGGAGCAGGCCAGGCGATCGAGGGTGCGGCACGCCAAGGATAGCCCGGCGCTCCTCACGCGGATCGGTCCGTCACCACCGACCATCCCCGCTCACCACAGGAGAGCCCCGTCATGAGCACCCGGGCGCCCGCAGTAGAGGCGCGCAACCTGATCAAGACGTACCCCGGTGATGTGACCGCCCTCAACGGCATGGCCATCACCGTCGAAGCCGGCAAGGTCTTCGGACTGCTCGGGCCCAACGGCGCCGGCAAGTCCACCACCGTCAAGATCCTCACCACCCTCGCGCGGCCCGACAGCGGCACCGCGACCGTCGCCGGGCACGATGTGCTGCGCCACCCCGACCGGGTCCGCCGCGCGATCGGCGTGGTGGCGCAGAAGTCCGGCGCCGACCCCGTCGCCACCGGCCGCGAGAACCTCCAGCTCCAGGGCCGGCTGTACGGTCTGACCGGTGCGGCACTCCGCCGCCGGGTGGACGAGCTCCTGGAGCGGTTCGGCCTCGCCGACGCCGGAAAGCGCATCGTCAAGGGGTACTCGGGCGGCATGCAGCGCCGCCTCGACGTGGCGCTCGGCCTGGTGCACCGGCCCGAGGTGCTGTTCCTGGACGAGCCGACCACCGGGCTCGACCCCGAGGCCCGCACCGCGATGTGGGAGGAGATCTCCCGCCTCGCCGGTGACGAGGGGCTCACCATCGTGCTCACCACCCACTACCTCGAAGAGGCCGACCGGCTCGCCGAGCGGATCGCGATCGTCGACCGCGGCCGGGTCGTCGTGGAGGGCACGCCCGACGAGCTGAAGGGTGAACTCCGCGGCGACGCCGTCCATGTGGAGCTGCGCGAGGCCGTCACCGAACGGTCGCTGCTGCGCGCGGCGCTCACGGGGCTGCCCGGGGTGCACGAAGTGCTGCTCGACGGCCGCCGCGTCAGCGCCCGCGCCGACGACGGCGCGGCCGCCGTACCCGTACTGCTCGCCGCCCTGGAGCGGGCCGGAGCATCCGTCGCCGCTGCGACCGTCGCCCGGCCCTCCCTCGACGACGTCTACCTCCGCCATGCCGGACGCCGCTACGCCGATGCCGAGGCGGCAGCCGAAGCCTCCGTCCTCGCCACCGCGGGAGATGCGCGATGACCACCGACACCGTGACCCGGACCCCGAGCAGCGGCCTCAAGGGTTCCAACGCCCTTGCCCAGACCTGGTACATGACGCAGCGTCAGCTGATGGCGATCTTCCGGCAGCCCGCCTATCTCCTGATCACCCTCATCCAGCCGGTGATCTGGCTGTTCCTGTTCGGCAACCTCTTCAAGAAGGTCGTCCAGCTCGGCGGCTTCGGCACCACCTCCTACCTGGACTACCTGGTGCCCGGCATCGTGCTGATGAGCGCGCTCGGCTCCAGCATGTGGGCCGGCATGGGCACCCTGGAGGAGATCGAGCGGGGCACCCTCAACCGCTTCCTCACCACGCCGGTCAGCCGCAGCGCCCTGATGAACGCCAACGTGGTGCAGAACGGCATCAGCATCGCCGTCCAGACGGTGATCATCCTGCTGCTCGGCAAGCTCGGCGGTGCCGACTACCCGGGCGGGTTCGGAGGTGTGCTCATCCTCGCCGTCGCCGCGATCCTGCTCGGTACTGTCTTCGGTGCCTTCTCCAACGCGCTCGGCATGCTGGTCCGCCAGCGCGAGTCGATCATCGGCATCAACACCTTCCTGCTGCTGCCGCTGACCTTCCTGTCCTCGGCGTTCATGGCGCCGTCCCAGATGCCGTCCTGGATGCGCCACATCGCCGACTTCAACCCGCTCAACTGGGGCATGGTGGCGGGCCGTTCGGCCATGTCCGCGGACCCCGACTGGGGCATCGTCCTCGGTCGCGGAGGCGCACTCCTCGCGCTGGCCGTCATCGCGGTGTGGCTGTCGACCCGCACGTTCCGCTCGTACCAGAAGTCGGTGTAGACCCGGCCGGTACGCCGACTCCCGCGGGCGCGTCGGCCCGGATGTACGGAGGGGAGGGGGCGGGGGGCAGCCGTCCCGGAAGCGGCGCAACCCCCGGCGGGGGAGCGCCGGGGGTTGCGGGGGAGCGGGTCGATCAGGGCAGGGGGCTCCGCGTGGCTGCTTCAGGCCGGCGGAGCCTCCTGCTCGCGCTCCACCTGCGCGTTCCACTCCCGCTTCGTCGCGCGCCAGGCGTCGTCGTCCTGGCCCAGGCGCCAGTATCCGGAGATGGACAGGCGCTCGCGCGGTACGTTCCGCTCGATGCGGAGCAGCCGGCGCAGCTCCTTCACGAATCCGGCCTCGCCGTGCACGAAGGCGTGCACATCGCCGGGCGGGAACTCCAACTCCCTTATGGCGCCGACCAGTTCGGAACCCACCGGGGCCGTGCCCCGGTGCAGCCACGTCACCGTGGTGCCGTCCGGCGTGGTGATCTTCTGCTCCTCCTCGGGGCCGGCCACCTCGACGAAGGCATGCACCACGGCGTCCGCGGGCAGGCGCTCCATGGCCGCCGCGATCGCGGGCAGCGCGCTCTCGTCACCGGCGAGCAGATGCCAGTCGGCCGCCGGGTCCGGGGCGTATCCGCCGCCGGGGCCGAGGAAGCGCACCGTCTCGCCGGCCTGGACGCGGGTGGCCCAGGGCCCCGCCAGGCCCTCGTCACCGTGCACCACGAAGTCCACCGTCAGCTCGCCGAGCACCGCGTCCCAGGCCCGTACGGTGTAGGCGCGGGTGCTCGGCCACTGCTCGCGCGGGAACTCGGCGCGGATCCGCTCCATGTCGAAGGGCTCCGGGTAGCTCACGCCCTCGGCCGGGAACAGCAGCTTGATGTAGTGGTCGGTGTGCTCGCCGACGGCGAACCCGGCCAGCGACTCGCCCCCCAGGACGACCCGCACCATGTGCGGGGTGAGGCGCTCGGTGCGCACCACTCGCGCCTCGTTGGCCTTGGGCTTTGTGCGAGACGGGCGTTCTGCCACAGTGCGCTCCCCTGATCCACTACTAGTTAGGATTACCTAAGTTAGCACTTCAGTGGCGGAGAGTGGAGAGCACACGCCCCACCGCTCCGCCCAGCCCCCACCGGGCCACCAGTTCGTCCAGCGTGGCCGGGTCGAGCGCCTCGCAGGGCAGCGCGGCATCGAACTCCGGCAGGGGCACGTCCAGCGCGACCCGCACCACCTTCGGCGCGACGTCCAGGTAGTCCGCGGCCTCCAGGATTCCCCTGCGCTTGGCCGGGGTCAGCCGGGAGAAGCGGTCCGCGGCGGCCGTGCGGACACCCGCCAGGTCGCCGTACTCCGAGATCAGCTGGGCGGCGGTCTTCTCGCCGACGCCCTTCACGCCGGGCAGCCCGTCGCTCGCGTCGCCGCGCAGCGCGGCGAAGTCCGCGTACTGATCGGGCCGCACCCCGTACTTCGTACGGATCATCTCGTCGTCCACCAGGTCGCAGTCGCCCACACCCTTGCGCGGGTACAGCACGCGCACCCCGCGCTCGTCGTCCACCAGCTGGAACAGGTCGCGGTCGCCGGTGACGATGTCGACGGGACCGGGAGCGCGGGCGGCCAGCGTGCCGATCACGTCGTCCGCCTCGTAGCCCGCGACGCCGATGCGGGCGATGCCCAGCGCGTCCAGGACCGCCTCGATCACCGGGACCTGCGGGGCCAGGGTGTCCGGGACCTCCTCCTCGTCGGGCAGGCCCGCCGGGGTCTGACGCGCCACCCGGTGCGTCTTGTAGGAGGGGATCAGCTCGACCCGCCAGTGCGGCCGCCAGTCCGCGTCCATACAGGCCACCAGCTCGTCGGGCCGGTGGTCCTGGACCAGCCGGCCGATGAAGTCGAGCAGGCCGCGCACGGCGTTGACCGGCGTGCCGTCCGGGGCCCTGACCGTGTCGGGGACTCCGAAATAGGCCCGGAAGTAGAGGGAGGCGGTGTCGAGGAGCATCAGGCGTCGCGTCACACCCCGATGATGCCGCACCCCACTGACACTCACCTCGCGCCATCAGTGAACTGGGTCACGGTTGCGTTTGCTCCCGCTGAAGCGGGGCAGGCGCGACGCCGGAGCGGACCCAAGTATGGATTTCAACCATTTCTTGGGCGGCGGACCGAATCCGCCCGCTCCACGGCCCGCGCACGGGGGATGCGGGCCGTTTTCGTTCGACCCGTGAGGTGTATGTGTCCAGGCTGCAAGCCGAGCAGCTCTACAAGGTGTTCGGCAGACGACCCGGCGAAGCCGTCCGCGAGCTCGAAGGCGGCGCCGGCCGCGACGAGCTGCGGGCGGACGGGACGACCGCGGCGGTGATCGACGCATCGTTCACGGTCGATCCCGGCCAGATCTTCGTCGTCATGGGTCTCTCCGGATCCGGTAAATCGACCTTGCTCCGCATGCTCAACGGACTGCTTGAGCCCACCGCGGGCCGCGTCCTGTTCGACGGCCAGGACCTGACCAGCCTGTCCGCCCGCGAGCTGCGCACCGTCCGCTCCACCAAGATCAGCATGGTGTTCCAGCACTTCGCGCTGTTCCCGCACCGCAGCGTCCTGGAGAACGCCGCGTACGGCCTCGAAGTGCAGGGCGTCCCGCGCGCGGAGCGCGAGAAGCGCGCTGCCGAGGCCCTGGAGCTGACCGGCCTGGCCGGCTGGGGCGACTCCTGGCCCGACGAACTCTCCGGCGGCATGCAGCAGCGCGTGGGCCTGGCCCGGGCGCTGGCCACCGACGCCGACCTGCTCCTGATGGACGAGTCGTTCAGCGCCCTCGACCCGCTGATCCGGCGCGACATGCAGGACCAGCTCCTCGAACTGCAGAAGCGCCTCAAGAAGACGATCGTGTTCATCACGCACGACCTCAACGAGGCCATGCGGCTCGGCGACAAGATCGCCGTGATGCGCGACGGCCGGATCGTCCAGCTCGGCAGCGCCGAGGACATCCTGCTGACCCCGGCCAACGACTACGTGGCCTCCTTCATCCAGGACGTCGACCGCTCCCGGGTGCTCACCGCGCTGTCCGTGATGACCACCCCGCACCGCCCCGACGCGGGGGACTGCGACTGCGAGACCGTGCTGCCCGGCACCCCCGTCGCCGACGTGTGCACGGTGGCCGCCCGGGTCCCGCACCCGGTCGCCGTGAAGGACTCCGACGGCTCGCTGCTCGGCGTCGTACCGCAGGACCGGCTCATCGCCTTCCTCGGGGACGACAAGCAGGGCCCGGTCGCCTGCTCGATGAAGGAGGTGGCCGCCCATGCCTAGGCTCCACCTCGGCGACTGGGTCGACAGCGCCGTCAACTTCCTCCAGCACCACTTCTCCTGGCTGTTCGACGCCATCACCCAGGTCGTCAACGGCATGTACGACGGCATCAACGCGGTGCTCGACTGGCCGCAGCCGCTGCTCTTCGCGGGCATCCTCGCCGTCGTCGCCTGGTGGCTGCGCGGACTGCTCGCCGGTGTCCTCACCTTCGCCGGATTCGCGCTGATCGACTCGATCCAGCTGTGGGACGACACGATGTCGACGCTGTCGCTCGTGCTCGTCGCGGCGATCGTGACGCTGGTCATCGCGATCCCGCTCGGCATCTGGGCCTCGCGCTCCAAGACGGTCAGCGCCGTCCTGCGGCCGGTCCTCGACTTCATGCAGACCATGCCGGCGATGGTCTACCTGATCCCCGGCATCATCTTCTTCGGCGTCGGCGTCGTCCCCGGCATCATCGCCACCATCGTCTTCTCGCTGCCTCCGGGCGTACGCATGACGGAGCTCGGCATCCGCCAGGTCGACGGCGAACTCGTCGAAGCGGCCGAGGCGTTCGGCACCACGCCGCGCAACACGCTGCTGCGGGTGCAGCTGCCGCTGGCGCTGCCCACCATCATGGCGGGCATCAACCAGGTCATCATGCTCAGCCTCTCGATGGTCGTCATCGCGGGCATGGCGGGCGGCGGCGGCCTCGGCGGCGCCGTGTACCGGGCCATCGGCAACGTCGACATCGGCCTCGGCTTCGAGGCGGGCATCTCCATCGTCGTCCTCGCCATGTACCTGGACCGGATGACCGGCGCGCTGAGCCGTCAGGTCTCGCCGCTCGGCCGCCGCGCGCTCGCCAGGGCGAAGGCCGCCACCGGCGGTCTCAAGATCTGGAACTACCGTCCGCAGCCCGCCGTCGCGGTCGTCGGCGTGGTCGTCCTCGCGCTCGTCGCGGGCGGCATGGGCATGTTCGGCTCCTCGGACACGGCCACCGCCACGGGCGCCAAGGACGTGGGCAAGGGCAGGAAGATCTCGCTCGGCTACATCCCGTGGGACGAGGGCGTCGCTTCCACCTTCCTGTGGAAGGAGCTCCTGGAGCGGCGCGGCTTCACGGTCGACGCCCGGCAGTACGAGGCCGGCGCGCTCTACACCGGCATGGCCGGCGGCCAGATCGACTTCGAGACCGACTCCTGGCTGCCCACCACCCACGCCCAGTACTGGGCGAAGTACAAGGACAAGCTGGAGGACCTGGGCTCCTGGTACGGGCCCACCTCCCTGGAGCTGTCGGTGCCCTCCTACGTCAAGGACGTCGACTCGCTGGCGGACCTCAAGGGCAAGGGCGCCGAGTTCCAGAACCGCATCGTCGGCATCGAGCCGAGCGCCGGCGAGACCGGGATCCTGAAGGACAAGATCCTCAAGGAGTACGGCCTGGACGGCGAGTACAAGGTCGTCGACGGCTCCACGCCGGGCATGCTGGCCGAGCTGAAGCGGGCGTACGCCAAGAAGGAGCCCATCGTGGTTCCGCTCTGGTCGCCGCACTGGGCGTACAACACCTACGACCTGAAGAAGCTCAAGGACCCCCAGGGCGTCTGGGGCAAGGGCGACGGTGTGCACACCCTGGCCCGCAAGGGCTTCGGCGCCGACAACGCCGAGGTCGACAAGTGGCTGAAGAACTTCACGATGGACGAGAAGCAGCTCACCAGTCTTGAGGCGAAGATCCAGTCGACCGGCAAGGGCAAGGAGCAGGACGCGGTGCGCGCCTGGCTCAAGGAGAACCCGGGCCTGGCCGACAAGTGGACCCCGGTCTCCTAGGAGCAGACCCCCTCCCTCCTGGGAGCGGATTCCCTCGCACCTCCCGTTTCCGCAGCCGTGGCCGGTCCTCCGGCCACGGCTGCGGAGCGTCGTGATCCGGCCTGATCCCGGCCGGTACCCTCGGTGATCTTGGCGTGACGGTCCCCTCGGGAGCCGAAGCTGCGTAGGGTGCAGGGAACGCAGCCGGTGCGGACGCGGAGCGAGTGACAGGGAGGGAGCCCGGGAGATGGACGACAAGGAAACTCTTCGGGTGGGGGTGGCGGTGCGGCGCCTGCGCCGCAGCCTGGGCCTCACCCTCGCCGTGGTCGCCGAGCGCAGCGGCCTTTCGGTGCCCTTCCTCAGCCAGATCGAGAACGAGCGCGCCCGCCCCAGCGCCCGCTCCCTCCAGCGCGTGGCGGACGCCCTCAACACCACGGTCGGCGACCTGTACGACGCCGCCGACTGCACCCGCACCGTCGACGTGGTCCGCGCCGAGCCCGAAGCGGACGCCCCCGGCGTCCGGTCCCTGCTGCGCGGCCACCACCAGCTGCACGCCATGGAGTTCACCGGCGAGCAGGACACCGGGCGCGAATTCCAGCACCGCAACGACGAGTTGATGTACGTGGTCGACGGGGCCGCCGAGGTCGAGGCCGAGGGCCGCGCCTACCGGCTGGAACGCGGTGACACGCTGTGCCTGTCCGGCGGGGTCCGGCACCGCTGGCGGGCCGCCCTGCCCGGCACCCGGATCCTGGTCGTGGCGGTCGCCGACCACATCGAGGCCATCGAGGAGACCCGGCACTGATGAGGGTGGTCTCCCTCGTCCCGTCCCTGACGGAAGCGGTCGCGGTCACCGCACCCGGGCTCCTGGTGGGAGCGACCGACTGGTGCAGCCACCCCGCCGGGCTCGACGCCGTACGCATCGGCGGCACCAAGAACCCGGACGTGGCGGCCATCGAGGCGCTCGCCCCGGATCTGGTCGTCGCCAACGAGGAGGAGAACCGGGCCGCCGATCTGGCGGCGCTGGGCGCGGCCGGGCTCGACGTCCTGGTCACCGAGGTCCGCTCGCTGCCGCAGGCGTTCGCCGAGCTGGAGCGGGTCCTGGTCGACGGCTGCGGTCTCGCCAGGCCGGGCTGGCTCGACGCGGCCGAAACGGCGTGGGCCGGGGTGCGGGCGGGCGCGGAACGGCGGGCCGTCGTGCCGGTCTGGCGGCGCCCCTGGATGGTGCTCGGCCGGGACACCTTCGCGGGCGACCTGCTGGCCCGGCTCGGCGTGCGCAATCTCTACGCCGGCCACGCCGAGCGCTACCCCCGCGTCGGGATCGACGAGCTGAACGCGGCCGGAGCCGAGCTGGTGGTGCTGCCCGACGAGCCGTACCGCTTCACGCGCGAGGACGGCCCGGAGGCCTTCCCCGGGCTGCCCGCCGCACTCGTCTCCGGGCGCCACCTCACCTGGTACGGGCCGTCACTGGCCGAAGCTCCGGCCGTACTCGGCGCGGCGCTCCGGATCAGCGGCTGAGGCTCCTACTTCTTCACGGGGGCCGCGAGCAGCCTGCCGTTGACCAGGCCGCGTACGGTGTGGAATCCGGCCACCAGCCAGGCGGTCACAAGCAGCGCGTACAGGGCGACCGCCAGCCAGTCGAACGCGTCGAGCCCGGTGTGGTGGGCGAGGCCCTCGGCGCCGGTGACACAGGTGCCGACCGGGAAGGTGAAGGCCCACCAGGTCATCGCGAAGCGCATGCCGCCCCGGGCCGCCCGGACGGCCATGGCCACCGCGAGCGCCAGCCACATCAGGGCGAAGCCCATCACCGGCACGCCGTACAGCACGGCGAAGGCGCCCATTCCGTTCGCGTACGTGGCGGCGATGGCGCCGGGGGCCACATCGGCCAGCTTGTTCACGGCGGTGGTGGACTGGCCGAGCGGGCCGAGCACCAGGAACAGGGTGGGGGTGAGGAAGAGGGGCAGCGCACCCCGGTGGATCAGGCGCGAGAACACCGCGGGCAGGATGACCAGGGTGGCCAGCAGGCTCATGCCGAACATCGCGTACGAGCCGAGCAGCAGCGCCTCGCGGGCCTGGCCCGCGGGGAGGTGGGGGACGAGCAGCGGGCCGAGGGTGGCCGAGACCATCGGCGCGACCACGGGGAGCAGCCAGACCGGGGACGCGCTGCCGGGTGCCACGTCATGGCGCACGACCATCAGGTACGGGACGGCCACGGTGGCGGCCAGGCCGATCAGGGTGCCCACGCCGTACAGCACCCAGGCCAGCGGGACGGCCGCGCTCTCGCCGATCACGTCGGTGCCGACGGTCAGGGTGCCGATGCCGACGGCCAGGAACGCCATCGCCAGACAGCCGTAGAAGGGTGCCACGGTCGGGTCCAGGAGATGCGCGCGGGCCTGGTCGCGATGGTGCAGCCAGTGCCCGGCCCGGGCGCCGAGCAGCACCACGAGCATGGCCAGCGAGAGCGCCCAGATCACCGGAAGGCCCGGGATGTGGAAGGGAAGACCGGCACCCGCGTTCGCGATGATGGCGGTGCCCATGACCGCCGCGTACCAGTTCGGGCCGAGGTGGCGAAGGGCGGGGCGCCGCGCGGCGGCGGGGGTCTGGGTGCGGGGACGCGGTTGCGCGATGGTGGCCATGCATCCAGCTTCGTCCCGGTCAACGGCCCCCGCCACGCCTGCCGGGGCTATGAGCCCATAAGCTGGGTTTATGAGCTTGAACGGTCCTGAGGACACCAACCCACTGGCCCACCGGGTGCCGGACCTGGGCGCGATGGAACTGCTGCTCGCGGTCGCCCGGCACGGCAGTCTGGGGCGGGCGGCCCGCGACCTCGGCATCACCCAGCCCGCCGCCAGCAGCCGGGTCCGCTCCATGGAGCGGCTGCTGGGCGTCGCACTCGTCGACCGCTCGCCGCGCGGATCCCGGCTCACCGCCGAGGGCGTCCTCGTGACGGACTGGGCGCGGCGGGTCGTGGAGGCGGCCGAGGCATTCGACGCGGGCGCGCAGGCGCTGCGGGGCCGCCGGGACTCGCGGCTGCGGGTCGCCGCGAGCATGACGATCGCCGAGTACCTGCTGCCCGGCTGGCTGATCGCGCTGCGCGCGGAGCGGCCCGGCACCGCGGTGTCGCTCAGCGCCGGGAATTCGGCCGTGGTCGCGGAGCGGCTGCTCGCCGACGAGGCCGAACTCGGCTTCGTGGAGGGGCTCGGGGTGCCCGCCGGCCTGGACTCGGCGGTCATCGGCCACGACCGCCTGGTCGTCGTCGCGGCCCCCTCGCACCCGTGGGCCCGCAGACGGCACCCGCTGGCCCCCGCGGAACTGGCCGCGACCCCGCTCATCCTGCGCGAACAGGGCTCGGGCACCCGCCAGGTCCTGGACGCCGCGCTCGCCGCCCACGGCGGTCTCGCCGAACCGCTCCTCGAACTCGCCTCCACCACCGCGGTGAAGGCGGCCGTCGTCAGCGGTGCGGGCCCCTCGGTGCTCAGCGAACTCGCCCTGGGGGAGGAGCTGGCGGCCCGCCGCCTGGTGCGGGTCCCGGTCGAGGGCGTACGGCTGCGGCGCGATCTGCGCGCGGTGTGGCGCCAGGGACCGCTGCCGGCGGGGCCCGCCCGCGACCTGCTCTCCCTGACCCGAAACGCCTGACGCACGTATGTGACGCAGCGTCAGGCGGGCACGAGGCGAAGGCCGTTGGTGTCCTGGCGGGCCCGGGCCAGGCGCTGCTCGATGGTGTGCCGCACCACCGGCCACTCCTCGTCGAGGACCGAGTAGAACGCCGTCCCGCGCACGAGTCCGTCCAGGCCCCGGGTGTGGACCCGGCGCACTCCCTCGCACACCGCGCCGAGACGTTCGATCGCGGCCCGCGAGCGGGTGTTGCGGGCGTCGGCGCGCAGCGAGATCCGGCGTACCCGCCAGGTGTCGAAGGCGTGCTGGAACATCAGCAGCTTGGCCTCGGTGTTGATGCCGGTGCCCTGGGCGTGCGCGGAGAGCCAGGTGCCGCCGATCTCGGCCGCGTCCGGGACCGCGTCGGCGGCGCCGGTCAGCGGGCCGCGCGGCGCGGGCGGCCACACCACGGGCCCGTCCCAGTAGTCGAGTTCGCAGAACCGGGTCGAGCCGACGACCAGCCCGTCGCCGGCCCGCACCGTCGCGAACACCAGGGACCGGCCGGCCTCCTGGTCGGCCAGGGCGCTCTGGATGTAGGCGTGCGCCGCTTCGAGTCCGTGCGGTACCGGCGTGAAGGCGTACGAGGTCCGGTCGGCCGCCGCGGCGGCGGCCAGGGCCGGGGCGTGGGACGCGGTGAGCGGTTCGAGCCGTACGGAACGGCCCGACAGGATGACGGGTGCGGGCACGGGGCCTTCAGGTCCTTCGGGGCGCGGCGGAGCCTCCCCGCCGATGGGCGGAGGAAGCGGGGAACACGGAGACACCCGGTCAGGATGTGTCCGTGAAATGGCCAAGGAAGGAACGAGTGCGCGAAGAGGAACGAGCGGCCAGGTGAAGGCGAGGAGTCTCGGGGAATCCGCCCGATGAGGGGCGGCGAGAGGAAGATACCCGGACGACCGCCCAATCGTCACCCCCTCGGAGAGGTGATGATTTCCGGGCGTGTCGTACGGCCCCGGACCCAACCGGGTCCGAGGCCGTGGCAGCGGGTCTGAGCTGGGGCTTCAGCGGGTGGACGCGGCCCGCACGAGCCCCTGGGCCACGCGTGTGTCCGTGCCCATTTCGGGATGCCACTGGACGCCCAGGACCCAGCCGGGGCCGGGCAGTTCGGCGGCCTCCACCGTGCCGTCCTCGGCATGGGCCGAGGCCACCAGGCCGGTGCCGAGCCGGTCCACGCACTGGTGGTGGTGCGTCGGCACGTCGGATGCCTCGGGCACCAGTGACGCGTACAGCGTGCCCGGCACCGGCTTGACGGTGTGCGAGCCGAACACGCCCCGCCCGTTGGTGTGCCCCTCCAGATGCTGGACCAGGGTGCCGCCCAGCGCCACGTTGAGGAGCTGGAGGCCCCGGCAGATGCCGAGCAGCGGGGTGCCCGAGGCCAGTGCCGCGTCGATCAGGGCGAGTTCCCAGGCGTCCCGGTCCCGGGCGGGGGGACCGGTACGGGGCGACGGCTCAGCCCCGTACCGGACCGGCTCGACATCGGCCCCGCCCGCGATGACCAGGCCGTCCAGGCGCGCCACGACCTCGGCCGCGGCCGCCGGGTCGTCGTCGGGCGGCAGCAGCGCGGCGAGTCCGCCGGCCGCCCGGACAAGCCGGGGATAGGCGGCGGGCAGCAGGGCGGCGGGCATATCCCACACGCCCCACCGGGCGGGCTCCTGGTACGTACTGAGGCCGATGAGCGGCTTGGACACGGCGGCGGTCTCCGTTCGTTGGGCGGTGTTCAGTCCCGGGCGAGTTCGGCCTCGGCGGCGGCCAGGGCGGCGAACTCCTCCTCGGGCGCGTGGGCGACCAGTCGATGGCGACTGTAGAAGGCGAAGTAGGCCAGCGCGATCGCGTAGACGCCCAGGGCGATGAACGCGGCGTCCTTGTCCACCAGGAACGTCGCCACCAGCGCGGACAGCGCGAGGACGAAGGCGATCGCCGAGGTCAGGACCCCGCCGGGCGTGCGGTAGGGCCGCGCCAGGCCCGGCTCGCGGCGCCGCAGCACCAGGTGCGAGAGCGCCATCAGGGCGTACGAGATGGTGGCGCCGAACACCGCGACGTTCAGCATCCGGCCGCCGTTGCCGCTCCAGGCGGCGAGCGCGAAGCCGATCGCGCCGGGGATCAGCAGGCCCAGGTACGGCGACTTGCGGCGGCTGGTCAGAGACAGGAAGCGGGGGAGGTAGCCGGCCCGGGACAGGGCGAAGAGCTGGCGCGAGCCCGCGAAGATCAGCGAGAAGAAGGACGCCACCAGGCCCGCGAGGCCCGCGTAGTTGACGAAGCGGCTCAGCGCGGTCGGGCCGCCGTCGCCCTGGAGCGCGACGACCAGCGGGTTGCCCGCGCCCTTGATCGCGTCGGAGCCGTGCGCCCCGGTCGCGGCGAAGAAGGTCACCACGGCGAGCAGTACGAGGACCGACAGCGAGATGGCGAGCGCGCGCGGCATGGACCGCACCGGGTCCTTGGCCTCCTCGGCGGCCAGCGGCACCCCTTCGACACCGAGGAAGAACCACATCCCGAAGGGGAACGCGGCCCAGATGCCGAGCACCCCGAACGGCAGCCACGAGCTGGCCCCCAGCGCCGAGGCGTCGACCGGAATGTCGTTGAGCCGGGCCGCGTCGAAGTCGGTGAAGGCGCCGACGGCGAAGACCAGCAGGGCGGCGACCGCGATCGCGGTGACCACGAGGCTGAAGCGCAGGGCCTCGCCGACGCCCCACAGGTGGATCCCGATGAAGATCGCGAAGCAGGCGAGATAGACGGGCCAGCCGGAGGTCAGGCCGAACAGGCCGAGCGACTGGACGTAGTCGCCGATGAAGAGCGAGATCGCGGCGGGCGCCAGGATGTACTCGATGAGGATCGCGGTGCCGGTCAGGAAGCCGCCCCAGGTGCCGAGCGCCCGGCGGGCGAAGCCGTAACCGCCGCCCGCGGTGGGCAGGATGGCGGAGAGTTCGGCCAGCGAGAAGACGAGACAGGCGTACATGATGCCCATCAGGAGGGTGGCTACGGCGAGTCCGCCGAAGCCGCCCTTGGAGAGGCCGATGTTCCAGCCGGAGAAGTCGCCCGACACCACATAGGCGACGCCGAGCCCGGTGAGCAGCAGCCAGCCTGCGCTGCCGCGGCGCAGGGTGCGCCGGTGCAGGTAGTCGTCCGGTGCGGACGTGGGTGGTGCGGTGCGGAGGTCGGTGCCCTCGGCCATGAGCCGCTCCAGATGATCGTCAAGGAAGATCAGGTCAATGGTTCGGCTGCATACCTTTGCCGGAGGGTAGGGGTCAGCGCAAGGGGTGTACGTAAAACCGCGGTTACGGAAATCCGGGGTGAACGCCGCCCGGGGGCTGCTCAGGTCAGGAAGCCGCGCAGCAGCGCCGCCGTGCCCCCGCAGTGCTCCCGCATCACTTCCCGCGCCCCGTCCGCGTCGCCGTCGAGCACCGCCTCGACCAGTGCGGTGTGCTGGTGCTGCGAGTGCTCCAGGTTGCGGACCAGGAGCGGGATGCAGTCCAGGAGGTCGTTGACGGTGGCCCGCACGGCCGCGTACTGGGCGGTGAGCGTGGGCGATCCGGAGAGCTCGGCCAGGGTGAGGTGGAGCAGGGTGTCCTGGCGGCGGTAGTCGGTGAGCTCGGCGTCATGGGTCGCGGTGAGCGCGGCCCGCAGCCGCCCGGCGCCCTCTTCGGTGAGGCCATGCGCCGCGCACAGCCCGGCCGCGCCGACCTCCAGGACCTCCCGGAATCGGAGGATGTCCTCCACGTCCACCGAGGCGACGCGGCGGCGCAGTTCGACCTCGCCGCCCCCCTCGCCGGGTCTGGCCAGCACGAACGTGCCGCCGTACCGGCCGCGCCTGCTCTCCACCAGGCCCTGGTCCTGGAGCACCTTGAGCACCTCGCGCAGGGTGACCCGGCTGATCCCCATGCGTTCCGCCAACTCCCGCTCGGACGGCAGCCGTTCACCCGGCGGCACGAGTCCCAGGCGCAGCAGCTGGAGAATCTGCTCCAGCGCTTCCTCGAAGCCGTTCCCGGCCCGTACGGTCCGCAGTACGGGGACGAGGGCGTCCGGCGTCCTGCCGTCCGCACCGGCCGCCGAGTCGATCTTCTTCGCCACGTCGTGGATTCCCCTTCCCAATCAATGGTCTTACCCCATACCTTATGGCTCTCGGCTGACCCAAGGAGGAGCATCCCGTGGCAGACCGCACACCCCCGCTCTCGATCGAGGAGCTGCGCGCCCTCGTCGCGAGCGGTGAGATCGACACTGTCGTTCTTGCCTTCCCCGATATGCAAGGGCGACTGCAGGGCAAGCGCTTCGCGGCCGGGTTCTTCCTCGACGAAGTCCTGGCGCACGGCACCGAAGGCTGCAACTACCTACTCGCCGTCGACACCGAGATGAACACCGTCGACGGATACGCGATGTCCTCCTGGGAGCGCGGCTACGGCGACTTCGCCATGCACGCGGACCCGGCGACACTGCGCCGCGTCCCGTGGAACGAGGGCACCGCGATGCTCATCGCGGACCTCGGCTGGAACGACGGCTCACCGGTCGTCGCGGCCCCCCGCCAGATCCTGCGCCGCCAGCTGGAGCGGCTCGCGGAGCTCGGCTACACCGCCCAGGTCGGCACCGAACTCGAATTCATCGTGTTCAAGGACAGCTACGAGCAGGCCTGGGACGCCGGGTACAAGGGCCTCACCCCGGCCAACCAGTACAACATCGACTACTCGGTGCTCGGCACTGGCCGCATCGAGCCGCTCCTTCGCCGCATCCGCAACGAGATGCAGGCCGCGGGCCTGACCGTCGAGTCGGCCAAGGGCGAGTGCAACCCCGGCCAGCACGAGATCGTCTTCCGCTACGACGAGGCCCTGGTCACCTGCGACCAGCACGCCGTCTACAAGACGGGTGCCAAGGAGATCGCCGCCCAGGAGGGCGTCTCGCTCACCTTCATGGCCAAGTACGACCAGCGCGAGGGCAACTCCTGCCACATCCACCTCTCGCTCACCGACGAGGACGGCCGCAACGTGATGGCGGGCGACGGCCCCGACCACATGTCGCCGGTCATGCGCCACTTCCTCGCGGGCCAGCTGGCCGCGCTGCGCGACTTCTCCCTGCTGTACGCGCCGAACATCAACTCCTACAAGCGCTTCCAGCCGGGCTCCTTCGCGCCCACCGCCGTCGCCTGGGGCCACGACAACCGCACCTGCGCGCTGCGGGTCGTCGGCCACGGCCCCGCCACCCGCTTCGAGAACCGGCTCCCGGGCGGCGACGTCAACCCGCACCTCGCCGTCGCCGGACTCGTCGCGGCCGGCCTGTACGGCATCGAGCACCAGCTGGAACTCCCCGAGGCCTGCACCGGGAACGCCTACACCGGCGACTACGCCCACGTCCCCACCACGCTGCGCGAGGCCGCCGAGCTGTGGGAGAACAGCCCCATCGCCAAGGCCGCCTTCGGGGACGAAGTCGTCGCGCACTACCGCAACATGGCGCGGGTCGAGCTCGACGCGTTCGACGCCGCGGTGACCGACTGGGAGCTCCGCCGCTCCTTCGAACGCCTGTGAGGAACGACTTGTCCACTGCGTACGAGCTTCAGGTGCTCAACCCGGCCACCGAGGAGGTGATCGCCACCGTCCCGGGCGCCACCGCCGCCGATGTCGACGCGGCGGTGGTACGGGCCCGGGCCGCCCAGCGCGGCTGGGCGGCCGCGGCGCCTGCCGACCGGGCCAGGCTGCTCCGCCGGTTCGCGGCCACCGTCGACCAACACATCGAGGAACTGGCCCAGTTGGAGGTCCGCGAGGCCGGGCACACCATCGGCAACGCCCGCTGGGAAGCGGGCAACGTCCGTGATCTGCTCGACTTCTCCGCCGGGGGAGTGGAGCGACTGAGCGGCCGTCAGATCCCGGTCGCGGGCGGCCTCGACATCACGATCCTCGAACCGCTCGGCGTGATCGGCGTGATCGCCCCCTGGAACTTCCCCATGCCGATCGCCGCCTGGGGCGCCGCCCCCGCCCTGGCCGCCGGCAACGCGGTGATCCTCAAGCCCGCCGAGACCACCCCCCTCACCGCGCTGCGGCTGGCCGAACTCGCCCTGGAAGCAGGGCTGCCCGAAGGCCTCTTCCAGGTCCTGCCGGGTGCGGGCAGGATCGCGGGCGACGCGCTCGTCGAGCACCCCGGCGTCGCGAAGATCGTCTTCACCGGGTCGACCCGGGTCGGCAAGCGGATCATGGCCAAGTGCGCCGACCGCGTGAAGCGGGTGACCCTGGAGCTCGGCGGCAAGAGCCCCAACATCGTCTTCGCCGACGCGGACGTGGCAGCGGCGGCGGCCGCCGCCCCCATGTCGTTCCTGGACAACTCCGGCCAGGACTGCTGCGCCCGCACCCGCATCCTGGTCCAGCGCACCGCGTACGACCGCTTCCTGGAGCTGCTCGCCCCCGCGATCCAGGAGATCGTGGTCGGCGACCCGTCCGACGAGAAGACCCAGATGGGCCCGCTGATCTCCAAGGTCCAGCTCCAGCGCGTCCGGTCCTACGTGCCCGACAGCGCACCCGGCATCCGCGGCAGCGCGCCCGAGGGCACCGGCTTCTGGTTCCCGCCGACCGTCCTGACGGGCCTTGACGCCGACGCGCCCGCCGCCGTCGAGGAGGTCTTCGGGCCGGTCGCCGTGGTGCTCCCCTTCGAGGACGAGGCGGACGCGGTGCGGCTCGCCAACGCCACCGAGTACGGGCTCTCCGGTTCGATCTGGACCCGGGACGTCGGCCGCGCGCTGCGAGTGTCCCGAGGCGTCGCCGCGGGCAACCTCTCGGTCAACTCCCATTCCAGCGTGCGCTATTCGACGCCCTTCGGCGGCTACCGGCAGTCCGGCCTCGGCCGGGAACTCGGTCCCGACGCCCTCACCGCTTTCACCGAAACCAAGAACGTCTTCATCAGCACGGAGGCCTGAACCACCATGTCTTCTGACGCCATCATCTGCCGCCGCCTGGCCGGCCGCACCGCCGTCATCACCGGCGCCGGCAGCGGCATCGGCCTCGCCACCGCCAAGCGCCTGGCCGCCGAAGGCGCCAACGTCGTCTGCGGCGACATCGACGAGACGGCCGGAAAGGCCGCCGCCGAAGCCGTCGGCGGCACCTTCGTCAAGGTAGACGTCACCGACCAGGAACAGGTCGAGGCGCTCTTCAAGACGGCCTTCGACACCTACGGCAGCGTCGACATCGCGTTCAACAACGCGGGCATCTCGCCGCCCGACGACGACTCCATCCTCACCACCGGGCTCGACGCCTGGCGCAGGGTGCAGGAGGTCAACCTCACCTCCGTCTACCTGTGCTGCAAGGCCGCGCTGCCCTACATGCAGCGCCAGGGCCGGGGCTCCATCATCAACACCGCCTCGTTCGTGGCCATCATGGGCGCGGCCACCTCGCAGATCTCGTACACCGCGTCCAAGGGCGGCGTGCTCGCGATGTCGCGCGAGCTGGGCGTGCAGTTCGCCCGCGAGGGCATCCGGGTCAACGCGCTGTGCCCGGGGCCGGTCAACACCCCGCTGCTCCAGGAGCTGTTCGCCAAGGACCCGGAGCGCGCCGCGCGCCGCCTGGTGCACATTCCGGCGGGCCGGTTCGCCGAGGCCGACGAGATCGCGGCGGCGGTCGCCTTCCTCGCCAGCGACGACTCCTCGTTCATCAACGCCACCGACTTCCTGGTCGACGGCGGGATCTCGGGGGCGTACGTCACCCCCCTCTAAACCCCTCTGTTCACTTCAAGGTCATGCACAAGGCAGCCGGGCGTCGCACGACGCCCGGCTGTTCTGTCTACCGTCCGTGATGATCTTCCCCATGACAGGAGCCCCCCAGCGTGTCCACGCCCAGCATCGCCCGCCGGCTGCCGGTCCTCGCCGTGGCCCTCGCCATGGCCGCCACCGGTCTCGTCGCCGCCCAGCCCGCCGAGGCGCGCCCGGCCCACTGCCCCCAACTGACCATCTCCGACGGCTGGTACGGGGACAACCAGGCCCGCCTCCAGGAGCTGATCGACAGCTACGGCAAGTGCGGCGCGGGCGCCCGGCACGGCAAGAAGCCGGTCGCCGTCTTCGACTGGGACAACACCGTCGTCAAGAACGACGTCGGCGACGCGACGATGTACTGGCTGCTGCGCAACGCGAAGATCCAGCGTCCGGTGGGCGGCGACTGGCACACCACCAGCCGCTATCTGACCGACACCGCCGCGAGCGCGCTGGCCGCGTCCTGCCCGGCCGGTTCCGCCAAGACCCTTCCCACCGCCACCGACACCACGTGCGCGGACGAGATCCTCGCGGTCTACGGCGACGGGAAGACCAGCAAGGGCGCGGCGGCCTTCGCCGGGTACGACCGCCGCACCATCGAGCCCTCGTACGCCTGGCTCGCCCAGCTCCTGCACGGCTGGACCCCGGCCCAGGTCACGTCCTTCGCGTCGGCGGCCCGCACCGAGAACCTCGCGGCCCCCGCCGACGCCGTGCAGACGGTCGGCAGCAACACCAAGGCCACCGCGTGGGTGCGCTACTACGACCAGCAGCGCGATCTGATCCGTACGCTCCAGAAGGCGGGCTTCGACGTCTGGATCACCTCGGCCTCGCCCGAGCCGGTCGTGGACGTGTGGGCGCGCGGCGCGGGCGTCGACCCCGACCACGCCATCGGCATCCGCTCCACCACCGAGCACGGCCGCATCACCTCGCACCTCAAGGGCTGCGGCTCGGCGAAGGACGGCGACGACTCGGTGATCACCTACATCGACGGCAAGCGCTGCTGGATCAACCAGGAGATCTTCGGCGTACGGGGCGCGGCGGCCGAGCGGGTCCAACCGGCCGCCAAGCGGCAGGTGTTCGCAGCCGGGGACTCCGACACCGACGTCTCCTTCCTGCGGGACGCCACCGGACTGCGGCTCGCCCTGAACCGCAACAAGAACGAGCTGATGTGCCGGGCGTACGACGACCACGACGGCCGCTGGATCGTGAACCCGATGTTCATCGAGCCGAAGCAGCAGAAGACGGCGCCGTACCCGTGCGCCTCCACCGGCTACACCGGCCACGACGGCACCCCCGCCCCGGTCAGGCGCGGCGACGGCTCGATCGTCCCGGACCAGCGGGACACGGTGTACGCGGGCTGAACCCGGATCCAAGGTGTGGCCACGGTCCGCCGGACGCCCTCTGGAGGCAGGCTCTAAGGTGTGGCCATGACCATGACGACCCCGCCCGGCTGGTACCCGGATCCGGGCGTGCCCGGTGTCGAGCGCTGGTGGGACGGCACCGCCTGGACCGCCCACACCAGAGCGCCGGGCGGGCAGGCGTTCGGCCCGGCGCAGCCGGTCACTCCGCCGCAGCCGGTCACCGTCGCCGGGCCGCCCGTACGGCGGCGCGGCCCGCTGGTGGCGATCGGCGCGGCGGCCGTGGTCCTGGTGGCCGCGATCGCCGGCGGAGTCGTCGTCCTCGGCAAGGGCGACGACGGGGCGCCGAAGACGCCGGGCGGCTCCACCGGCACCACGGCGGCCAGTGCCACCAACTCGCCGCCGCCGAAGGCGAGTTCACCGCCATCCGCGGATCCGAACACCCTGGTCGATCAGCTCGACGGCATCACCCTGCCGATCCCGGACGGCTGGGAGAAGACGGACGACATGGTCGGCGGGCTCGTCACCATGCAGACGAAGGACACCTACAACTGCCCCGGCGCCTCCGGGTTCTGCCCGCACGGCAGGGTCACCACCGCCACGGCCGCCTCGACCGGCCTCAAGACCGCCGAGGCCGTCGCCAAGAACGACATCGGCGACGCGGCCAACGCCGCCTATGACCGCGACCCGGTCGGCAGCCGCCACTACAACGGCATCACCTCGCACCGCGAAGTGAAGTCCGGTCAGGTGGTGGTGAACGGCCGCACCGGCTACCTGGTGCGCTGGGAGGTCAAGACCGGCGCGGGGCCCGGCGGTTACGTCCAGTCGCTCGCCTTCCCCTCGACCGTCGGCAGCGAGGCGATGGTCATCGCCCGGTTCGCCTTCGACGCGGGCTCCGCCGGGCCGCCGCTCAGCCTCATGGACACCATCACCCGCGGCATCGCGCCCATCGGCGGCGGACAGAACGGCGGAGTCGGCAGCAGCCTCGCCCCGCCGTCCGGCTGAGAGCCAGTGCTCCGAGGCCTACCGGAACGTAACGCCCAGGCCTACAGGAACGTACGGCCCTCACCCCGGTACGTCGGCACGGTCGCCGTCACCCGGTCGCCCTCGACGAGCTGCAACTCCTCGAAGCGCTCGCACAGTTCGCCCGCCTTCGCGTGCCGGAACCACACCTTGTCGCCGATCAGCAGATCGTCGGCGGGGGAGCCGAGCAGCGGCGTCTGCACCTCGCCCGCGCCCTCCTGCGGGTCGTAGCGCAGTCCCTCCGGCAGATACGGCACCGGCAGCCGGTCCGCGCCGGGCGCGCCCGACGCGGGGTACCCGCCGCCCAGCACCGTCACGGCCCCGACGCCCGGCCGGCGCACCACAGGCTGGGCGAACAGCGCGGCCGGACGCCCGCTGAACGACGTGTAGTTGTCGAAGAGCCGCGGCACATACAGCCCCGACCCCGCCGCGATCTCGGTCACCGCCGCCTCGGCCGCCGTGTGCTGGACGCTGCCGGTGCCGCCGCCGTTGACGAACTCCAGGTCCGGTACGACCGCCCGCACCGCGCGGACCACCTCGGCCCGCCGGGCCGCCAGCTCCCGGCGGGCCGCCGCCTGCATCAGCCGGATCGCCCGCGACCGCACCGGGCGCCCCGCCACCGCGTCCCCGACCCCGGCCACATGCCCCTCGTACGCCATCAGACCCACCAGCCGGAAACCCGGCCGGCGCGCCACCGAGCGGGCCAGATCGGCGAGTTGGGCGGGGGTGCGCAGCGGGGAGCGGCGTGCGCCGACCCGCAGCCGGCCGCCGAGGAGGTGGAGCGAGGTGTCCAGTTCCAGGCAGACCCGTATCTCCAGGCCCTCGCGCTCGCGCGCCCGGTCCACGAGGTCCAGCTGCGCCGGGTCGTCGATCATCACGGTGACGGCCCCCGCCAGCTTGGGGTCCGCGGAAAGCTCGGCGAAGGAGGCGCGGTCCGCCGAGGGATACGCGAGCAGGACGTCGTCGAACCCGGCCCGCGCCAGCCACACCGACTCGGCGAGCGTGAAGGACATCAGGCCCGCGAAACCGGGCCGGGCGAGCACCCGCTCAAGCAGGGCCCGGCACCGCACCGACTTGCTGGCGACCCGGACCGGCTTTCCGGCCGCCCGGCGGACCAGATCGTCCGCGTTGGCGTCGAACGCCTCCAGATCGACGATCGCGACGGGCGCATCGAGATGAGCGGTCGCCCGGTCGTACCGGGCGCGGTCAGCGGCGCGGGGTGTCATGGCGGAAGCCTGCCAGAACCGGTTACCACAAGGTAGGGGGACGATCGGCGCAGATGCCGCGGGCCTGCGGACCGGTCTCGGCCCGCACAGGATCAGCCCGTAGAGTGACGCCCGAGCGGGTAACGGGCTGAACCGGACGGCACGAGGGGTACGAGGGGGGCGGATGACCACCGACGCACGACGCCCCAGCACCCCTCAACCGCCGCCGCCCGCACCGGAACCCGAGCCGTCCGGCGAGCTCGCACCGGCCCCCGAGCCGTGGGCCCCCGGGGACGCCGCGGGCCGATTGCGCTCGGCCCTGGACCTGATCGACCCGGGCCCGGTCCTGCCGAACACCCCCATACCGCCCATGACTTCGGCCCCGCCGCCCCCCGTCATACCCCCGCTGCCCGCCGCCCCGCCGCGGCCGCTGCTGCCCCCGGAGCCCCTCTCCGACGAGCCCACCGGGCTGCGGCCGGTGCCCTCCCGGCGGCCCGGAGTCGTGGCCGCGGCCGCCGCTTGCGTGGTCCTCGGCACCGGGCTCATCGGCGGGGCCGCCGCCGGAACCTGGCTGGGCGGCGACTCCGCCGGGCCCGCCGCCCGCAGCAACTACGCCGCCGCCCGCGACCTGTGGCACAGCGTGCCGGTCGACACCCTCTTCCCCCGCACCATCACGGGCACCGGCGCGGGCCCCGGCGGCGCCGAGCGCGACTGGATACGGATCGGCGTCGCGCCCGACAGCGACTGCGCGGGCGCTCTCGACCCGCTGCTCCTCAAGGTGCTCGAACCGGTCGGCTGCGCCCGCATGGTGCGCGCCACCTACACCGACGCGACCAGCAGCAGCGTGACCACCGTCGGCCTGGTCTTCACCCAGGCCGAACCGGCCGCGATGACCGCTCTGGAGAACCGGTTCGTCAATGAGAAGCTCGGCGACCGCAGCGATCTGATGCCGCGCACCTTCTCCGTCAAGGACACCGAGGCCGCCGCCTTCGGCGACAAGCAGCGGGCGAGCTGGACCGTACGGGTCCTCACCGACGCACCCGTCGTCGTCACCGCCGTCTCCGGATTCGCCGACGGCCGCCCGGTCGCCGCGCCCCAGTCCGCCGATCAGGCCACCGCCGTCGGCGCGACCGGCCCCGCCGCCGAGGCCGGCCTGGGCTTCGAGGCCAAGGGCATCGCGGACAACATCGAACGCGGCCTGCGCAAGAAGGCCGCCGCCACCCCGGAGCCCGCTCGATGACCAAGTCCGTCCGGCTGCGCCGCACCGCCGCACTCGCGTCGGCCGCCGCGCTCACCCTGTTGCTGACCGCCGCCCCGGCCCGCGCCGACGGCATCCGCGACCGCCAGTGGGAGCTGGGCGCGATGCACACGCAGCAGGCGTGGCGTACGGCCAAGGGCAAGGGCGTCACGGTGGCCGTCCTCGACACCGGCGTCGACGCCGGCCACCCCGACCTCGCCGGACAGGTCCTGCCCGGCACCGACCTCATCGGCTTCGGCGCGAGCCAGGGCAGCCGCGACTGGGCCCGGCACGGCACCGCCATGGCCGGCATCATCGCGGGTCACGGGCACGGCGCCGACAACGAGTCCGGGGTGCTCGGCATCGCCCCCGAAGCCAGGATCCTCCCGGTCCGGGTCATCCTCGAATCGACCGACCCGGCCCGCAAGCAGGCCCGCGAGACCAAGGGCGGCGCGCTCGCCGACGGCATCCGCTGGGCCGCCGACAACGGCGCCGACGTCATCAACCTCTCGCTCGGCGACGACAGCGAATCCGCGCACCCCGAACCCGCCGAGGACGCCGCGATCCAGTACGCGCTCGGCAAGGGCGCCGTCGTCGTGGCCTCCGCGGGCAACGGCGGAGACCAGGGTGACCACATCTCCTACCCGGCCGCCTACCCCGGCGTCATCGCGGTGGCCGCCGTCGACAAGAACGGCACCCACGCCTCCTTCTCCACCCGCCGCTGGTACGCCACCGTCAGCGCGCCCGGCGTGGACGTCGTCATCGCCGACCCCGACCTCAAGTACTACGAGGGCTGGGGCACCAGCGCGGCCTCCGCGTTCGTCTCCGGCGCCGTCGCCCTCGTGCGCTCCGGCCACCCCGGGCTCACCCCCGCGCAGATCAAGAAGCTGCTCGCCGACACCGCCCGGGACGCCCCGCAAGGCGGCCGCGACGACGCCCGCGGCTACGGCATGGTCGACCCCGCCGCCGCCCTCGCCGCCGCCGCGAAGCTGAAGCCCGCCGGGCTGCGCTCCGAGTCCACGGCGTACGGCAAGGCCTACTTCGGCAGCGGCCCGGACGCCCCGGTCTCCGCCGACGCCCCGGCGAACTGGCTGGCCCCCGTCTCCGCGGGCGGCGGTGTCCTGCTGCTGACCGCGGGCGTCGTCCTGTGGCGCTCCACCCGGGTCAGAACCCCGCGCGAGTGGCTCTGAAGCCGGTCCTGCGCCAAGGCCGTGCCGGGGCCGGTACCGGCCCCGGTTAGGCTCGTGCCGTGGCGCTCAAGAACATTCCGGATTCCGGTTTCTCCGACGACGACGGCACTGCCGCCCCCGAACTGACCGAGGCGCTGGCCGCCTGGGCCCAGGACCGATCGGCCGAGCCGCGGGTGCTGGCCGCGCTGACGACGGCCCGCCTGCTGGTCCCCGTGGTCGCGATGCTCGGCGAGAGCGAGATCGACGAGAGGGGCCTCAAGCGCGAGAAGACCAGCGACATGGCCGTCCCCACCCTCAAGGCGGGCGACCGCACGGCGCTGCCCGCCTTCACCTCCATCGAGGCGCTCGCACTGTGGGACCCCGCCGCCCGGCCGGTCGCCGTCCCGCTGCACCAGGCCCTCGCGGCCGCCGTCCACGAGAAGGCCGACACCGTGGTCATCGACCTCGCGGGCCCGGTCGCGTACGAACTGAAGGGCGCGGCCCTGCTCGCCCTCGCGGAGGGCCGCACCAGCGCGGACCCGCTGGACGACCCGTCGGTGCTCGAAGCGGTGCGCTCCGCCGTGGCGGCCGTCCCCGCGGTGCTGCGCGCCCACCTCGGCCCCGGCAGCGCGGACGGCACGCTCGCCCTGGTTCTTGCCGATGGGACGGCGCCGGCCGACGCCGCCCGCCGGGTCGCGGAGCTGATCGCCGCCGACGAGACCCTGCGGGCCCGGCTGGTACGGGGCCTCGACCTCGCCCTGCTGCCGATGCAGGCCCCGCCGCCGAACGAGCCGCTCTTCACCCGCTGAGCGGGAGCCGGAGCGGCAGCGGCTCGGGGCCTCAGCCGAAGACGGCGCCCGTGTACTTCTCGCCGGGGCCCTGGCCCGGCTCGTCCGGCACGATCGACGCCTCGCGGAACGCCAGCTGGAGCGACTTCAGACCGTCGCGCAGCGGGGCCGCGTGGAAGGAGGAGATCTCGGTGGCCCCGGCGTCGAGCAGACCGGCCAGGGCGTGCACCAGCTTGCGGGCCTCGTCGAGGTCCTTGTACTGGTCGCCCTCCTCGGTAAGACCGAGCTTCACGGCGGCGGCGCTCATCAGGTTCACGGCGACCGTCACGATCACCTCGACCGCGGGAACCTCCGCGATGTCGCGGGCCATGGTGTCGAAGTCGGCGGACTCGTTGGGGGGCGTTTCACTCATGCCCCACACGATATGCGGTGCGGGCCACCGCTCCTCCCGCGCACTCGATTAGCCCCCCTGTCCGGTTGCTGCTAACCTTGTGTAACGACCGGCCAGGCACGTGTGCCCGGCCCACAAGTGGAGGCTCCGATCTCCCACCCGACCACCCTCCGGGGCGGCGGGTCATCCGGTCAGGTGGCCACCATCGTTCCGTACGGACGATGGAGCCGCCCGATGTGCGCCCCGCGGTGGACCGCGGCGGTGTTCCGGTTTTCTTGGAGCCCCGCCTGTGTCCGTCCGGGGCATTTTTCGTTCCCCGCGACGGTTGGTCACGTCATACAGACGTACGCGGCTGTCCGCAGGTCAGTCGTGTGGTGCTACCGAGGAGGATCCATCAGCGCCGAGCCCCGCATCAACGACCGGATTCGCGTGCCCGAGGTGCGACTTGTCGGCCCCAGTGGCGAGCAGGTCGGAATCGTTCCGCTTGCCAAGGCCCTGGAGCTCGCACAGGAGTACGACCTCGACCTGGTCGAGGTGGCGGCGACCGCCCGTCCGCCCGTGTGCAAGCTCATGGACTACGGGAAGTTCAAGTACGAGTCGGCCATGAAGGCCCGTGAGGCGCGCAAGAACCAGGCGCACACGGTCATCAAGGAGATGAAGCTCCGGCCGAAGATCGACCCGCACGACTATGACACCAAGAAGGGTCACGTCGTCCGGTTCCTCAAGCAGGGCGACAAGGTCAAGATCACGATCATGTTCCGTGGTCGCGAGCAGTCCCGGCCGGAACTCGGCTACCGACTGCTCCAGCGCCTCGCTTCGGACGTGGAGGAGCTCGGCTTCGTCGAGTCCAGCCCGAAGCAGGACGGCCGAAACATGATCATGGTCCTCGGTCCGCACAAGAAGAAGACCGAGGCGATGGCCGAAGCCCGCGAGGCCCAGGCGGCCCGCAAGGCGGAGCGCCAGGGTCAGTCGGCTCCGGCGGCGGAGGACGAGACCGCGACCGAGGCGCCCGTCGCCGAAGCCGTGGCCGAGGAACACCCCGCCGAGGCCTGATTCCGGGACAGCCGTTCCGGATATCCGATACATATGACGCTCCCGAGCGCCGGTTCCCGGACCGGCTGGGAGCGCCACTGACGAGGAGATAACGGCGCTATGCCGAAGAACAAGTCGCACAGCGGTGCCAGCAAGCGCTTCAAGATCACCGGCTCCGGCAAGGTGCTCCGTGAGCGCGCCGGCAAGCGCCACCTGCTCGAGCACAAGTCGTCCAAGAAGACCCGTTCGCTGACGGGCACGGTCGTCCTGGCTCCGGCCGACGCCAAGAAGATCAAGAAGCTTCTCGGCAAGTGACGTTCCGCCGCCTCCGGTCACCGGAGGCGGAACGTCGAGACCGGGACCTATTCGATTTCGGGTCGTGTGAGTCCAACCACGGCCCCGCTACAAGGAGTTAACAAGTGGCACGCGTCAAGCGGGCAGTAAACGCCCACAAGAAGCGCCGGGCGATCCTCGAGGCGGCCTCCGGCTACCGCGGTCAGCGTTCGCGCCTGTACCGCAAGGCCAAGGAGCAGGTCACCCACTCGCTGGTCTACAACTACAACGACCGCAAGAAGCGCAAGGGCGACTTCCGTCAGCTGTGGATCCAGCGCATCAACGCCGCTGCCCGCCAGAACGGCATGACGTACAACCGCCTCATCCAGGGTCTGAAGGCCGCCAACATCGAGGTGGACCGCAAGATCCTGGCCGAGCTCGCAGTCAACGACGCCAACGCGTTCGCCGCGCTCGTCGAGGTGGCCCAGAAGGCCCTCCCGAGCGACGTCAACGCGCCGAAGGCCGCCGCCTGATCAGGCAGCCCCTCTGGCATTGCCCGGACCCGCAGGCCCTCCCGCCTGCGGGTCCGCTGCGTTCCCCCTCGCCGCGTTTCCCCTCGCCACGTACGAAATGAGAGCCGCCGACCCATGGGCACCCCCGAGCTGATCTCCCCGCGTTCCCCGCGCGTCGCCGCCGCCCGCCGGCTCGCCCGGCGCAACTTCCGGGGCAAGGAACGCCGGTTCATCGCCGAGGGGCCGCAGGCCGTGCGCGAGGCCGTCGAGCACCGCAGCGGCGGCGAGGCCACCCTGACCGAGCTGTTCACCACCGTCGAGGCCGCCGAGCGGTACGCCGATATCGTGGCCGCCGCGCTGGACGCCGGGGCCCGCGTCCACTACGCCGACGACGAGGTGCTCGCCGAGGTCTCCCAGACCGTCACCCCGCAGGGACTGGTCGGCGTCTGCCGCTTCCTGGACTCGCCGTTCGAGGAGATCCTCCGGGCGGAGCCGAAGCTGGTCGCCGTGCTCGCGCACGTCCGCGACCCCGGGAACGCCGGCACCGTCCTGCGCTGCGCGGACGCCGCCGGCGCCGACGCGGTCGTCCTCACCGACGCCTCCGTCGACCTGTACAACCCCAAGTCCGTGCGCGCTTCGGTCGGTTCGCTCTTCCATCTGCCGGTCGCCGTGGGCGTACCCGTGGAGCAGGCCGTCCAAGGGCTGCGGGACGCGGGCGTCCGCATCCTGGCGGCCGACGGCGCGGGCGAGGACGACCTCGACGCGGAGCTCGACGCCGGCACCATGGGCGGGCCCACCGCGTGGATCTTCGGCAACGAGGCCTGGGGCCTGCCCGAGGAGACCCGCGCACTCGCGGACGCCGTGGTGCGCGTGCCCATCCACGGCAAGGCCGAGAGCCTCAACCTCGCGACCGCCGCCGCCGTGTGCCTCTACGCCTCCGCGCGTGCGCAGCGTGCTGCGGGAGGGTGCCGCTCCGTCACCTCGTACTAGTAGTGTTGCGGGCTCGGGGGCCCACTCAGCGCTTCGGAGAGGTGGGATAGGGGGATGGCTGTCGGCATGAGCAGCACCGGCAACAGCACCACGCTGTGCCCTTCCGACCGTCCTGACGTCCTCGGCTTCGACCCCGACGACCTGCCCGACGGCATCGTGGTCGCCGACGAGACGGGGCAGGTGGTCTGCTTCAACGCCGCCGCGGTGCGGATCACGGCCGTCGCGAAACACGAGGCGCTCGGCCGCCCGCTGGAGCGGGCGCTGCCCCTGGAGGACCTCAAGGGCCGCCGCTGGTGGCAGCTCACCGATCCGTACGGCGGACTCGCCATCCGGGTCGGCCAGCCCGAACGCAATCTGCTGCTGCCGGGCGGCCGCGAAGTGCTGGTCTCCGCGCGCTACGTGCGCGAGCACCCCACCGGTCCGGTCCGCCGGGTCGTGGTCAGCCTGCGCTCGACCGAGGCCCGGCGGCGCACCGAACGCTCCCACGCCGAGCTCATCGCCACCGTCGCCCACGAACTGCGCTCCCCGCTGACCTCCGTGAAGGGCTTCACCGCGACCCTGCTCGCCAAGTGGGAGCGGTTCACCGACGACCAGAAGCGGCTCATGCTGGAGACCGTCGACGCCGACGCCAACCGCGTCACCCGGCTCATCGCCGAACTCCTCGACATCTCGCGCATCGACTCCGGACGGCTCGAAGTGCGCCGCCAGCCCGTCGACATCCCGGCCGCCGTCGGCCGCCACATCCAGGCCCATGTCGCCTCCGGCCAGTCCCCGGACCGCTTCCTGGTCCGCATCCGGCGTCCGCTGCCCGATCTCTGGGCGGACCCGGACAAGATCGACCAGGTGCTCGGCAACCTGCTCGAAAACGCGGTGCGGCACGGCGAGGGAACCGTCACCATTGAGGTGGCACCAGCACCCGTCCGCATCGAAGAGCACGACGAGAAGGGAACGGCCGTCACCGTGAGCGACGAGGGCCCAGGCATCCCCGAGGAGTCGATGGGCCGTGTCTTCACCCGCTTCTGGCGGGGGAGCAAGCGCGGCGGGACCGGCCTCGGCCTGTACATCGTCAAGGGCATCGTCGAAGCGCACGGCGGCACCATCACCGTGGGGCGCGGGCCCGGTGGCGGCGCCCAGTTCCGATTTATCCTGCCCGTCGGCGCTCCGGCGTATCTCCAGTAGATCGCCCCCCGAGCCGCCCACGGGCGCACTCGCATTCCTGCACCCCGTTAGACTCGACCTTTGGCGCGTTTGTGTCCGCGCGCTATCGCGGTATCGCTGTCGCGGTCGCGGGGACCCCCAGCCAAGCCAATCGGAAGCACGGGAAGAGATGTCGGCACCCAATAAGTCGTACGACCCTGTTGAGGTCGAGGCGCTGAAACCGGAAGAGATCGAGCGCATGCGGGACGAGGCGCTCGCCGCCTTCGCGGCCGCCGGTGACCTCGAAGCGCTCGCCCAGGCGAAGACCGCGCACACCGGAGGCACCTCGCCCCTCTCGCTCGCCAACCGCGAGATCGGCGCCCTGCCGCCGCAGGCCAAGGCCGCCGCCGGCAAGCTCGTGGGCATGGCCCGCGGCGCCGTCTCCAAGGCCCTGGCCGTCCGCCAGGCCGAGCTGGAGGACGAGCGGGACGCCCGCGTCCTGGTCGAGGAGGCGGTGGACGTCACGCTGCCGTACGACCGGGTACCGGCCGGCGCCCGCCACCCGCTGACCACGCTCTCCGAGCGCATCGAGGACGTCTTCGTGGCCATGGGCTACGAGGTCGCCGAGGGCCCGCAGGCCGAGGCCGAGTGGTTCACCTTCGACGCGCTCAACATCGGCCCGGACCACCCGGCCCGCACCGAGCACGACACGTTCTTCGTGCAGGGACCGGACCGCTCGGCCAACTCCGGCGTCGTGCTGCGCACGCACACCTCGCCCGTGCAGATCCGCTCGATGCTCGACCGCGAGCCGCCGGTGTACGTGATCTGCCCCGGCCGGGTCTACCGCACCGACGAACTCGACGCCACGCACAGCCCGGTCTTCCACCAGGTCGAGCTGCTCGCCGTGGACGAGGGCCTCACCATGGCCGACCTCAAGGGCACCCTCGACCACATGGTCAAGGCGCTCTTCGGCGAGGACATGACGACCCGGCTGCGGCCGAACTTCTTCCCCTTCACCGAGCCGTCCGCCGAGATGGACATGGTCTGCTACGTCTGCCGCGGCGAGTCCGTCGGCAACCCGGACCGGCCCTGCCGCACCTGCTCCTCCGAGGGCTGGATCGAGCTCGGCGGCTGCGGCATGGTCAACCCGAAGGTGCTCACCGCCTGCGGAGTGGACCCCGAGAAGTACAGCGGATTCGCCTTCGGCTTCGGCATCGAACGAATGCTGATGTTCCGCCACAACGTCGAAGACATGCGAGACATGGTCGAGGGTGACGTCCGGTTCACCCGGCCGTTCGGGATGGAGATCTGATGCGGGTCCCGCTTTCTTGGCTGCGGGAGTACGTCGACCTGCCGGCCACCGAGACCGGCCGCGACGTGCAGGCCAAGCTCGTTGACGCCGGCCTGGAGGTCGAGACCGTCGAGCAGCTCGGCTCCGGGCTCAAGGGCCCCCTGGTCGTCGGCAAGGTCCTCACCATCGAGGAGCTGGACGGCTTCAAGAAGCCCATCCGCTTCTGCACCGTCGACGTCGGCATGGCCAACGGCACCGGCGAGCCCCAGGAGATCGTCTGCGGCGCCCGCAACTTCGCGGTCGGCGACAAGGTCGTCGTGGTGCTGCCCGGCGCCGTGCTGCCCGGTGACTTCGCGATCGCCGCGCGCAAGACGTACGGCCGGACCTCGCACGGCATGATCTGCTCCGGCGACGAGCTCGGCATGGGCCCGGACACCACCGGCGGCATCATCGTGCTCCCCCCGGAGCACGAGGTCGGTACCGACGCCATCGCGCTGCTCGAACTCGTCGACGAGGTCCTCGACATCGCCGTCACCGCCAACCGCGGCGACTGCCTGTCGATGCGCGGTGTCGCCCGGGAGACCGCGATCGCCTACGGTCTGCCGCTGCGCGACCCGGCGCTGCTCGACGTGCCCGCGCCCAACTCGTACGGCTACCCGGTGAAGATCGCCGACCCGATCGGCTGCGACCGCTTCACCGCGCGCACCGTGACCGGCCTCGACCCCGAGGCGCGCTCCCCGATCTGGCTCCAGCGACGGCTGCAGAAGGCCGGGATGCGCCCGATCTCGCTCGCCGTCGACATCACCAACTACGTGATGATCGAGCTCGGCCAGCCGCTGCACGCCTACGACCGCACCCTGGTCGAGGGGCCCATCGGGGTCCGCCGCGCCGAGGCCGGCGAGCTCCTCACCACCCTCGACGGCGCCAAGCGCAAGCTCGACGCCGCCGACCTCGTCATCACCGACAGCCGGGGCCCCATCGGCCTCGCCGGTGTGATGGGCGGGGCCAACACCGAGATCGCCGACGCCGTCACGGACCCGGGGACCGGTGAGGTCAAGGGCACCACCGACGTCGTCATCGAGGCCGCGCACTTCGACGCGGTCGCCATCGCCCGCACCGCGCGCCGCCACAAGCTGTCCTCCGAGGCGTCCAAGCGCTTCGAGCGCGGGGTCGACCCGCAGGCCGCGGCGGCCGCCGCCCAGCGGACCGTCGACCTGCTCGTGCTGCTCGCGGGCGGCACGGCCGAGGCCGGCGTCACCGAGATCGTCTCGCCGTCCGCGCCGCGCAGCATCGCCATGCACGCTGACCACCCGGACCGCGTCGCGGGCATCGAGTACGGCCGCGAGACCGTCGTACGCCGCCTCCAGCAGGTCGGCTGCGACGCGTACGGGCAGGACGAGCTCGTCGTCACCGTGCCGTCCTGGCGCCCCGACCTCACCGAGCCGAACGACCTCGCCGAAGAGGTCATCCGGCTGGAGGGCTACGCCAACCTGCCCGCCACCCTGCCCAAGCCGCCCGCGGGACGCGGGCTGACCGAGCGGCAGCGCCTGCACCGCCGGGTCGGCCGCGCGCTCGCCGGGGCCGGGTACACCGAGGCGCCGAGCTACCCGTTCATCGCCGAGTCGGTCTTCGACCAGCTCGGGCTCGAAGCGGACGACCCGAACCGCCGTGCGGTGAAGCTGGTCAACCCGCTCAGCGACGAAGAGCCGGCGCTGCGCACCACGCTCCTGCCGGGGCTGCTCGCCGCGCTGCGCCGCAACGACGGCCGCGGCAGCCACGACCTGGCGCTCTTCGAGACGGGTCTGGTCTTCCACCCCTCGCCGACCCCTGGCACCGCCGCCCGGCTGCCCGTCGACCGCCGTCCCACCGACGAGGAGATCGCCGGCCTTGACGCCGTGCTGCCGGTGCAGCCGCGGCACGCCGCCGTCGTCGTCGCCGGTGCCCGCGAGCAGGCCGGCTGGTGGGGCAAGGGCCGCCCGGCGGAGTGGGCCGACGCGGTCGAGGCCGCCCGGACCGTGGCCCGCGAGGCGGGGCTCGAACTCGCCGTGGACCAGGGCCGGTACGGCCCCTGGCACCCGGGCCGCTGCGCCGAGCTGTATGTGTTCCCCGAGGGTGTGAAGACCCTCGTCGGGCACGCCGGCGAGCTGCACCCGCGCGTCGTGAAGGCGTTCGGTCTGCCCGCCCGCACCTGCGCCATGGAGCTCGACCTGGACCTCCTTGAGCGGGCCGGCGAGGGCACCGTGCAGGCGCCGAAGATCTCCGCCTTCCCGGTGGCCACCCAGGACGTGGCGCTCGTCGTCGACGCGGACGTCCCGGCCGCCGCGGTGGAGAACTCGCTGCGCATGGGCGCCGGTGAACTCCTGGAGTCCATCCGCCTGTTCGACGTCTACAGCGGCGAGCAGGTCGGCGAGGGCAAGAAGTCCCTGGCGTACGCGCTGCGGTTCCGCGCCGCCGACCGCACCCTGACCGTCGAGGAGGCCTCGGCCGCCCGCGACGCGGCGGTGGCCCTCGCCGGCGAGCGCATGGGCGCGGTGCTGCGCGGGGCGTAGCTCCAGCGGGATCCGCCGACAGGGGCGCACCGGGACTCCCGGTGCGCCCCTGTCGTGTGTGTCCGGAACGAGCCGATCCCTCTCACTCGTTCGGGTGGAAATCCGGTCGAACCGCTCAAGAAAGTACGGACGATCGACAGAATCAATCCGGCCGTGCGGGCCGGCCCCGGCCATGACCCACCGGACACTCCCCAGGGGGGCCGACGGCATGATCCGTACACCGGGATGGACCTGGGCCTGTGCCACCGCCCTCCGCTCCCGGCGGGCCCTCGCCCTCCTCCTCCCGGCCTGCTGGCTCGTCCTGGTGATCGCCTGGGAACTGACCTGTCCGCTGGCCGGCGAGGACGGCATGGGCCTGCGGGTCGCCACCTGCCTCGCCTTCCTGGTCGCCGTCCTCTGGCTCGCCAACGCGGTACGGAGCGCGGCGGCCGGGGAGTTGCGGCGGATCCGGCAGATCGCCGAGATCACCCAGCGGGTGCTGCTGAGGCCGCCGCCCCCGCGGCTCGACGGGTTCGCGCTCGCCGCCGGCCAGCTCTCCGCCAGCCGTGGGGCCTCGGTCGGGGGCGACCTGTACGAGGTGATGTCCACCCCGTACGGGGTGCGCGTCGTGATGGGCGATGTGCGCGGCCACGGACTCGGGGCGATCGGCGCGGTCGCCGCCGTCCTCGGCAGCTTCCGCGAGGCCGCTCACGACGAGCCCCAACTCGCGGGCGTGCTGCGGAGGTTGGACCGGACGCTGGCCCGGCATCTGCGGGAGCGCTGCCGCGGTGAGCATCCGGCGGCGGGCGGCGGCGAGCCGGAGAGTCCGCTCGCCGAGGAGTTCGTCACCGTACTGCTCCTGGAGATCGCTCCCAGCGGCGATGTGTACGCCCTCAACTGCGGTCATCCCTGGCCCCATCGGCTCAGCCGCGGCGCCGAGCCCCTCACGCCCGGCGACCCGCTGCCGCCGCTCGGCCCCTTTCCGCTCCCGGCCGAACTGCCGCTGCTGCGCTGCACCCGGCTGCTGCCCGGCGAGGCGCTCTGCCTGCACACCGACGGCGCCGAGGACGCCCGGGACGCCGCCGGGCGCTTCTTCGCGCTGCGCGAGGCGCTCGCCACCGCGGCCCGCCCCTCGCCGGTGTCGCCCCGGCGGGTGGTGGACGAGGTGCAGCGCGCGCTGCTGCGCCACACCGGCGGGCGGCTCTCGGACGATGTGGCCCTCCTGGTTCTGCGCAACGACCGGGTCCGGGTGCCCGTCCAGTCAACGGGCGGCGAGGCGGCCCGGGTCGGCCAGTGAAGTGGGGCGCCGTCGCCCTGCCGGGAGTGCCGGGCAGCGCGGACAGGGCGGACGGCGCCGGGTGCGGGCCGCCGCACTGTACGAGGGGGAGCCGGCGGCCCGGCCGCCTCAATAAGGAGGCGGTTCCGAGTCAATCGACTGGGGGCGCTCAGGGGCAGAGAGCGCAGCGCATAAATGCGGGTACTCGGTTCACACCCCGTGTGAACCGGGCTCCACTACGCTGGCCGGACCGAGCCAACGGAGGGCCTCATGCAGCCCAATACCCTGCTCGACGCGCTGGTGGACGAGGCGGGGATCTCGCACGCCGGGCTCGCGGCCCGGGTGAACCAGGCGGGCCGGGCCAGAGGCCTCGTACTCAGATACGAACACACCGCGGTGGCCCGGTGGTTGAAGGGCCAGCGCCCGCGCGGCCAGGTGCCCGACCTCATCTGCGAGGTGCTCGCGGGCCGGCTGCGCCGCCGGGTCACCCTCGACGACGTGGGCCTCGGAGTGCCGGGGGAGCCGGTCCCCGCGCACGGCTCGCCGCTCGCCGGCTTCGTGGAGCGGGCGACCGCCCTGTGGCGCTCGGACGAACAGCAGCGCACGCACATACTCGACGCCCCGGCCGTCACCGGCACCCCGGCCGTCATGCCCGTGTGGGAGTGGGAGAACCCGCCGGAGGACACCGATGTGTCCCGCAACGGCCAGACCGCGGTGGGCGAGTCGGACATCGAGATGCTGCGGGCGGCGCGCGAGCACTACGAGCTGATGTACCGCAAGGCGGGCGGCATCGCGACCCGCTCCCGCATCGTCGGCTTCCTCAACGCCGAGACCGCCCCCTTACTGCGCGGCGGCTACACGGACGCCACCGGACGCCAACTCCACCGCGCCACCGGGGGGTTGGTGGCCATCGCGGGGATCTGCGCCTACGACTCCAACGCCCAGGGGCTCGCCCAGCGCTACTTCCACCAGGCGCTGCGGCTGGCAAAGGCCAGCGGGGACCGCGGACTTGGGGCGTACGTCATCGCGCTGCTCGTCAACCAGTCGCTGTTCATGCGGGACCACCGCCAGGCGGTCGCCTTCGCGGAGGCGGCCCTGCGGGCGGCGGGCGGCCGGCTGAGCCCGGCGCTCGCGGCCGATCTGCACGCCATGCAGGCCAAGGCGTACGCGCATCTGGGAGACGGGCAGAGCGCGCTGTCCTCGATCCGGAGCGCCGAGTCGGCGGCCGGGCGGATCAGGCCGGGCCAGGAGCCGGCCGAGACCGGCTACGTCCAGCCGGGCCTGGTCAACGTCCAGGTGGCGGAGGCGCTGCTCAGCCTCGGCGATCTGACGGCCGCGCGCGAGCAGGCGGCGCTGGCGGCCGACGAGCCCTCCCACGACAGGGGCAGGGTGCACCGCCTTGCGATGCTCGCGCAGATCGAGCTGCGACAGGGCGACGCGGACCGGGCCGTGGCCACCGCGGTCGAAATGGCGGAGCGGGCCCGGGGGATGGAGTCGCAGCGATTGCGTGACCGGCTGCGCCTGGTGCGCGAGCACCTGGTCGAGAGCGGTTGCGCCGGCGCCGAGGAAGCCGCCGAGCTGATCGACGGGGCGCTTCGAGTTCCGCTCTGACCGTCAGCCTGCTGCGATATTGCCATCTACTTGTCGGAAGGTGGCAGAAACGTGCAGTGGACGAACCTGAGCGAACAAACTGTGTATGAAAATCGCTGGTTTCGGGTCAACCTCGCGGACGTGGAGCTCCCGGACGGGCGGCACCTGGACCACTTCCTGATCCGGCTGCGGGCGGTCGCCGTGGCAACGGTCGTCAACGAGGCCAACGAGGTGCTGCTGCTCTGGCGGCACCGCTTCATCACCGACAGCTGGGGCTGGGAGCTGGCCGCCGGAGTCGTCGAGGACGGCGAGGACGTCGAAGCCGCCGCCGCCCGCGAAATGGAGGAGGAGACCGGCTGGCGGCCGGGGCCGCTCAAGCACCTGCTCACCGTCGAGCCCGCCAACGGGCTGATCGACGCCCGGCACCATCTGTTCTGGTCCGAGTCGGCCGAGTACACCGGCCATCCAAAGGACGACTTCGAGTCGTCCCGACGCGAGTGGATACCGCTCAAGCTGGTGCCCGACATGGTCGCCCGGGGGGAGGTCCCGGCCGCCAACATGGCGGCCGGCCTCCTGCTCCTGCACCATCTGCGGCTCGCCGACGGCTGACCGCCCGGCGCTAGTGCCCGAGGGCCTGCCACACGGCGAGCGAGAGTGCGCCGACGGCGCTCAGCACGGTGACGGCGGGGAGCGGCCACCTCAGGTGTTCGAGGGCCGCCACCCGTTCCACCAGATCGGTCAGTTCATGCTCGGTCTGCTCGCCCCGCTGGGCGAGCAGCGCGTGCTGCCCGTCCATGCGGGTCAGGCCGACGTCCAAGCAGCGGCGTAACTCCGCGAGTTCGTCGACGGTCGTCGGATGTCCCGGGTCCCTGGACACGGCGTGGCTCCTTAAGTCCTGCTCCGGACGTGCCATTGATGTGTTGGCTTCGAGTCAACTAGCCGTGTTCCAGGGACGGGAGCGTGTGCGATGGGCATATGCGGGCTCGGTCCGCACACCCGGTGTGCGCGGAACGAGCCCGGCCCACGCCTTTCGGACGTACACCTGCGGAGCAGACGTACGCCGCTCTACTCAGGCGTACGAGTAGAAACCGGACCCGGTCTTGCGGCCGAGGCGGCCCGCGTCCACCATGCGCTGGAGCAGCGGGGGAGCGGCGTACAGCGGCTCCTTGAACTCGTCGTACATCGAGTCCGCGACCGAGGCGACCGTGTCCAGGCCGATGAGGTCGGAGAGCTTCAGCGGGCCCATCGGGTGGGCGCAGCCCAGCTCCATGCCGTTGTCGATGTCCTCACGGCTCGCGATGCCCGACTCGAACATCCGGATCGCCGAGAGCAGATACGGGATGAGCAGCGCGTTGACCACGAAGCCCGAACGGTCCTGGGCGCGGATCGCGTGCTTGCCGAGCACCTTCTCGACCAGGGCCTGCGCCCGGCTGATGGTGCCCTCGGAGGTGGTGAGCGCGGGAATCAGCTCGACCAGCTTCTGCACCGGGGCCGGGTTGAAGAAGTGGATGCCGATGACCTGGTCGGGACGCGAGGTCGCGACCGCGAGCTTCACCAGCGGGATGGAGGAGGTGTTGGAGGCCAAGATCGCGTCCGGGCGGGTCACCACCTGGTCGAGGATCTGGAAGATCTCCGTCTTGACCTGCTCGTTCTCCACGACGGCCTCGATCACGAGATCGCGGTCGGCGAACTCGCCGAGGTCGGTGGTGAAGCTCAGCCGGCCGAGCGTCGCGTCGCGCTCCTCCTCGGTGATCTTGCCGCGTTCGGCGGCCTTCGAGAGGGAGTTGTGGAGCCGGGTGCGGCCGATCTCCAGGGCCTCGCCGGTGGTCTCGGCGACCATGACGTCCAGGCCGCTGCGCGCGCACACCTCCGCGATGCCCGCGCCCATCTGGCCACAGCCCACAATTCCGACGCGTTCGATGTCGGTCACATCGTGCCTTTCGCTCTACTGCGGTCCCCGGCGGGTCCCCCGTGTGATTCCGGCGCCCGCCTTCGGCCCTTGACGTTACTCCGGACGCGCGAGGGCATGAGGGGCCGGGGCGGGCATGCCGTCCGGTACACCTGGGTCATCCGACCGGAGCGAGGGGTGTCAACGTGGGACGAATCACTCGGCGGGGCTTTGTGGCGGGCACGGCGGGAGCGCTGAGCGGGCTGATCACAGCCGGTGGGGCGCTTGCCGCGGACCGGGACGAAAGCCTCGAAACCGCCGTGCGGGCGGTGGCCGAGGCCAGGGGAGCGGCGCGGGAGTTCCGCGGCGTCTGGCTGGCGACGGCCGCCAACCGCGACTGGCCCACCAGGCCCGGCCTCGGCGCCGCGGCCCAGCGCGCCGAACTCCTGGCCCACCTCGACAAGGCGGTCGAGCGGCGGCTCACCGCGGTGGTCCTCCAGGTCCGCCCGACCGCCGACGCGTTCTGGCCGTCCCGGTACGAGCCCTGGTCCGAATGCCTCACCGGAGTGCAGGGCGAGGACCCCGGCTGGGACCCGCTGGGCACCGCCGTGGCCGAGGCGCACCGGCGCGGCCTCGAACTGCACGCCTGGTTCAACCCGTACCGGGTCGCCCACCACACCGATCCGGCACGGCTGGCCCCGACGCACCCCGCGCGCGTCCACCCCGACTGGGTCGTCCCGTACGGCGGGAAGCTCTACTACAACCCGGGCCTGCCCGAGGTCCGCCGCTTCGTCCAGGACGCCATGCTGGACGCCGTACGCCGCTACGACATCGACGGCGTGCACTGGGATGACTACTTCTACCCCTATCCGGTGGCGGACCAGAGCTTCGACGACGACGAGGCCTACGAGCGGTACGGGTCCGCCTTCCCGGACCGCGACGCGTGGCGGCGCGACAACATCGACCTGCTGGTGCGCGAGACCGCCGCCCGGATCAAGAAGATCAACGGCCGGGTGCGGTTCGGGATCAGCCCGTTCGGGGTGTGGCGCAACGCGGCGAGCGACGATCGCGGCTCCGCGACCCGGTCCGGCGTGGCGACCTACGACGATCTGCACGCCGACACCCGCACCTGGGTGCGCGAGGGTCTGCTGGACTACATCTGCCCGCAGCTCTACTGGAACATCGGATTCGAGGCGGCCGATTACGCCGTTCTGGTGCCCTGGTGGGACGCGGTGGCCCGGGGCACCGGCGTCGACCTGTACATCGGGGAGGCGCTGTACAAGGCCGGAGATCCGGCGCAGCCCGAAGCCTGGCAGGACCCGGCGGAACTGTCCCGCCACCTGACCCTGGCGCAGCGGTACCCCGCGGTGCGCGGCCACTGCTTCTTCGCCGCGCAGGAGGTCACCCAGGACCGCACCGGAGCCATGGCCCGCGTCGTCGCCGACCACTACCCGGCCCGGGCCCGCTGAGGGGCCCGCGGCCTGCGCCGCTACGCGTCCTCGGCGATGTGCCGCACCACGGTGTCCGGGCCCGGCGACATCAGGGTTTCGTGCCCGTCCTCGAACCGCACGCGGAACGGGGGAGTTCCGTCGGGACCCAGCACTTCGATGACCTCGGCCTGCCGGTCGTGCTGGCCGACGGTCCTGCCGTGTACAAGGATTCGGTCGCCCACGCTTGCTCGCATGCGGCCAGTCTAGGACGGCACACGGAACTCGCCACCGCTCAGGATCTGGCCCGCTGGGTCACCGCGATGCACACCAGTACCCCGGCGGCGGCCAGCGGGGCGGCCGGGGACAGGTGCTCGCCGAGCAGCAGCACCGACCAGATGAGGGTGAGCAGCGGCTGGGTCAATTGGAGCTGGCTGGCCTTCGGCACGCCGATCGCGGCCAGGCCGCGGTACCAGACGTAGAGGCCGAAGAAGTTGGAGCCCACGGCCACCCAGAGCAGCCCGGTCACACCGTGCGCGGTGAGCCGCCAGGGCTCGTACGCGAGCGCCACCGCGGCCCCGGCCAGGGCGAGCGGCAGACACAGCACCAGCGCCCAGCCGACCACCTGCCAGCCCGGCATGACCGCGGCCAGCCTGCCGCCCTCGACGTACGCGGCCGCGCAGACGAGCAGCGCCGCGAACAGGTACACATCGCCGGTGGACAGGGCGCCGCCGCTCTGCTGCACCGTGAACGCGGCCACTACCGCGGCCCCGGCCAGCGAGGCCAGCCAGAACGCCCGCGACGGCCGCCGCCGGGTGCGCACCGCGCCCAGCGCCGCCGTGGCCAGCGGCAGCAGCCCGATCACCACGGCGGCGTGCGAGGTCGTGGAGGTCTGCAAGGCGATCGTCGTGAGCAGCGGGAACCCGACCAGTGAGCCGCCCGCGACGATGGCGAGGCCGGGCCAGTGCGACCGGTCGGGGAACGGCACCCGGCGGCCGGCCAGCAGCGCGCCGGCGATCAGCGCGGACAGTGCGATCCGGAGCGACACCAGCGACCAGGGCCCGAAGCTCTCCAGGCCCCAGGCGGTGGCCGGGAAGGTCAGCGAGAAAGAAACCACGCCGAGCGCGGCGAGAACCGTCCCGCGCGGCAGGGCGGGGCTGTCGGCCCGGCTGACCGCTATCGACGTAAGGGGAGTAGCGCTATCCTGTGCTGTCATGCATGAGCGTAGCAGTGTGGCGGAATTGGCAGAATCCCTGCGGGCCGAGCTCGGCCGCTACTCAGTGGGCGGAAAGCTCCCGTCGAGCCGGGCCCTGGTCGAGCGCTACCGGGTTTCCCCGGTGACGGTCTCGCGCGCGCTCGCCCGGCTCGTCGCAGAGGGCCTGGTCGTCACCCGCCCCGGCGCGGGCGCCTACCGCGCCGAGCCGCGCACGGTCACCGCGCGCGCCGGTGACACCTCCTGGCAGGAGGTCGCCCTCAGCGCCGACGGCGCCACCGATCCGGCCCCCCGCGCGGTCGACGCGGGCGGCGTCCTGGCCACCCTCACCGCGCCGCCGACCGGCGTCATCGACTTCAGCGGCGGCTATCTCGACCCCGGGCTGCGGCCCGAGCAGGCCATGGCCGCCGCCCTCGCCCGGGCCGGCCGCCGCCCCGGCGCCTGGGGCCGGCCGCCCGTCGACGGCCTCACCGAGCTGCGCGAATGGTTCGCTCGCGAGATCGGCGGCACCGTCACCGCCGCCGACGTCCTGGTCACCGCGGGCGGCCAGACCGCGCTGACCACCACCCTGCGCGCGCTCGCCGCGCCCGGCGCTCCCGTCCTGGTCGAATCACCCACCTATCCCGGCATGCTGGCCATCGCCCGAGCCGCGGGCCTGCGCCCCGTGCCGGTGCCGGTCGACGCCGACGGAGTGCGCCCCGAACTCCTCTCCCGGGCCTTCCGGGCCACCGGCGCCCGCGTGTTCGTCTGCCAGCCCCTCTTCCAGAACCCGACCGGCGCCCTCCTCGCCCCGGACCGCGGCCGCGAAGTGGTCCGCATCGCGCACTCCTTCGGCGCGTTCGTCGTGGAGGACGACTTCGGCCGCCGGATCGTCCACGAGGACGCGCCGCCGCTGCCCGCCCCGCTCGCCGCCGACGATCCCGACGGTGTCGTCGTCCACGTCTCCTCCCTCACCAAGGCGACCTCACCGAGCCTGCGGGTCGGCGCGCTCGCCGCCCGCGGGCCCGTACGGGAACGGCTGCGCGCCATCCAGGTCGTCGACTCGTTCTTCGTCCCGCGCCCGCTGCAGGAGACTGCCCTCGAACTCGTCGGCTCCCCGGCCTGGAGCCGCCATCTGCGCGCCGTCTCCGCCGAGTTGACGGCACGCCGGGACACCCTGGCCGCCGCCGTCCTGCACCACCTCCCCGAACTCGCCCTGCCCCACGTCCCGTCCGGCGGCTACCACCTCTGGCTCCGCCTGCCCGACGGCGCCCCCGAGCCCGCCTTCCTCTCCGCCGCCCTGCGTGCGGGCGTCGCCGTGACCCCCGGCCGCCCCTACTTCAGCGCCGAACCCCCGGCCGCCCACATCCGCCTCAGCTTCGCGGGCGTGACGGGCCGCACGGAGATCACCGAGGGGGTACGCAGGCTGCGCACGGCGCTGGACGAAGTGCTGGGTCAGCCGGACCCCGTACCACCAGGACAGCGTGGCATCCGCCACTGACAATCGGGCCGACGCCTGCGACGCTCCCGGTATGAGCGATGTGATCTTCCGTGAGTACGTGATCTCCAGCGACCCCGCGCGGCTCGATGCGGCCCGGGTCCACCACTGGCTCTCCACCGACGCCTACTGGGCGCTCGGCCGCAGCCGTGCGAAGCAGGACGCCGCCATCGCCGGATCCCTCAACTTCGGCGCGTACGACCGGACTTCGGGCGAGCAGCTCGGCTATGCGCGGATCGTCACCGACCACGCCACCTTCGCCTGGCTCTGCGATGTGTACGTCGACCCCGCCGCGCGCGGCAAGGGGCTCGGCACCGCGCTGGTGAGCGCCGTCCGGGACCACCTGGAGCCCGCCGGGCTGCGCCGGATCCTGCTCGCCACGGCGGACGCCCACGGCGTCTACGAGAAGATCGGTTTCCGGACGCTGGAGACGACGGACAAGTGGATGGCGCTGGGCGTTCAGTAGCCCCTCGCCACCCGCTTCCCCCGCTTTCGCCGAGGTCAGGCCAGCTCGCGGACGACCCGGGCCGGATTGCCGACCGCCAGGACGTTCGGCGGCAGGTCCCGCGTGACGACGGCGCCCGCGCCCACCACCGTGCTGGCGCCGATCGTCACGCCGGGGCAGACGATCACCCCGCCGCCCAGCCACACGTTGTCCCCGATGGTGACGGGCTCGGCCTTCTCCCAGCCCGCCCGTCGCCGCTCGGCGTCCAACTCGTGGGTGGGCGTGAGGAGTTGGACGTTCGGGCCGATCTGGACATCGGCGCCGACGGTGATCCGGCCGGTGTCGAGGAAGACGCCGCCGAAGTTCACGAACGTACCGGCACCGATGCTGATGTTGTAGCCGAAATCGCACTGGAACGGCGCTCTGATCCGTACGGATTCGGCCACCGAACCCAGTAGCTCCGCGAGGATCTTGTGCCGGTCGGCGGGCGGTGCCGCCGCGGCCGCGTTGTAGGCGGCGCACAGTTCGACGCGGCGCTGGGTGTCGTCGCGTAGTTCGGGGTCGTCGGGGACGTACCACTCCCCGGCCAGCATCAGCCGCTTGTTCTCACCCACGGGGGGTCCTCCCAGCTCGGTTGCCCGGAACACATCGGATCGGTGGCGGACGGCCAGCCGGCCCGGGCGCAGCTCGACGGCTGCGGCCACTGGATCCGGCAGGAGCGGCCGGAGGACGTCAACCGCATACTGACCGACTGGCTCGGCCAGTTGTAGCCGATCGGGCGAACGGCCGCTCTCCGGTACCGATACAGGCCGGAATCTGTCCTGTACCCGTCCTAACGTGCCTGCCATGGCAACCTACGTACTTCTCCCCGGCTTCTGGCTCGGGGCCTGGGCCTGGCGCTCCGTCACCGACGAGCTGCGCGGTCGTGGCCACGACGTACATCCGCTGAGCCTGACCGGGATGGGCGAGCGGGTTCACCTCGCCGGGCCCGAGACCGGCCTGGAAACGCACATCACCGACGTACTCAACCTGATCCGCTACGAAGACCTGCACGACGTGGTGCTGGTCGGGCACAGCTACGCCGGTGCGGTCGTGGTCCCGGGCGTCGCGGACCGGATGCCGGAGCGCATCGCCCGGCTGGTGTTCATCGACAGCGGACCGCTGCCGGACGGGATGTCCCAGGCGCAGTTCACCCCGCCCGAGGAGCAGGCCCGCAACGCCGAGCTGGTCCGCACAGTGGGCCACGGTTGGCAGCTGCCGCCCCCGCCGTGGGAACAGCTGGCCTCCGGGGTGCCCGACCTGCCGGCCGGCACGGTCGAGCGGCTGACGCGGCTGGCGGTGCCGCAGCCGTGGGCCACCGCCACCACCCCGGCCCGGCTGACCGGGGCCTGGGAGAAGCTGCCCCGGCTGGCCGTGCCGTGCAGCTTCACGGCGGAGCAGATCCGCGCGATGGCCGCCACCGTCCCCGCGTTCCGGCACATGGCGGCCGAGGGCTGGGCTTACCGGGAACTGCCCGGCTGGCACTGGCCCATGTTCGACCGGACCGAGGCGCTGGCGACGATCCTGCACGAGGCGGCCTGACGGGCGGAACGGCGGTGACTCGGCGCTGCGGTCGGCTTCAACTGGCGGCAGCGCCGAACCAGGTCGGCTTCAACTGGCCGCAGCGCCGAACCACTTGGGCAGGTGGCCGAGCAGGTCCCGCTGGTCTTCGCCGACCCACACGACGTGGCCGTCCGGCCGCAGCAGCACGGCGGGTGCGTCCAGTTCCTCGCTGACGTCGACGACGTGGTCGACCCGGTCCGCCCAGCCCGTCACCGAGAGCTGCCCGCCGGTCTGGTCGAGCAGCAGTCCGCGGCCCCCGTGCATCAGCTCGTAGAGGCGCCCCTGCTCCTTCAGCCGCACGTCCCGCAGTCGCCGGCCGACCAGTTCGTGCCCCTCGTCCTCGCCGAAGTCGTAGCGGATGTCGACCGCGGTGACCATCCCGGTCACGCAGCGGTTCACCTCCTCGAAGTCCATCAGCTTGGAGAACAGCTCCCGCAGCGCGGTCGCACCCGGATCGGCGCCCATCAGCGTGATCTGCGCGCGGGCCCGGTCCAGCACGCGGCCGCCCACCGGGTGCCGTTCGGCGTGGTAGCTGTCCAACAGCCCCTCCGGAGCCCAGCCGTTGACCGCGGCGGCCAGCTTCCAGCCGAGGTTGAACGCGTCCTGCACACCGAGGTTGAGCCCCTGCCCGCCGACCGGCGGGTGGATGTGCGCCGCGTCGCCGGCCAGCAGCACCCGGCCGACCCGGTAGCGCTCGGCCTGCCGGGTGGCGTCGCCGAACCGGGACAGCCAGCGCGGCGAGTGCACGCCGAAGTCGGTGCCCGCGAACGCCCGCAGCTGCTGCTTGAACTCCTCCAGGGTCGGCGCGGTCGCACGGCCCGCGGCCACCCCGTCGGCGGGCACGATGACGCGGTACGTCCCGTCCCCGTTGGGGATGGTGCCGAAGTGCAGTTGGGTCTTGCGGACTTCCGCGACGACGGCGGCGACCGTTTCCTGATCCTCGGTCATCTCCATGTCGCCGAGCAGCGTCTCGACCTTGGCGGGCTCGCCGGGGAAACCGACGCCGAGCAGCTTGCGCACCGCACTGCGGCCGCCGTCACACCCGACGAGGTAGCGCGAGCGCAGCCGAGTCCCGTCTGCCAGCTCGACGGTCACCCCTGCCCCGGCGCCGTCCTCGGGCTGGCTCAGCCCGACCACCTCGCAGCCGCGCCGGATCTCGGCACCGAGTTCGAGGGCACGGGCGTTGAGCAGCCGCTCGGTGACCGGCTGCGGGACGGTGAGGCCGTACGGATGCGCCGTGTCCAACTGCTCCGGCCACGGCTTGTGGATGCCGCCGAAGAATCCGCCGACGCTGAACTTCTCACCGCTCGCGAGGAACCGGTCGAGCAGGCCGCGCTGGTCCATCACCTCGACGCTGCGCACGTGCAGGCCGCGCCCGCGGGTCTCCTTGGTCTGCTCGGCCTGCTTCTCCAGCACGACCACGTGCACGTCGTGCAGCCGCAACTCGGCGGCCAGCATCAAGCCGGTCGGTCCGCCGCCGACCACGATCACGTCAATCATCACAACGCCCCGTTCAATGAGATTGGATTCCGGCCAACCGCTCCGCGCACCCCATACATCGACAACACCGCACACACTTCACACACGTGGCGAATCTGTCATTTGCGCAGGTCCTGGCCTCGGCCGACCATTCTGCTGCATGCCCCGGGCCTTGCCGCAAGCCCCCCAGTGCGCTATATCTTGATAGTGGCAAGGAGTGCGTAACCTCCTTGCCTTTCTCTTTTGCCGCTCCGCGCCTTCTTGCGCTCGTGGTTGCCGGCCGCTTTCGGCCACCGGCACGCCGTATTTCAACGGCACCTTCTTGGTGACTGTGCTTTCTTGGTCGCGCGCCAGAACTCCTGGCAACCCACCGACCTTTCAAGGGAACAGCTCCATGAACTCCGCTCGCGAGCCCCGCATCGTGGTCGTCGGTGCGGGCCTCGGCGGCCTCGCCCTGGCCCGTGTGCTGCAGCTCCACGGACGCTCCGTCACCGTCCTCGAATGTGACGCTTCCACCGGCGCCCGCGCCCAGGGCGGCAGCCTCGACATACATGGCGACACCGGTCAGACCGCCCTGCGCGCGGCGGGCCTGCTCGACCGGTTCCGCGCCCTGGCCCGCCCCGAAGGCCAGGAGTGGCGGCTGCTCGACCCCGCCACCGCCACCGTCCTGCCCTTCCCGGGGCCCGCCCACGACGAGGACAGCCCGGAGATCGACCGCGGCCAGTTGCGCGGCCTGCTCCTGGAATCCCTCGCCGGGGGCACCGTCCGCTGGGGCCGCGCCGTCACGGGGGCCACCCCGCTCGGGGACGGCACCTGGCGCCTGCTCCTCGCCGACGGCACCACCGAGGACGCCGATCTGGTGGTCGGCGCCGACGGCGCCTGGTCGCGCATCCGCCCAGCCCTGTCGGACGCCACACCCGGCTACACCGGTGTCACCTTCATCGAGGCCGGCTTCGACGACTGCGACACCCGCCACCCCGCGCTCGCGCGCATGGTCGGCAACGGCACCCTGCTGGCGCAGGCCGACAGCAAGGTCCTGCTCGCCCAGCGCAACAGCAACGGCCGCATCCGCGCCTACATCGGCTTTCGCGCCCCGCAGAACTGGCAGGCGGCTGCCGGCGTGAAACTCGGCGACAGGGCGGCCGTGCGCGCACACCTGCTGAAGATGTTCGACGGCTGGGACGAGAGCCTGCTCTACCTCCTGCGGCACCACGACGGCGGGTTCGTCAACCGGCCCCTGTTCGTGCTGCCCGCCCCGCACGCCTGGGAGCACGTCCCCGGCATCACGCTGCTGGGCGACGCCGCGCACCTGATGCCCCCCGTCGGGCTGGGCGCCAACCTCGCGATGCTCGACGGCGCCGACCTCGCCCACGCCCTGATCGCCGAATCCCGCGTCGACGACGCCGTCCGCGCCTACGAGAACCTCATGCTGCCGCGCTCGGCCGAGGCCGCCCAGGGCTGCGCCGAGGCGCTCGACAACCTCATTCCCCCGACGGACACCTGAGCAAGCCCGGCGCCACCGCCACCGGTCCGCGATCACGCCAGTCGTTGCATAAAACTGCATAGCTGCGTATAGTCATGCCATCACCGAGGAGGATGGATTCGATGGCGGCGGTACGTGCGGCGGTAGCGGGGGCCAGTGGGTATGCGGGCGGGGAGCTGCTGCGTCTGCTGCTCGGGCATCCCCGGGTCGAGATCGGGGCGCTGACCGGGCACTCGAACGCCGGGCAGTCGCTCGGCTCGCTTCAGCCGCATCTCGTGCCGCTCGCCGGGCGCGTCCTGGAGCCGACCACCGCCGAGGCGCTGGCCGGGCACGACGTCGTCTTCCTGGCGCTTCCGCACGGGCAGTCCGCGGCGGTCGCCGAGCAGCTCGGCGACGACGTCCTCGTGGTCGATATGGGAGCCGACTTCCGGTTGCGCGCCCCGGCCGACTGGGAGAAGTTCTACGGTTCGGCGCACGCCGGGTCGTGGCCGTACGGACTGCCCGAACTGCCGGGCGGACGTGCCGCGTTGGAGTCGGCCCGGCGGATCGCCGTGCCCGGCTGCTACCCGACCGCCGTCTCCCTCGCGCTCTTCCCCGCGTACCAGAGCGGACTCGTGGAGCCCGATGCCGTGATCGTCGCCGCCACCGGCACCTCCGGCGCGGGCAAGGCCCTCAAGCCGCACCTGCTCGGCAGCGAGGTCATGGGCTCCATGTCGCCGTACGGAGTCGGCGGCGGGCACCGGCACACCCCCGAGATGATCCAGAACCTCAGCGCCGTGGCGGGCGAGGACGTCACCGTCTCCTTCACGCCCACCCTCGCGCCCATGTCCCGCGGCATCCTCGCCACCTGTTCCGCGAAGGCGAAGCACGGGGTCAGCGCCGAGAGCGTACGGACCGCGTACGAGAAGGCCTTCGCGGACGAGCCGTTCGTCCACCTGCTCCCCGAGGGGCAGTGGCCCGCCACCGCCTCCGTGTACGGGTCCAACTCCGTTCAGGTGCAGGTGGCGTACGACGAGAGCGCGGGGCGCGTCATCGCCATCAGCGCCATCGACAACCTCACCAAGGGCACCGCCGGCGGCGCGGTGCAGAGCATGAACATCGCCCTGGGTCTTGAAGAGGCCATGGGCCTGACGACGATCGGAGTTGCGCCGTGAGCGTGACGGCAGCCAAGGGGTTCTGGGCAGCGGGCATCGCCGCCGGAATCAAGCAGAACGGCAATCCGGACCTGGCCGTCGTGGTCAACACCGGGCCGCGTACCGCCGCCGCGGGCGTCTTCACCTCCAACCGCGTCAAGGCCGCCCCGGTCCTGTGGTCCGAGCAGGTGCTCAAGGGAGGTGAGGTGAGCGCCGTCGTCCTCAACTCCGGTGGCGCCAACGCCTGTACGGGCCCCAAGGGATTCCAGGACACCCACGCCACGGCCGAGAAGGTGGCCGAGTCGCTCAACACCGCCGGGTTCGACGAGACGGGCGGGCACGGCGCGGGCACGATCGCCGTCGCCTCGACCGGGCTCATCGGGACCCTGCTTCCCATGGGCAAGCTGATCCCCGGCATCGACAAGGCGGTCGCCCAACTCGACGTGCACGGCGGCGAGAAGGCCGCCATCGCCATCAAGACCACCGACACCGTGCACAAGACCAGCGTGGTCACCAAGGACGGCTGGACGGTCGGCGGCATGGCCAAGGGCGCGGGCATGCTCGCCCCCGGGCTCGCCACCATGCTCGTGGTGCTCACCACCGACGCCGACCTGGACGCGGCCGCCCTCGACAAGGCGCTGCGCGCGGCGACCCGCACCACCTTCGACCGGGTCGACTCCGACGGCTGCATGTCCACCAACGACACCGTGCTCCTGCTCGCGTCCGGGGCGTCCCAAGTGGTCCCCGAATACGCCGAGTTCGCCGAGGCCGTGCGGACCGTCTGCGACGATCTGGCCCGCCAGCTCATCGGCGACGCGGAGGGCGCGTCCAAGGACATCCGCATCGAGGTGATCAACGCGGCCGACGAGAACGACGCCGTCGAGGTCGGGCGGTCCATCGCCCGCAACAACCTCCTCAAGTGCGCCATCCACGGCGAGGACCCCAACTGGGGCCGGGTGCTCTCCGCCATCGGCACCACCAGGGCCGCCTTCGACCCCGACCGGCTGAACGTCGCCATCAACGGGGTCTGGGTCTGCAAGAACGGCTCCGTCGGCGACGACCGCGACCTGGTCGACATGCGCTACCGGGAGGTCAGGATCACCGCCGACCTTGCCGCCGGCGCCTGCGAGCCCGTCGTCATCTGGGCCAACGACCTCACCGCCGACTACGTCCACGAGAACAGCGCGTACAGCTCATGAGCACTCGCAAGCACACCGCACTGCCCAAGGCGCAGATCCTCATCGAGGCGCTGCCCTGGCTGACCCGGCACCACGGCAAGACCGTGGTCATCAAATTCGGCGGCAACGCCATGATCGACGAGGAGCTGAAGGCCGCCTTCGCCCAGGACGTGGTGTTCCTGCGCCAGTCCGGCCTCAAGCCCGTCGTCGTGCACGGCGGCGGACCGCAGATCAGCGCCCAGCTCGACAAGCAGGGCCTGGTCAGCGAGTTCAAGGCGGGCCTCAGGGTCACCACGCCCGAGGCGATGGACGTGGTCCGCATGGTGCTCGCCGGGCAGGTGCAGCGCGAGCTGGTCGGTCTGCTGAACCAGCACGGCCCGCTCGCCGTCGGCATGACCGGCGAGGACGCCCACACCATCACCGCCACCCAGCACCGCCCCGAGATCGACGGTGAACTGGTCGACATCGGCCGGGTCGGCCAGATCACCGCGGTCGACCCGGGCGCCATCCAGGCGCTCCTGGACGACGGCCGGATCCCGGTCATCTCCTCGATCGCCCGCTCCCAGGACGACGGACATGTCTACAACGTCAATGCTGATACGGCGGCTGCGGCACTTGCGGTTGCGCTGGGCGCCGAGACCCTGATGGTCCTCACCGATGTCGAGGGCCTGTACGAAGACTGGCCCAACAGCGACGACGTGATCAGTAAACTGACGGCCAGTCAGCTGGAGAAGCTGCTGCCCGAACTCTCCAGCGGCATGCTCCCCAAGATGGAGGGCTGCCTGTTCGCCGTGCGCAACGGGGTCAACACCGCGCGCGTGATCGACGGCCGGGTGCAGCACTCGATCCTGCTGGAGATCTTCACCGACGAAGGCATCGGCACGATGGTCCTGCCCGACCGGCACGACGGACATGAGGGATCGCGGTGACCAACCAGGAACTCGCCCAGCGCTGGCAGCACGTCATGGCCGACAACTACGGCACCCCGAAGCTGTCGCTGGTGCGCGGCGCGGGCGCCACGGTCTGGGACGCGGACGGCACCCAGTACACCGACTTCGTGGGCGGCATCGCGGTCAACGCGCTCGGCCACGCCCACCCCGCCGTCGTGCAGGCCGTGAGCCGGCAGATCGCCTCGCTCGGCCACGTCTCGAACCTGTTCGTCGCCGAGCCGCCGGTGGCGCTCGCCGAACGGCTGCTCCAGCTCTTCGGCCGGCCCGGCCGCGTCTACTTCGGCAACTCCGGCGCCGAGGCCAACGAAGCCGCCTTCAAGATCGGCCGGCTGACCGGGCGCACCCACATGGTCGCCACCGACGGCGGCTTCCACGGCCGGACGATGGGCGCGCTCGCGCTCACCGGCCAGCCCGCGAAGCAGGAGCCGTTCCGGCCGCTGCCCGGCGATGTCACCCACGTACCGTTCGGGGACGCCGACGCGCTCCGGGCCGCGGTGACCGCGGAGACCGCGCTGGTGATCATCGAGCCCATTCAGGGCGAGAACGGCGTCGTCGTCCCACCGGCCGGCTACCTCAAGGCCGCCCGGGAGATCACCCGCGCGACCGGCACGCTGCTCGTCCTGGACGAGGTGCAGACCGGCATCGGGCGGACCGGCAGCTGGTTCGAGTACCAGCGGCACGAGGGTGTCGACCCCGACATCGTCACGCTCGCCAAGGGCCTCGGCGGCGGCCTGCCGATCGGCGCGACCGTCGCGTTCGGTGCGGCGGCGGACCTCCTCAAGCCCGGGATGCACGGCACCACCTTCGGCGGGAACCCGGTCGCCTGCGCCGCCGGTCTCGCTGTGATCGACACGCTCTCCGCCGACGGAGCGCTCGACCGGGTCAAGCGGATCGGCGAGAAGCTGCGCGGCGGAATCGAGGCGCTGGCCCACCCGCTGGTCTCCCACGTCCGTGGTGCGGGGCTGCTGCTGGGTATCGTGCTCAACGAGCCCCTCGCACCTCAGGTGCAGCAGGCGGCTCAGGACGCCGGCTTCCTGGTCAACGCGCCCGCCCCCGATGTCGTACGGCTCATGCCGCCGCTCATCATCGGTGACGCGGACGTGGATGCCTTCCTCCAGGCGCTGCCCGGCGTTCTTGAAGCAGCAGGCGGGGACGGACGATCCGGAGAATGAGACGACGATGACCGACGAGGCGCAGGACTTCGAGCCGGGCGGCCCCGCCGTACCGCAGACCCGCACCGCCCGCCACCGCCGGATCGTGGACATCCTCAACCGGCAGCCGGTGCGGTCCCAGAGCCAGCTCGCCAAGCTCCTCGCGGACGACGGGCTGAGCGTCACCCAGGCGACGCTCTCCCGCGACCTGGACGAGCTGGGCGCGGTGAAGATCCGCAACACCGGTGGCGAACTGATCTACGCGGTGCCCAGCGAGGGCGGCTTCCGCACGCCGAAGGCGCCGCTGGGGGAGTCGGCCAAGGAGGAGCGGATGCGCAGGCTCTCCGCGGAGCTGCTCATCTCAGCCGAGGCCTCCGCCAACCTGGTGGTGCTTCGCACCCCGCCGGGTGCCGCCCAGTTCCTCGCCTCGGCCATCGACCAGGCAGAACTGCACGACATCCTCGGCACGATCGCGGGTGACGACACGCTGATGCTGATCAGCCGCGATCCGTCGGGCGGCCAGGCGCTGGCCGACCATCTGCTGCGCCTCGCGCAGAACGAGCCCCGCTAGCACGGCAGTTGGTGGCCCCGGCCGCCAACTGGCCTGCGGCGCACGGATTCAGTATCGAGTGATCGCGGTCGGGCCGCTGTCCGTGCCGATCGCGATGTGCGGGCGCCGCCAGGGTCTCACCCAGGCGAGCACCCGGGCCATCGCCTCGGCGGGCACCGACACGCAACCGGCCGTCGCGCCGCGCCCGTTGACATGCAGGAAGATCCCGGCGCCCCGGCCGCGCACCCGGTGGTGGTAGTTGAAGCCGATCACAAGCGCGTGGGCGTACTGGCTCGCGTACGCCGTCAGATGCTCGGACTCACCGGCCCGGCAGTCCGCGGGCAGGCCCTCCACCCAGCGGTTGTACGCGCGGGACGCGTTGTCCTGGCACCACCAGGAGCGGTCCGTCGCGCGCCGATAGGGATACCAGGTGCCGTGCGGGGCGGCCGCGACCCCGAAGGCGTACGGGAGTGCGTACAGGCCTGTCGGCGTGGTCTCGGTGCCCTGGACGCGCCGGTCGCCCTCGACCAGGCCGTGCGCGCCGAACCTGGCCGGCGCCGAGCCCACCGCCACCCAGCGCCCGCCGCGCCGGTCCCACCAGGTGAGCCGGCCCGTGGTGGCCCCCGCGGCGGGTGCCTCGGCGGTCAGCAGCTGGCTGCCGCCACCGGTGCGGGCCATCCGCTCGGGCAGCGGCTCGGCGTGCGCGGGCGCGGTGAGCGGGATCAGCAGGGACGCGAGGAGCAGAGCGGCGATACGCATGCTCCGGACCGTAAGCGCCACCGCCGGGCCGGGCCGGTTGACCCGGCCCGGGTTGCTCCGTACGCGGGATCCGGGCGGGCGACCGAGCGGTCAGGCCGTGCGCCGGGGGAGCGGGACGGGCGGCCCACGCCCCGGACTCATTGACAAAACATACGGTCCACTGCATAATTATGCCTATCACCACATGCACCGTGAGGAGAAGCAAGTGACCGAGCGCGTCGTACTCGCCTACTCGGGCGGTCTGGACACCTCCGTCGCCATCGGCTGGATCGCCGAGGAGACGGGCGCCGAGGTCATCGCTGTCGCCGTGGACGTCGGCCAGGGGGGCGAGGACCTGGACGTCATCCGCAAGCGCGCCCTGGCCTGCGGTGCCGTGGAAGCCGAAGTCGCCGACGCGAAGGACGAGTTCGCCGAGGAGTACTGCCTCCCCGCGATCAAGGCCAACGCCCTCTACATGGACCGCTATCCGCTGGTCTCGGCCCTCTCCCGGCCGGCCATCGTCAAGCACCTGGTGGCCGCCGCCAAGAAGCACGACGCCTCGACCGTGGCCCACGGCTGCACCGGCAAGGGCAACGACCAGGTCCGCTTCGAGGCCGGCATCTCCGCGCTCGGCCCCGGCCTGAAGTGCATCGCCCCGGTCCGTGACTACGCGATGACCCGGGACAAGGCGATCGCCTTCTGCGAGGAGAAGAGCCTCCCGATCGCGACCACCAAGAAGTCGCCGTACTCCATCGACCAGAACGTCTTCGGGCGGGCCGTCGAGACCGGCTTCCTGGAGGACATCTGGAACGCGCCGATCGAGGACATCTACGAGTACACCGCCAACCCGGCCGTCCCGCGCGAGGCCGACGAGGTCGTCATCTCCTTCAAGGAGGGCGTACCCGTCGCCGTCGACGGCAGGCCCGTCACCGTCCTCCAGGCGATCCAGCAGCTCAACGAGCGGGCCGGCGCCCAGGGCATCGGCCGGATCGACATGGTCGAGGACCGGCTCGTCGGCATCAAGTCCCGCGAGGTGTACGAGGCACCGGGCGCGATCGCGCTGATCACCGCCCACCAGGAGCTGGAGAACGTCACCGTCGAGCGCGAACTGGCCCGCTACAAGCGGCAGGTCGAGCAGCGCTGGGGCGAGCTGGTCTACGACGGCCTGTGGTTCTCCCCGCTCAAGCGCGCCCTGGACGGCTTCATCGACGAGGCCAACCAGCACGTCACCGGCGACATCCGGATGACCCTGCACGGCGGCCGGGCCGTGGTGACCGGCCGGAAGTCCGATGAGTCGCTGTACGACTTCAACCTGGCGACCTACGACTCGGGCGACACCTTCGACCAGTCCAAGGCGCAGGGCTTCATCGAGATCTTCGGCCTGTCCTCGAAGATCGCCGCCAAGCGCGACCTGGCGTAGCGCCACTCGTTAGACGTGCCGTCTCCCCGCTCCTCCGCGGCGGGGTGGGGGTCCCCCTGGCCCTTGGGGCCTTGGGGGAGACACATATCCATCCTTGTGAGGAGCAGTAGCTGTGAGCAGCAACAACGGTGACGTCCGGCTCTGGGGCGGCCGCTTCGCCGACGGGCCCGCCGAGGCGCTGGCGAAGCTGTCCGCGTCGGTGCACTTCGACTGGCGGCTCGCGCCGTACGACATCGCGGGTTCCCGCGCCCACGCCCGCGTGCTCCACCAGGCGGGCCTGCTCACGGCCGACGAGCTCCAGCGGATGATCGCGGGCCTGGACCGGCTCGAAGGGGACGTCGCCGACGGCTCCTTCGTGGGCACCATCGCCGACGAGGACGTGCACACCGCGCTGGAGCGGGGCCTCCTTGAGCGCCTCGGCCCCGACCTCGGCGGCAAGCTGCGGGCCGGCCGCTCCCGCAACGACCAGGTGGCCACGCTCTTCCGGATGTACCTGCGCGACCACGCCCGGATCATCGGCGGCCTGATCGCCGAGCTCCAGGACGCGCTGGTCGGCCTCGCCGAGGCGCACGCGGACGTCGCCATGCCGGGCCGCACGCACCTCCAGCACGCCCAGCCGGTCCTCTTCGCCCACCATGTGCTCGCGCACGTCCAGTCCCTGTCCCGGGACGCCGAGCGCCTGCGCCAGTGGGACGAGCGGACCGCCGTGTCGCCGTACGGCTCCGGAGCGCTCGCGGGCTCGTCGCTCGGCCTGGACCCGGAGGCGGTCGCCGCCGACCTCGGCTTCGAGCACGGCTCCGTCGCCAACTCGATCGACGGCACGGCCTCCCGCGACTTCGTCGCCGAGTTCGCCTTCATCACCGCGATGATCGGTGTGAATCTGTCGCGGATCGCGGAGGAGATCATCATCTGGAACACGAAGGAGTTCTCCTTCGTGACCCTGCACGACGCCTTCTCCACCGGTTCGTCGATCATGCCGCAGAAGAAGAACCCGGACATCGCGGAGCTCGCGCGCGGCAAGTCCGGCCGTCTGATCGGCAACCTGACCGGCCTGATGGCGACCCTGAAGGCGCTGCCGCTCGCGTACAACCGGGACCTCCAGGAGGACAAGGAGCCCGTCTTCGACTCCTGCGACCAGTTGGAGGTCCTGCTGCCCGCCTTCACCGGCATGATGGCCACGCTCACCGTCAACCGGGAGCGGATGGAGGAGCTCGCCCCGGCCGGCTTCTCGCTCGCCACCGACATCGCCGAGTGGCTGGTCAAGCAGGGCGTACCGTTCCGGGTCGCGCACGAGGTCGCGGGGGAGTGCGTCAAGGAGTGCGAGGCGCACGGCATCGAGCTGGACCAGCTCACCGACGAGCAGTTCGCGAAGATCTCCCAGCACCTGACCCCGGAGGTCCGCACCGTCCTCGATGTCGCGGGCGCGCTCGCCTCCCGGGACGGCCGCGGCGGTACGGCCCCCTCGGCGGTGGCCGTCCAACTGGCCGAAATCAAGGCCGACTTGACGGTCCAGCACGCCTGGGCGACCGCCAAGAAGTAGCCGCCCCGGCCTTCGGTGCGCCATAGCCCCGATGAGACATTCATGTCTCATCGGGGCTATGGTTGTCTCATGACCGTGGACCGAGACCAGGTGCTCCGCACCGCAGCCGCACTCCTCACCCGCAAAGCCACCGCCACCATGGACGAGGTCGCCCGCGCCGCCGGGATCGGCCGGGCCACCCTGCACCGGCACTTCGCCGGGCGGGAAGCCCTGGTCAGGGCCCTGGAGGAGCTCGGCATCCGGGAACTGGAGGCGGCCCTGGACGCGGCCCGCCTCGACGAGGGGAACTCCTGCGACGCGCTGCGGCGCCTGGTCGCCGAGGTCGAGCCGGTGGCCGGCCTCCTCGCCTTCCTCGTCACCGAGAACCAGCTCTTCGAGGGCGAGCAGATGAACGCGGGCTGGGCCCGCCTCGACGCCCGGGTCTCCGCGCTCTTCCGGCGCGGCCAGGAACAGGGCGAGTTCCGCATCGACCTCACCCCCGCCTGGCTCACCGAAGCCCTGTACGGGCTGATCGGCGCCGGCGCCTGGTCCGTGCAGGACGGCCGGGTCGCCGCCAAGGACTTCCAGTACATGATCGCCGAGTTGCTGCTCGGCGGCGTACGGCGGAGCGTGGAGAAGTGACCGCAACGGAACCCCGGGAGCACCACGCCGTCGGCCGCGCGGGCCGGTGGCTCGCGCTCGCGGTGCTGGTGCTCGCCGTGCTGCTCGTCGCCGTCGACGCGACCGTACTCGGCCTCGCCACGCCGTTCCTCAGCGAGGACCTCAAGCCGTCCGCCACCCAGCTGCTGTGGATCGGCGACGTCTATTCGTTCGTCATCGCCGGTCTGCTGGTCTCGATGGGCAGCCTCGGCGACCGCATCGGCCGCAAGAAGCTGCTGCTCATGGGCGCGGTGGCGTTCGGCGCGGTGTCCGTGCTCAACGCGTACGCCACCAGTCCGGAGATGATGATCCTGGCGCGGGCGCTGCTCGGCGTCGCGGGCGCCACCCTGATGCCGTCCACCCTCGCGCTGATCCGCAACATCTTCCACGACCCGAAGGAACGCAGCCTCGCCGTCGGGATCTGGGGCGCCGCCGCCTCCGCCGGTGCGGCGGTCGGGCCGGTCGTCGGCGGGTTCCTCCTGGAGAACTTCTGGTGGGGCTCGGTCTTCCTCATCAACCTGCCCGTCATGGCCGTCCTGGTCCTCGTCGGCAGCAAGCTGCTCCCCGAGTCGCGCGACCCGAACCCCGGGCCCTGGGACCTCCTCAGCGTCCTGCTCTCCCTCATCGGCGTGGTCGCCGTCGTATACGCGGTGAAGGAGGCCGCCGTCAACGGGTTCCGCTGGGACATCGTGGTGGCGGCCGTGCTCGGCGTCGCAGCGCTGGTCTGGTTCGTACGACGGCAGCGGACGCTCGCCTCGCCCCTCCTGGACATCCGGCTCTTCCACCACCGCGGCTTCTCCGGAGCCGTACTGGCCGATCTGCTGACCATCCTCGGCCTGTCGGGTCTGGTGTTCTTCCTCTCCCAGTTCCTCCAACTGGTCCAGGGCCGCTCGCCGTTGGAGGCCGGTCTCATCGAACTGCCCGCCGCGGTCGGCGCGGTGGGCGCCGGACTCGCGGCCGGCACGATCGCCCGCCGGGCCTCGGTGCGCGGTGCGGTCTCCGGGGGGCTCGCGGCCGTCGGCCTGGCCCTCGCCGCCTGTGTGCTGCTCGGCGCGGACACCCGGATCGTGTCGCTCGGCATCGCCCTGTTCGTCGGCGGCCTCGGTGCGGGCCTCGCCTTCACGGTGACCAGCGACGTCATCCTCTCCAGCGTCCCCAAGGAGCAGGCCGGCGCGGCGTCTGCGGTCTCCGAGACCGCGTACGAACTCGGCGCCGCCCTCGGTATCGCGCTGCTCGGCTCGGTGGTGACCGGTATCTACCGGGGCTTCCACGCCCCGGCCGGTGTCCCCGCGGATGCCGTGGCCGAGGCTCGCGACTCGCTCGGCGGCGCCGTCGAAGCCGCCGCCAGGCTCCCGTCCGACCAGGCGCAGGCCATGCTGTCCGCCGCCAGGGACGCGTTCACCAGCGGCTTCCAGACAGCGGCCGGGGTCGGCTCGGTGGTGCTCTTCGCGACGGCGGCCGCGGCCTGGTTCCTGCTGCGCGGCCAGAAGCTGGCGGACGGCGCCGAGCACTGACCCCCAGCCCTGCCAGGGGCGCGGGGAACTGCGCGACCAGCCACGCACGGTCCGCGGCCGACAGACGAAAGGGCCGCACCCCAGAACACCGGGGTGCGGCCCAACTCGCTTGATTCCGGGCGGCCTTCAGGGGCGCGGGGAACTGCGCGAGCAACCACGAACGACCCGCACCAGAACAATCCGCCCCCCAGCGGAGCGCTTACGCCGCCTTCGCCTTGGTCGCGTACATGTCCACGTACTCCTGCCCGGACAGCCGCATCACCTCGGCCATCACCGAGTCCGTCACGGCCCGCAGCACATAGCGGTCGCGGTCCATACCCTCGTAGCGGGAGAACTCCATCGGCTCGCCGAAGCGGACCGTCACCTTGCCGGGGCGCGGCATGCCCGCGCCGCCCGGCTGGAGCTTGTCGGTGCCGACCATCGCGAACGGCACCACCGGCGCGCCCGTCATCAGGGTGAGCCGCGCGACGCCGGTGCGGCCCCGGTACAGGCGGCCGTCGGGGGAGCGGGTGCCCTCCGGGTAGATGCCGAACATCCGGCCGTCCTCCAGGACGCGGCGGCCGGTCATCAGCGCGGCCACACCGCCGTTGGCGCCGTCCCGGTCGACCGGGATCATGCCGACCCCGGTGAAGAACCACGCCATCAGGCGGCCCTTGAGACCCTTCCCGGTGACGTACTCGTCCTTGCCGATGAAGGAGACCTGCCGGTCGCACACGATGGGCAGCACGATCGAGTCGATGAACGTCACGTGGTTGCCGGCGAGGATGACTGGACCGGTGCCCGGAATGTTCTCGGCGCCTTCCACCTGTGGGCGGAACATCAGGCGCATGATCGGTCCGAGCACTGCCTTGATGAGCGCGAAGCGGGACAACGGGCCCTCCGGGGGAGTCGTCTGGGTGGGGGTTGGATGTCTGTGCAGGTGAGGACGATACTCGCGGGTCAACGCTGATCGCACATCGGGTTCACGAAGTGGATACGCGCTGTTGACGTGTGTTTGGGCCGGGTTCCCCGCTGCTTCGTTCCCATGTCCCCGCGAAACACCCCTGTTCTTAAGCCCGGTCCGCCTACGCTCGTCCTCTCGCTTTGGCAGGTGCGGGACATGCAGGAAACACCAGTGGGACCGATGACGAACGAGGAGTGTTCATGACTGAGGGTGAGCGGATGAGCCCCGGACGGCGCACCGTGCTCGGCGCGGCGGGCGCGGCCGTGCTCGGCACGGCGGCCACCGGGCTCGCGGGCGCGCCGGCGTCGGCCGCGCAGCGCGGCGGCGGGGGCCGGGGCCGGGGCGGTTACCGGGACCTGCCCGTTCCGTACGTCATAGGACACCGCGGCACCGCCGGATACCGGCCCGAGCACACGCTCGGCTCCTACCAGCACGCCCTCGACCTCGGCGCCCACGTCATCGAGCAGGACCTGGTGCCGACCAGGGACGGGCACCTGGTGTGCCGCCACGAGAACGACATCTCGGCCACCACCAACGTTTCGGACCACCCCGAGTTCGCGGCGCGGAAGACGACCAAGAGCGTCGACGGGACCGCCGTCACCGGCTGGTTCACCGAGGACTTCACGCTCGCCGAACTCAAGACGCTGCGGGCCAAGGAGCGCATCCCCGGCAACCGGCAGCACAACACCCTGTACGACGGCCGCTGGGACGTGCCCACCTTCGAGGAGGTGCTGCGCTGGGCGGAGGAGCAGGGCCGCCGCCTGGGCCGCCGCATCTGGCTGCACTCCGAGACCAAGCACCCCACCTACTTCCGGGGCATCGGGCTGCCCCTGGAGGACCGCCTCGCGGGGCTGCTGCGCCGCTACGGGCGCCACCGCGCCGACTCCCCGCAGTTCCTCGAATCGTTCGAGCCCAGCAGCATCCAGCGGCTGGCCGAGCTGGTCGACACGCCCTCGGTGGTGCTGCTCTCCAACGCGGGCACCAAGCCCTGGGACTTCGTGGTCGGCGGCGACCCGCGCACCGTCGACGACCTGGTCACGCCCGCGGGCCTGAAGTGGATCGCCTCGTACGCCCAGGGCATCGGCCCCACTCTCGACCTGATCATCCCGAAGGACGCGGCGGGCAAGCTGACCCGGCCGACCACCCTGGTGCGCGACGCCCACCGGCACGGCCTGATCCTGCACCCGTACACGATGCGCAACGAGAACACCTTCCTGCCCGCCGACTTCCGGCGCGGCACCGACCCCAACGCCTACGGGGACGCCTTCGGGGCCTTCAAGACCTACTTCGCGACCGGCATCGACGCGGTGTTCTCCGACAACGCGGACACCGCGCTGCTCGCCGCGGCCGACTTCCGCAAAATCTGACGGCCAGGACGGTCGCATACTGACGGCCGCATGCCGAGGGCCGGGTGGTTCCGCCCGCGTGCTTCGAGCCACGAACGAGTGACAAGTGCCCGCCGTGGAAACCGCCTTCCGCGGCGGGCGCGTCCCGCCCGGCATGGATCTCGTCACAGCGCTCAGCCCGCTCCTCGCCGCCGAGGCCGCGGCCGAGGCACCCGGCACCGGAGTCGACGCCGCCGACCTCGAACAGGCCGTCTGGGTAAGGCTCCTGGAACAGCACCCGGCCGACCCGGCGCGCTGGGTGCGCACCGCCGTACGGGCCGAGGCGCGCCGCGCCCGCCGGCTCCGGCGCCACGAGCGGCCGTACGGCGGTGCGCCGGCCGCCGACCCGGACCCCGGGCCCGAACTCGCCGCCATCACCGCCGAGCGGCGCCGCACCCTGCACGCGGCGGTCGGCCGCACCCCCGGCAACTGCCCCCGCCTGCTCGCCGCACTGCTCTCGCCCAAGGACCCCACCTACCGGGAAATCGCAGGGGAGTTGGATATCTCACAAGGCAGCCTGGGGCCGATGCGTTCCCGTTGCCTGGGATGCCTGCGCAGAATGCTGGCGGCGGAGGTTGCGGCTCCTGAACTCGGGGGAAAGGAGCGATAGACAACCGGGGGACCAGTTGAGCGGGAGGCATGCACACATGGGCATGAGCGTGACCATCTCTGCGGCCGGCGCACAGGATGCCGAGCAGATACTGAAGCTGCAGTACCTGTGTTACCAGAGCGAGGCCGAGCTCTACGGCGACTACTCGATCGAGCCCCTGACGCAGACCCTGGAGCGGCTGCGGGCCGAACTCTCCACGGGATACGCCCTGGTGGCCCGGCTCGGCGACGAGGTGGTGGCCTCGGTGCGGGGCAGCGTCGACGCGTCCGGCACCGGCCGGATCAACAAGCTCATCGTCCACCCCCGCATGCAGGGGCACGGCCTGGGCGGCCGCCTCCTGGACGCCATCGAGGCCCACTTCGCGGCGGAGCTCGCCGCCAAGCGCTTCCAGCTCTTCACCGGCCACCGCAGCGAGTCGAACCTGCGGCTGTACCGCAGGCACGGTTACGCGACGGTGTCGACCCGGGTGGTCGCCCCCGGGCTCTCCCTGGTCACCCTCGAAAAGGACGCCGTGGCCCAGGAGTTCGTGGCCAGCGCCTAGGGGGTACCCCCTAGCGCTTGGCCTTGCGCAGCCACAGCATGCCGAGCACCGGCAGGATCACCGGGATGAACACGTAGCCCATGCCGTAGTCGGACCACACCGTCGCGTCCGGGAAGGCGGAGGCGTCGGCCAGGGTCCACGTCCCCACCGTCAGAACGAAGAGGAGCTCCGCCGCGCAGCACACCAGCGCTGCCCGGCGGGCCTTCTCGCCGCCGCGTACCAGCGAGTACGTGATGAAGCCGTAGACGCAGGCCGCGATCGCGGACAGCACGTACGCCAGTGGTGCCTTCCCGAAGTCCATGATCATCTGGACGATCGAGCGAGATGCCGCGGCCACGGTGAACACCCCGTAGAACCAGACGAGCACCCGGCCGGGGCCGGAGCCGAGCTTCGGGGCGGGCGTGGTGTCGGTGGCGGACTCGGTCACGGTCAGCTTCCCCAGATGTCGTAGAGACGCACTTCGAGCACGGCCAGCACCACGGCGCCCGCCGACACCGTCACCGAACCCCACTTGGTCCGCTCGGAGAGCGAGAGGAACCCGGCGGCGGGAATCGCCGCGAACGCGCCCGCCAGATAGGCGACGAAGATCGCCGTGCCCTGCGCGGGCTTCTCGCCGCGGCCGAGCTGCACCAGACCGACCACCAGCTGGGCCAGCGCGAGGACGGCGACCACGGCCATGCCGATGAAGTGCCAGTCCTTGGTGGGCTGGTCCCGGTATGCGGCGAATCCGCACCAGGCTGCGAGGGCGAGCGCGGCGGCGGCGACCGCGACCGTCAGGGCGTCGAGCATGGGGACGAGGGTATTACGGGCCGAAAGGCCCGATGCGCTCGCCCCCACCCCCGCACATAGGGTCGACAGCTATGAGGATCAGCGCTGACGCCCTGTTGTTCGGCAACGCTCGCGGCGGCCCGCCGCGGCGTGGATCCGGCGCGCCGCGTGGTGTTCGAGGACGCCCCGGCGTGGGGGCACCTCCCTGGTCCTTAAGACCTTGGGGGAGCTCGGCGCCGGCCGCGCGGCGGGCCTGACGGCCGTGGCCTTGACCACAACGCACCGGGCCGAGGAGCTCGTCGCCGACGTGGCCGTGAGCGACCTCTCGGCCGCGTCCGCGCAGGTCACGAACGGTGGCGTGGAGATCGTCACGGCCGACTGGGCCCGCCCGAATCCGTCCGTATGGCGATCCAGGGATGTCCGCTATTCGGACATCCCTGATTCGTTCCCGTTCGGTTCTGCTTTACTTGCCGCATGACCACGACGAGCAGCCGCACCCTTGCGACCGAGGCGATGATGACGCCCGGTGCTCGTTGTATGTGTCGAATGTGCGCCTTCTGAGGGCCCCCGCCTGAGCCTCGCGCCCCGAAGCGAGACCTGTCGGCCGCCCGAGTCCGTATCAGCACACGGATTCGGCCTGCCCCCGCGCACACCGTGCCCCCGGTATCCACCGATGAGGCCGAGCCGCGCCCCGAACACGTTTGCCCCGTGCCCGGCATACCCCGCGCCGTGCACTCGACAGTGACGGAAATCCTGTGATCACCACAACGGGCCTGACCAAGGTCTACCAGTCGCGCGGACGAGATATCACCGCGCTCGACGGCGTCGACCTGCACGTCCGCGAGGGCGAGGTGTACGGCGTCATCGGCCAGAGCGGCGCCGGCAAGTCCTCCCTCATCCGCTGCGTCAACCTGCTTGAGCGCCCCACCTCCGGCACGGTGACCGTCGACGGCGTCGACCTCACCGCACTGGCCGGCCGCGGCCGCCGGGCGGGCAAGGACCTGCGCCGGGCCCGCTCCCGCATCGGCATGGTCTTCCAGCACTTCAACCTGCTGTCCGCGCGCACCGTGCAGGACAACATCGAGCTGCCCCTGGAGATCCTCGGCGTCTCCGGCAAGGAGCGCTCCCGCAAGGCCCTCGAACTGCTCGACCTGGTCGGCCTCGCCGACAAGGCCAAGGCCTACCCCGCGCAGCTCTCCGGCGGTCAGAAGCAGCGCGTCGGCATCGCCCGCGCCCTGGCCGGCGACCCCAAGGTGCTGCTCTCCGACGAGGCGACCAGCGCGCTGGACCCGGAGACCACCCGCTCGATCCTCCAGCTCCTGCGCGACCTCAACCAGCAGCTCGGCCTCACCGTCCTGCTCATCACGCACGAGATGGACGTCGTGAAGACCATCTGCGACTCGGCCGCGCTGATGAAGAAGGGCAAGGTCGTGGAGTCCGGCACCGTCAGCGAACTCCTGGCCACCCCCGGCTCCGAGCTCGCCGCCGAACTGTTCCCGGTGAGCGGCGCGGCCTCCGGCCCCGAGCGCACCGTCATCGACGTCACCTTCCACGGCGAGGCCGCCACCCAGCCGGTCATCTCCCAGCTGTCCCGCACGTACAACATCGACATCTCGATCCTGGGTGCCGCCATGGACACCGTCGCGGGCAAGCAGATCGGCCGGATGCGGATCGAACTGCCCGGCGCTTACGAGGACAACGTGGTCCCGGTCGGCTTCCTGCGCGAGCAGGGCCTCCAGGTGGACGTGGTGGACGACAGCCAGGCGCTCGACCTGGTCAAGGAAGGTGCCAAGTGAGCTGGTCGGAGATGCAGCCGCTGCTGTCGCAGGGAACGTACGACAGCTTCTACATGGTGCTGTGGGCGACCGTCGTCACCATCGGGCTCGGGCTGCCGCTCGGCGTGCTGCTCGTCCTCACCGACAAGGGCGGGCTGCTCCAGAACCGCCCGGTGAACAAGGTCATCGGCGTCATCGTGAACATCGGCCGCTCGCTGCCCTTCATCATCCTGCTGATCGCGCTGATCCCCTTCACCACCTGGGCCGTCGGCACCTTCATCGGCCCCAGCGCCATGATCGTGCCGCTCTCCATCGGCGCGATCCCGTTCTTCGCGCGGCTCGTGGAGACCGCGGTCCGCGAGGTCGACCACGGTCTCGTGGAGGCCGTCCAGTCCATGGGCGGCGGCATTCCCACCATCGTGTGGAAGGTGCTGCTCCCGCAGGCGCTGCCCTCCCTCGTGTCCGCCGTCACCACCACCGTGATCACCCTGGTCAGCTACTCCGCGCTGGCCGGCGCGGTCGGCGGCGGCGGGCTCGGCTCGGTCGCCATCACCTACGGCTACCAGCGCTTCGAGACCAACTTCATGCTCATCACCGTGGCGATCCTGATCCTGATCGTCACCGTCGTCCAGCTGCTCGGCGACGGCGTCGTCCGCCTCATCGCCCGCCGCGGCCGGACCTCCTGAACTTCCCTCCCAGGGCCCGCACTCCTTGTCCGGGCGTCCCACCGCACCACCAGAAAGAGGCACTTTTCGTGCGTAAGAACACCAAGATCACCGCTGCTGCCCTCGCCACCGCCGCGCTCGCCGTCGGCCTCACCGCCTGCGGCTCCTCCTCCGACCCGAAGCCGGCCGCCAAGGGGGACGGCGCCAAGGCCGACGAGTCGAAGGCGCTGGTCGTCGCCGCGTCCCCGACCCCGCACGCCGACATCCTCAAGTTCGTCAAGGACAACCTGGCGGCCAAGGCCGGACTCAAGCTGGAGGTGAAGGAGTTCACGGACTACGTCCTGCCGAACACCGCCACCGAGCAGGGCCAGGTCGACGCCAACTTCTTCCAGCACAAGCCCTACCTGGACGACTTCAACAAGAAGAACGGCACCCACATCGTGCCGGTCGTCGACGTGGAGCTGGAGCCGCTCGGCGTCTACTCCCACAAGGTCAAGTCGCTCAAGGACATCGCGTCCGGCCAGACGATCGCCGTCCCCAACGACACCACCAACGAGGGCCGCGCGCTCCAACTGCTCGCCGCCAACGGCCTGATCACGCTGAAGGACGGCGCGGGCGCCGGGGCCAAGCTCTCCGACATCAAGGACAGCAAGGGCCTGAAGTTCAAGGAGCTGGAGGCCGCGACGCTGCCCCGCGCCCTGAACGACGTCGACGCCGCGGTCATCAACGGCAACTACGCCATCGAGGCCGGCCTGAAGCCGGCCAAGAACGCCCTCGCCCTGGAGAAGGCGGCCGGCAACCCCTACGCCAACTTCCTCGCCGTCAAGCAGGGCAACGAGAACGACCCGCGCATCCAGAAGCTGGCCAAGCTCCTGAACTCCGACGAGGTCAAGAAGTTCATCACCGACAAGTACGCGGGCTCGGTCGTCCCCGCGTTCGGCGCCGCCAAGTAGCGCTCCCGGCACGGCAGTACGAAGGTCCCGGACGCCCCCAGGGTGCCCGGGACCTTCGTCGCAAGGCGCACCCGGCCATGCGTCCGGCGGGCCCGATGCTGCATGCTGTGCCTTTACGGTCCTTTACGGCCGACGGTCCCCGGGAGCCCCACGGCCCCCGCGGTCACCACGGCCTCACGGCGGTCCACGGCATGGAGCGGCACATGACAACCCCCCTTCCGGTGTTCCCGGACATCTCCATCAGCACGGACCGGCTGGTGCTGCGCCCCTTCGACGACGCCGACATCCCCGCGCTCATCGAGATGATGAACGACGAGCAGACCGTCGCCTGGACCTCGGTGCCCCACCCCTACACCGCCCGCGACGCCGAGGACTGGGTCCGCCACATCGCCCCCGGCGCACGCACCGCGGGCCGAGGAATCGTTCTGGCGGTCACCGAGTTCCTCACCCAGCGCCTCGTCGGCATCGTCCACCTCCAGAAGACCAACTGGCGCACCCGGGCCACCGAGGTCGGCTACGTCGTGGGGCCCTGGGCGCGCGGCGAGGGCTACGCCACCGAAGCCGTGCTCGCCACCGCCCAATGGCTGTTCAGGGACCAGCGGTTCGAGCGCCTTGAGCTGCGCACCGCCGCCGACAACACCGCCTCCCAGCAGGTCGCGCAGAAGATCGGCTGCATCAGCGAGGGCGTCCTGCGCAACGCCTGGATAGCCCGGACCCAGACGGAGGACGGCGGCTGGACGGACTTCCGCACCGACCTCATCGTCTGGAGCCTGCTCCCGGAGGACCTCGACGGCGTCGCCGACCAGTTCGCGGACGCCGGATACGCCTCCTTCACCGACTGGAACTGACCGGAAACGCCCTTGGGCGACCGGAGTACGGCTGCTCCACCGACCGGAACCGGCCCACGCCCGCCGACCGGAACGGAAATCCGCGGCTACCCTCGATCTGTACCCGGCGCATCAGCCGGGCCGCCCCGACCTGCGACGACATCTGGAGACTGACGACGATGGCCGACCGCGTCACGGTGATCGGCTGGGACGGCTCGCCGCTCACCGCCGCGGCCACCTCCGCGCTCTCCGCGGCCACCCTGGTGGCCGGCGCCGCACACCACCTCGCGCTCCCCGAAGTACCGGCCGGCGCCGAGCGCATCCGGCTCGGCAGCGTGAGCCTGGCCGCCCGCCGCATCGCCGGACACCGCGGCAGCGCGGTCGTCCTCGCCGACGGCGACCCCGGCTTCTTCGGCGTCGTACGCACCCTCAGGGCGCCCGAGCACGGCCTGGAGGTCGAGGTCGTGCCCGCCGTCTCCGCCGTCGCCGCCGCCTTCGCGCGGGCCGGAATGCCCTGGGACGACGCCCAGGTCGTCGTCGCCCACTCCCGCACCCTGCGCCGCGCCGTCAACGTCTGCCGCGCCCACCCCAAGGTCGCCGTCCTCACCTCGCCCGGTGCCGGACCCGCCGAACTCGCGCTGCTCCTCGAAGGGGTCCACCGCACCTTCGTCATCTGCGAGGAACTCGGCAGCGACCGCGAGCAGGTCACCGTCCTCACCTCCGAGAACGCCGCCGACCACGCCTGGCGCGACCCCAACGTCGTCATCGTCCTCGGCGGCGGCCCGGCGACCGAGGGCGACGGCTGGCTCGCCGGACCCGCCCCCGGGTACCCCTCCGCGCTGCGCGGCTGGGCGCTGCCCGCCCGCGAGTACGGCACCGGGCTCGGCTCCGGCGAGTCCACCGAGCTGCGCGCCGCCCAACTCGCCCGGCTCGGCCCGCGCATCGGCGACCTCGTCTGGGACATCGGCAGCGGCAGCGGCGCGCTGGCCGCCGAGGCGGCCCGGTTCGGCGCCGCTGTGATCGCCGTCGACGAGGACGCGGAGGCCTGCGCGCGCACCGAATCGGCCGCCCGCCGCTTCGGAGTTCAGGTCCAGGTCGTCCGCGGCAGGGCCCCCCACGTCCTGGAGTCGCTGCCCGAGCCCGACGTCGTACGCGTCGGAGGCGGGGGCGCGGCCGTGGTGGAGGCGTGCGCGGATCGCAGGCCGGAGCGCATCGTGACGCACGCGGCCACCCGCGACGAGGCCGAGGCCGTGGGCGCCGCGCTGAGCGCCGGCGGATACGAAGTCGAGTGCGCGCTCCTCCAATCGGTCGACCTCGACACGAGCGCCTGGTCGGAGCGCGAACGCTCGGTCGTCTTCCTGCTCTCCGGAAGGCGGAAGTAAAGATCCCCGTGACCCTTCCGGCGCGTCGCTGGGGGTAGGCTGGCCGATCGTTGTACCGCACCCGGCCGTTCGGCGTTCCGCTCGCCAATGTCCGGAACAGGGAACCGCTTTGGAACCCCGTTCGCGGTACGGCACATCCGGGGGACGCGCAACGTGGCGCAGCCCACACGGTCCGTGGCCGAGACTGACCGCCACGGCGGCGAAGGCCCGCGACAATGCATGGTGTCGTTGACGCCTGCGGGCCGTTCGCACCGCGCGGCGCACACGTTCTGAGCGACGGGTGCCGCCCAGCGTGCGGTCCCGGGCGCAGGCCGAAGGAGCACTACAGATGGGCAAGGGGTACGCATGACTGACACCGGCCAGGTCCCGGGCGAGGGACTGCCGGAGAACGCAGGCATGGTGGAACAGCCGGGCGTCCCCGCTCCCGGTGCCTACACCTTCCTCGATCCCGCAGACAGCTCGGCGAATGCCGTGGAAGACGACGATCTGCTGCTGATGCCGGGCGCCCAGGGCGCCTGGATCGACCCGCAGTCGACGCCCGCGCCCGTCACGGCCCACGTGCCGCCCGCACCGGCCGCCCCCGGCCCCGCCGCCGAACCCGGCGCGCACGAGACCGGCGGCCGCGACACGGGTTCCGTCGATTTCGGCGGCGTACGCGTCGCGGCCCAGGCGCCCGCCGGGGCGAGCCCGCCGCCCGCCCGCCGCCCGCTCCACCTCGGCCCGCAGGTGCCGGACGCCTCGGCCGGCGTCGTACGCTCCCTCGCCGACCGGGGCCCGGCCGCCGGCACGCCCGTGAACCCGGCGCCGGTGCGCACCCCGGGCCCGCCGACCGCCGGCCCCGAGTACCTCGATGTCCCGCGCGAGGAGCCCGCGGCTCAGCTGCCCGGACCGCAGCTCGGGGAGCTCCCCCCGCAGGCCGGGATGGCATGGACGCCTCAGCAGCGCTCCGCGCCCCACGAGTCACTCAACACCCCTCTGCCCTCTGCAGAAACGGTCGTCCCGGAGGACCTCGCGGTCCGGGCACAGGTTCCGGCCGTTCCGCCGCAGCCCGCCGAACACTCCGCCCAGCATGCGGGGCAGCCCGTCGGGCAGCCCGCGCTGCTCGTGGACCAGCTCGTCGCCCAGCAGGCGGCGCAGCAGCCCGGACAGCCGCAGCCGGTGGGCCGGTTCGTGCCGGTCGACGGCTCGGTCCCGACCGCCCCCCATCTTGCGCCCGCGCCGGTCCAGGCCGCTCCCGCGCCGGAGGCACCGGGACCGCAGGCAGTTCAGCACGCCCCCGAGCCCGGCGCGGCCGCCGCCCAGCCGGAGCCGGTCGCTCCGATCGCCGTCGAGCCGGTCGCCCCCGAGGTTCCGGCCCCGGCTCCGGCCGCCGAACCCGTGGCCGCCGGACCGGCCTTCGCCGAGCCCGTCCCCGCCGAGGCCATCGCGGTCGAGCCCGCCCCCGCCGCCGAGCCGGTCGTGACACAGCCCGTCGCCGAAGCCGTACCCCCGCAGCCGGTGGCCGCCGAGCCCGCGCCCGTCGAAGCCCCCGCCGCCCAGCCCGAGCCGGTCGCGGTGGCGCAGAGCCCGGCCCCAACGCCGGTCGCCGTGCCCGTGCCGGAAGCCGTTGCCGAGAAGCAGGCACCGCAGCCGGCGGCCGAGCCCGCGCCCGAGCCGCCCCAGCCGGTGGCCGAGGTTGCCGTCGCAGCGCCGGTCCAGGCCCCCGCGCCCGTACTCGTACCGCAGCAGGGGCAGCCCGCGGCGGCCGCCGAACCGGCCGTGCAAGCGGCCCCCGAAGCCCCGGCCGCGGTGGAAGAGGCGCTCGAAGTGATCGCCGCGCCGCGGCCCGCCGCCGAGCCGGAGCCGGTCGCCGAACCCGCGACCGGATCCGCGGAGCCCGCCGAGGAGTCGGCCGAGATCATCGAGGCGCCCGAGCAGCCGCCCGCCGCCCCCGCCTACGACGACGCCGAGCGCGAGGCCGTGCTGCGCGTCATGCGCGAACGCCGCGACATCCGCAACGGCTTCCGCGGCGACCCCATCCCGCACGAGGTGCTGCTCCGCGTCCTGGAGGCGGCCCACACGGCGCCCTCCGTCGGCCACTCGCAGCCCTGGGACTTCGTGGTCATCCGGTCCGCCGAGACCCGCCGCACCATGCACGAACTCGCCCAGCGCCAGCGCGAGGCGTACGCCAAGTCGCTGCCCAAGGGCCGGGCCAAGCAGTTCAAGGAACTGAAGATCGAGGCCATCCTCGAAACCCCGGTGAACATCGTCGTCACCGCGGACCCGACGCGCGGCGGCCGGCACACCCTGGGCCGGTACACCCAGCCGCAGATGGCCCCGTACTCCTCGGCGCTCGCCGTCGAGAACCTGTGGCTCGCCGCCCGCGCCGAAGGCCTCGGCGTCGGCTGGGTCTCCTTCTTCGACGAGCGCGAGATGGTCCGCGCCCTCGGCCTGCCCGAGCACCTCGAAGTCGTCGCCTACCTCTGCGTCGGCTACGTCGACGAGTTCCCGGACGAGCCCGAGCTGATGCAGGCGGGCTGGTCCAAGCGCCGCCCGCTGTCCTGGGTCGTCCACGAGGAGACGTACGGCCGCCGCGCGCTGCCCGGCGAGGACCCGCACGACCTCCTTGAGGAGACCGTCACCAACATCCGCCCGCTGGACGCCAAGGCGCTCGGCGAGGCCTGGGAGCGCCAGAAGCGGATGACCAAGCCCGCGGGCGCGCTCGGCATGCTGGAGATCATCTCCGCGCAGCTGTCCGGCCTCTCGCGCAAGTGCCCGCCGCCGATCCCGGAGCCGGCCGCCGTCGCGATCTTCGCGGGCGACCACGGCGTGCACGCGCAGGGCGTCACCCCCTGGCCCCAGGAAGTCACCGGCCAGATGGTCGCCAACTTCCTCGGCGGCGGCGCGGTCTGCAACGCCTTCGCCAACCAGGTCGGCGCCGAAGTCTGCGTCATCGACGTGGGTGTCGCCTCCGAACTCCCGGCCACGCCCGGCCTGTTGCCCCGCAAGGTACGACCGGGCACCGCCGACATGACGACCGGCCCCGCGATGACCCGCGAGGAGGCCATCGCCGCCATCGAGGTCGGCATCGAGACCGCCCGCGACCTCGTGGCAGCGGGCAACAAGGCGCTCCTCACCGGCGAGATGGGCATCGCCAACACCACGGTGTCGGCCGCCCTCATCTCCCTGTACACGGGCGTCGACCCCGCCGAGGTCACCGGCCGGGGCACCGGCATCAACGACGAGACGCACGCCCGCAAGGTCGACGTCGTACGCCGTGCCCTCGACCTCCACCAGCCGGACCCGGCCGACCCGATCGGCGTACTCGCCGCGATCGGCGGCCTGGAGCACGCGGCCCTGGTCGGCTTCCTGCTCGGCGGTGCTTCACTGCGTACGCCCGTGATCCTCGACGGCGTCAGCACCGGGGCGGCCGCGCTGGTCGCCCGCGCGATCGCGCCCGAGGTGCTGTCCGCCTGCATCGCCGGCCACCGCAGCGCCGAGCCCGGCCACGTCGCGGCCCTCAACAAGCTGGGTCTGCGCCCCCTGGTCGATCTCGACCTCCGCCTCGGCGAGGGCACGGGCGCCCTGCTCGCCCTGCCGGTGGTGCAGAGCGCGGCCCGCGCGATGCACGAGGTCGCGACGTTCGACTCCGCGGGCGTCACCGAGAAGTAGCACGTACGCACGAGGGGGGGCCGGGGTGCTGACCCCGGCCCCTGCCCGTGCCGCCCCACCGCTAGCGCCCTGGGCACCCTGGCTCTGCCCGTGCCGCCCCACCCGCTCGTCCCTCAGGGAGTGGCCCGCGGATCACGGCCGGGGGCGCGGCCCAGATCCACCGGACACCCCCTAGGCTGTCCCGCGGGATCGCGTACCCCTCCCACCAGCCGCTTCACCGCCGCAGCGGCCCACCTCACGCAAGCCCCGCCCGAGGAGCACCGCCGCCATGGTCGAACACCCCGCGTACCCCGTAGGCCTCCGCCTCACCGGCCGCCGAGTCGTCGTCATCGGCGGCGGCCAGGTCGCCCAGCGCCGCCTCCCGGCCCTCATCGCCGCCGGGGCCGACGTCACGCTGATCTCCCCGAGCGCCACCCCCTCCGTCGAGGCGATGGCCGACGCGGGCGAGATCCGCTGGGTGCGCCGCCGCTACCAGGACGGCGACCTGGCCGACGCCTGGTACGCCCTGGTCGCGACCGCCGACGCCGAGGCCAACGAGCAGATCTCCGCCGAGGCCGAGGACCACCGCGTCTGGTGCGTACGCTCCGACGACGCGAGCGCCGCCACCGCCTGGACCCCGGCCACCGGCCGCTCCGAGGGCGTGACGGTCGCCGTACTCACCACCGACACCCCCGACCCGCGCCGCAGCGCCGCCATCCGCGACGCGGTCGTGGAGGGCCTGCGTGACGGCACCCTCGTCGCCCCGCAGCAGCGCACCCGCACCCCGGGCGTCGCACTGGTCGGCGGCGGGCCCGGCGACCCGGACCTGATCACGGTGCGCGGCCGCAGGCTGCTCGCCGAGGCGGACGTGGTGATCGCCGACCGGCTCGGCCCCCGCGACCTCCTGGACGAACTCCCGCCGCACGTCGAGGTGATCGACGCCGCGAAGATCCCGTATGGCCGGTTCATGGCCCAGGAGGCCATCAACAACGCGCTGATCGAGCATGCCAAGGCGGGCAAGGCGGTGGTCCGGCTCAAGGGCGGCGACCCGTACGTCTTCGGCCGCGGCATGGAAGAGCTCCAGGCGCTCGCCGAGGCCGGCATCGCCTGCACGGTGGTGCCCGGCATCTCCAGCTCCATCTCGGTGCCGAGCGCCGCCGGGATCCCGGTCACGCACCGGGGCGTGGCCCATGAGTTCACGGTGGTCAGCGGCCATGTGGCACCGGACGACCCGCGCTCTCTGGTCGACTGGAAGTCGCTGGCCCAACTCCGCGGCACCCTCGTGCTGTTGATGGCCGTCGACAAGATCGGTCCGATCGCCCAGGCGCTCATCACGCACGGTAAGAACCCGCAGACGCCGGTCGCGCTCGTCCAGGAAGGCACCACGGCTGCCCAGCGCCGTGTGGACGCCACCCTGGCGACCGTCGGCGAGGTCGCCAGGGCCGAGGAAGTGAAGCCCCCGGCCGTCATCGTCATCGGCGATGTCGTCACCGTGAACCCGCGCCCGTAACCACCGCGAACCCGCACCCGTGCCCCGCTGGAATGCGCATCCGTAACCACCGGTAACGCATCTCCGTCCCAGCCGTTGGCACCACACCCAGGACAAGGCAGTATCACCCTGTGGCCGATCTCATCACCATCGAGGACCCCGACGACCCCCGCCTGCGCGACTACACGGGCCTGACCGACGTGGAGCTGCGGCGCCGCCGCGAACCCGCCGAGGGCCTCTTCATCGCCGAGGGCGAGAAGGTCATCAGACGGGCCAAGGACGCCGGCTACGAGATGCGCTCGATGCTGCTCTCGGCCAAGTGGGTCGACGTCATGCGGGACGTCATCGACGAGCTCCCGGCGCCGGTGTACGCGGTCAGCCCGGACCTCGCCGAGCGCGTCACCGGCTACCACGTGCACCGCGGCGCGCTCGCCTCCATGCAGCGCAAGCCGCTCCTGGCCGCCGAGGAACTCCTCACCACCGCCCGCCGGGTGGTGGTCATGGAGGCGGTCGACGACCACACCGACATCGGTGCGATGTTGCCTTTGGGCCCACAGAAAGGTGCAGGTCAGCGCGTCGCCATCTTCGAGGACATAGTTGATCACGCGAATCTGGGGGCTGCCTTCCGCAACGCGGCCGCTCTGGGCGTGGATGCCGTCTTCCTCACGCCACGCTGCGCCGACCCCCTCTATCGGCGGGCCGTGAAGGTGTCGATGGGTGCTGTCTTCCACGTTCCCTGGACCCGGCTGACCTCTTGGCCGAAGGACATCGAGCTGTTCCGCCGGCAAGGCTTCGTGACGGCTGCTTTGTGCCTCGGCGAGAAGTCGATCACGATTGACGAACTAGCCGCCCGCCGGTATGAGAAGCTGGCGCTCATGCTCGGCACCGAAGGCGACGGATTGTCGATCGACGCCCTGCGTGCGGCCGATGAATGGGTCCGGATCCCGATGGCCGCAGGGGTGGACTCCCTGAACGTCGCCGCGGCCTCTGCCGTGGCCTTCTACGCGACGAGGCTCTAGGCCCAATCCAGGACTCCGTTGGTGAGAGCGAGGCGCCGGTCAGCTGTTTGCTCCGCAGCGTTGTGGCCCCGGTCCGGTGAGGCCAGGACCGGGGCCACAGTTGGTCATTCGTCACATGTCAGCGGTCAGCGCTGGTCGCCGGGGACGAAGAGCAGGCCCTTGGGGCTCTGCAGGGTGACGTTGACGTCGAGGTGGGTCACCACGCCGGTGCGCTGGTCCACGACGGCCAGGGCCGGGTCGTTGGGCAGGTCGCCGTCCTTGGGCTTGGGCTGGGAGGCGAACAGGGTGCCGGGGCGGACGCCCTTGGTGTCGGCCTTGTAGATCTTGCCGGCGGCCGAGTCGACGACGAACAGGGTGCCGTCGCCGCTGACCGGCTCGATGTCGTCCAGCTGCGGGGTGGCCGCGCCCTTGCTCGGAGTCTTGGCGTTGACCAGGTTCAGCTGGCGGACCGTCGGGTGCTGGGCGTCCAGGTCGGAGACGTAGACCAGCTTGCTGTCGGCCTGCGCGTCCTGGATCAGGGTGCCGCCGTCGCGGCCGGGGACCCAGCGGTTGGAGTCCGGGTCGGTCAGGCCGAGCTTGGCCTTGGCCGGGGCGCCCTTGGCGGGGTTGATCACGGCGGCCGTGTCGTTGACGCCGTAGAGGGGGGTCAGCTTCGCGGTGCTGCCGGACAGCTTCAGGGTGTACGTCGCGGCGGTGTTGTTCGCGCCCGGCAGGGAGGTGTCCGGGTTGGAGTGCGCGACGTAGACGGTGCCGTTGGCGCCCACGGAGAGTGCGTCGGTGCCGCCGTTGGTGCCGTCGCTGCCGGTCTGGGCCGGGCTGGGGCTGTAGTTGTAGTGCTGGACGATCCCGGAGGTGCGGGTCGGGGTGATCGTGTAGAGGCTGGAGTTGAGGTCCTCGTTCACGGTGGCCAGCAGGCGGTGGTTGCGCGGGTCGGCAGTGAGGCCGTCGACGCGGCCGGGCAGCACCCAGTGGCGCAGCGCCTTGCCGGTCTTGACGTCGAAGCCGACGATGTCGGTCTTGCTGCCGGCGGGGGTGCCGTCGGCAGCGGCGTTGTTCTGGTAGGCGACGTAGAGCACGTCACCCAGGCGGGTCAGGTCGTCGGGGCTCTTGTAGCCGGTCGGGGCGGCCGCGAAGAGCGTGAGCTTGAGATGGGTGCCCGCTGGGGCGTCGTGCTTGGACGCGGGCGCGGCCTCGTTGGCCATGGCGGCCGGGACGGCCACGGCGGAGAGCGCGGTGACGGCGGACAGGACCCCGAGGGAAGCGCGAGCGGTCTTGCGCAGGGACATGGGTCGCTCCAGCGAAAAGATAATGGGGGGAGGCCCTGCGGCTTGCGTGGGCCCCCGTCACCCTGAACGACACCGCCCGGCTGGACAAGTGTCGGATCCCTTTTCGAGGCACTGTTCACCTCGGCGTCCGGGCGGGTTCGGCCTTGCGTTGCCCGGTGCAGTCGCCCACCGCGAGGCTGACGTCAGCGGCCAGGGAAGACGGGCGGCGCCATCTTCCGCAGCGCCGCCGCCCTCGGCATGGACGCGGTCCTGCTCTCGCCGGACTGCGCCGACCCGCTGTACCGGCGCCCGGTGAAGGTGTCGAGGGGCGCGGAGGGCGACGGCCTGTCCCGGCAGGCGCTGGTAGCGGCCGACGAGTGGGTACGCATCCCGATGGCGCACGGCGTCGACTCGCTCAACGTGGCGCGGCGGCGGTCGCCTTCTCCGCGGTCGCGACGGGCCGCCCGACGGCGTGAGGGTGGCGGGCCCCAAAGGGGCGCGGGGAACTGCGCGACCAGCCCAAGACGGCCCGCACCCCAAAACAACGCCTCGGCAGAACGTTCAGAACTGCTTGACCGCAGCAATCCCCAGCAGCACGATCAACGTCACCAGCACGAACACCGTGAGCCGCTGCCGAAGCAGCCGGGGGTTGGCGGGCCGCAGCCCACCACCCGAGGTGCGCGCCCCGGGCCGCGTTCCCGGACGGGAGGCGTTGCTGCGCGGCCCAGCAGGACGCGAGCCACCCGTGCGCGGCGCCGAGCCGCCCGTGCGGGGCCCGGACCGGGACGCCGACGCTCCCGTGTTCCGGCCGCCCTGGGTGTACGGCTGGGTGCGCTCGTCGAGCCGCCCGGTGGGCCGGTCCTGCTCGACGCGCTCGCGCTGCACCGGAGGACGTACGTCCAGGGCCGCCGGGTGCCCGTGCAGACCGCCCTGGGCCTCCCGGGCGGCGATCTCCTTGAGCCGCATCGACAGCTGGAGCGTGCTGGGGCGCTCCTCCGGATCCTTCGCCAGACAGGCCCGCACCAGCGGGGCCAGCGCGTCGGGAACGCCGCGCAGCTGCGCCTCCTCGTGGACCACGCGGTAGAGCATCACCTCGGAACTGCCGTGCCCGAAGGGCGAGTCGCCCATCGCGGCGTACGCCAGCGTCGCGCCGAGCGAGAACACGTCGGTGGCAGGCGTGACCGCGGCGCCGCGCACCTGCTCGGGCGCGAGGAAGCCGGGGGAGCCGACGGCCGTGCCGACATGGGTGAGCGTGGAGGCGCCGGTCGCCCAGGCGATCCCGAAGTCGATGATCCTGGGCCCCTTCGGGGAGAGCAGGATGTTGGACGGCTTGAGGTCCCGGTGGACGACCCCGGCCTCGTGCACGGCGACCAGGCCCTCGGACAGCGCGGCCCCGATCGCGGCGGTTTCGGCGGCCGTCAGCGGGCCCTCCTCGGCGACCTTGTCGTGCAGGGACGGCCCGGGAACGTACTGCGTCGCGAACCAGGGCCGCTCCGCCTCCAGATCGGCGGCGACCAGCCGGGCCGTGCAACCGCCCCGGATCCGCCGCGCCGCGGAGACCTCACGGGCGAACCGGGACCTGAACTCCTGGTCCTCGGCGAGATCGGGCCGGATCACCTTCAGCGCCACCCGCTGCCCGCGCCGGTCGGAACCGAGGTACACGACCCCCATGCCGCCCGCGCCGAGACGCCGGTGAAGCCTGAACGAGCCGACGACACGCGGGTCCTCGCGCCGGAGCCGCATCATCGCCATTTTCATCCCCGCTGCCAGTCCTGTTGACGTGGCACAGCTTACGTACCCGCCGCCCGGTGTGCTCATAGGCCGCGCCCTCGCGGGCCGGGCGATTGTCAGTGCCGGGTGGGAAACTTGAAGAGTGGTCAGCAGGCCCCGGATCCATGGCTGCTGACCCGTGCGAGATCTCAACGGTCCGTCGCAGAAGGGGGTTTGGATCAATGAAGGGTGACCGGGTGGAGATAGTGGTGGACGCGGGAGACACGACCCGGACGTACGAAGTGGTGGCAAGCCGGGCGGGGCGCAGGGTGGAGACGGCGGTCCGTCGGGGGGTGGTGGAAGTGAGCGAAGTCACCCGCAGCGGCACGGTCGTGCGCACGGCCCGCTTCATGGCCACCAGGGTGCTCGCCCTGGTCGAGCAGCCCGTCCCCAGGGAGGACGCGGGGGAGGCGGAGACCCGCGCCCAGGCCCGGCCCCTCCGGGAAGACCCCAAGACGTAGGGGTCCCGTCTCCACCCAGGGGAGTACGTCCAGGGGGGAGGGCTCATCCCCTGGGAGGCCCGCAGATAGGTACGAGGGCATGACGTCCTCGGCCGCGTGGATCCCTACTGTTGAAGTCAAGCGGCGGGTGGAGCACTCGTCCCCCGAGGTCAGACGCCCGCCGCTGCCAACCGCACCGATGAAACGAACAGGAGAGGACCATGGCGGACACGGCTGCGCGGACGATCATCCGTACGCAGGGACGCAGGGCGTACAGCGCCGCGTTCGGTGCCCGTCGTTCCGGCCCGCGCCACCCCCTGGTGGCGATGGCCATGGTCCTTCCCCTGGCGGCCCTGCTCGTAGTCGTCTTCGGCGGCTGGGACGCGGTGGTCACACAAGCGTCGTCCGTGGGCGTGATGCTGGGGCGCTGAGCGGCGCCCCGGACCCGGTAGAGCGGACCGGGTCGGGGACATCCGGCCATTTCAGCCCCGTGGGGACGGGGGTGCGGCGGACGGCAGTAGAAGGCGTTGCCCGATCGGCTGGGGAGCCGATCGGGCAACGCCTTTTGCGCATACGGAAGTTGGACGCACCACGACGCACCGCAACGACAGAACCCCCGGCCTTCGTAAAGGCCGGGGGTCCGGTTGGTGCGCGATACTGGGATTGAACCAGTGACCTCTTCCGTGTCAGGGAAGCGCTCTCCCGCTGAGCTAATCGCGCGGGACGGTCCCAAGCCTGCTGGACCGGTTACTTCGTGTTACTGCGTGCGCGATACTGGGATTGAACCAGTGACCTCTTCCGTGTCAGGGAAGCGCTCTCCCGCTGAGCTAATCGCGCTTGGAGGTGGAGACGGGATTTGAACCCGTGTAGACGGCTTTGCAGGCCGTTGCCTCGCCTCTCGGCCACTCCACCAGGAGTGCATATGGGGGTTCGGGAAGATCCCCCACACCGAGCGGACGACGAGATTCGAACTCGCGACCCTCACCTTGGCAAGGTGATGCTCTACCAACTGAGCCACGTCCGCTTGTCGTTTCCGTTCGGCTTGCGCGTCCCGGCGACGTGTTGAACTCTAGCGGATTCCCGGGCCAGTACAAAAACGCGTTTGTGCAGCGTGCTGCGTTACGCCTGGTCGGCGCCCGGGCCGGGGTCCGGGCGGCTGTTCGCCTCCCGGCCGCTCAGGGGCACCCCGTCCGCACCGGTCATAGACTCGCACCCGTGCCCGACCTCGCTCCTCTGGCCCGCTTCGGCGGCCTCGTCGCCTCTGACCTGCGTGATGTCACCAGCGACCCGGAGGCCCTGGACTCCACCGGCTTCTGGGCCGTCTCCGCCGACTTCGAGGGCCGCCTCGTCTGCGCCCGCTTCGGTGACGTCCGTACGCGGCCGGTGCCCGCGCCCGTCCCCGGCGCCTGGCGCGGGCCTGCCGCCGCCGACTGGACGTCCTCCCTCGACCGCGCCGCGTACACGGCCGGTGTCCGCCGCATCCGCGAGCACATCGCGGCCGGCGAGGTCTACCAGGCGAACCTCTGCCGGGTGCTGACCGCGCCGCTGCCCGACCCGGCGGCGGCCGACGTGGACGCGCTCACCGCGCTGCTCGCCCGGGGCAACCCCGCGCCCTATGCCGGAACGATCCGGCTGCCCGCGCACGGAGTGGAGATCGCGACCGCCTCGCCCGAGCTGTTCCTGCGGCGCACGGGGCGGACCGTGGAGTCCGGGCCCATCAAGGGGACCGGGCGGACGGCGGCGGACCTCCTGGAGAAGGACCACGCCGAGAACGTGATGATCGTGGACCTCGTCCGCAACGACCTGGGGCGGGTCTGCGCCACCGGTTCGGTGACCGTGCCGGAGCTCTGCGCGGTCGAGGAGCACCCCGGCCTCGTCCACCTCGTCTCCACCGTGCGCGGCGAACTGCGGCAGGGGGCCGGGTGGCGGGAGCTGTTCGGTGCCGCGTTCCCGCCGGGCTCGGTCACCGGGGCGCCCAAGTCCAGCGCACTGCGGATCATCGAAGCCCTGGAGACCGCGCCCCGCGGCCCCTACTGCGGCGGCATCGGCTGGGTCGACGCGGACCGGCGCCGGGGCGAGCTCGCCGTCGGCATACGTACGTTCTGGATCGACCGGGAGCTCGGCGTGCTGCGCTTCGGTACCGGGGCGGGCATCACCTGGGGCTCGGACCCCGAGCGGGAGTGGGACGAGACCGAGCTGAAGGCGTCGCGACTGCTCGCGGTAGCGTCGGGCGCGTATGCCCAGGGCGGGTACACGGGAAGGACCGGGTAAATGCAGATCTGGGTCAACGGCGCACTGCGGGGCGCCGACGCCGCGCGGGTGTCCGTCCTCGACCACGGGCTCACCGTGGGCGACGGCGTCTTCGAGACGGTGAAGGCGGCGCAGGGGCGGACGTTCGCGCTCACCCGCCATCTGGACCGGCTGACCCGCTCGGCCCGCGGCCTCGGCCTGCCCGACCCGGACCTGGACGAGGTGCGACGCGCCTGCGCGGCCGTCGTCGAAGCGAACCCGGTGCCGCTCGGCCGGCTGCGCATCACCTACACCGGCGGGCTCTCGCCGCTCGGCTCCGACCGGGGCGATGCGGGGCCGACCCTGGTCGTCGCGCTCGGCGAGAGCGCGCGCCGCCCCGACACCACCGCCGTGATCACCGTCCCGTGGACCCGCAACGAGCACAGCGCCGTCGCGGGCCTGAAGACCACGTCGTACGCCGAGAACGTCGTCGCCCTCGCGAAGGCGCACGGCGAGGGCGCCTCCGAGGCCCTCTTCGCGAACACCGCGGGACAGCTCTGCGAGGGCACCGGCTCCAATGTCTTCGTGGTGGTCGACGGGCAGCTGCACACCCCGCCGCTCGCCTCCGGCTGCCTCGGCGGGATCACCCGCGCGCTGACCGTCGAATGGACCGGGGCGCACGAGACCACACTGCCGCTGGACGTCCTGGAGAGCGCCGAGGAGATCTTCCTGACCTCCACCCTGCGCGATGTGCAGGCCGTGCACCGCGTCGACGGGCGGCAGCTGACTCCGGCGCCCGGTCCGGTCACCGCGAAGGCCATGCGGATCTTCGACGAGCGGGCCGGATCCGATCTGGACCCGTAAAACCGGTGACGCGCGGCCCCGGGGCAGGTACAACGGCCTTGATGACCACCACCATTCGGCCGACCGGGCCGCTCCAGCAGGGCGCCGACGGCGCCAAGTCGCGTACGTACGACGTGTGTGTGAACAGCAGACGCGTCGGACGGATCGAGATCGCCACCGACGCCCGGTTCGGGGCCGCCATGGGCCGGATCGACGGTCTGCGGATCGATGAGGCCGACCGGGGTCGCGGGCGCGGCACCGTCGCCGCCCTCGCCGCCGAGGAAGTGCTGCGCGGCTGGGGCTGCGGCCAGGTCAGCCTCTCGGTGCCCGCGGACGCGGCGGCGGCGCTGCGGATGGCCGCCGCCCTCGGCTACACCGAACGCGGCCGGAACATGATCAAGCAACTCCCGCCCGCCGCACCCGAGTTGCCCGCCGGTGCCGCCGGACGGCCCATGACCGCAGGCGAGTTCGACCGATGGGAGCGCGCGGACGTCGAGAGCTTCGCGCAGAGCTGGATCGACCGCGGAGTGCCCGCCGAGCAGGCCCGGAACAAGGCCGATTCGGAGCACCGCAGGCTGCTGCCGGACGGCGTCGCCACCGCCGGAGCGCACTTCCGGGTCCTGGAGGACCGGGGGACCGCCGTCGGTAGCGTCTGGGTGGGCCGCAGTGCGCTACCCGCGGAGGGCGCGTACGTCTTCGACGTGCGGGTCGCCGAGGAGTACCGGGGCCGGGGCCACGGCCGCTCGCTGATGCTGCTCGCGGAGCGGGTGGCCCTGGCCGGCGGGGCGGACACGCTGGGCCTGCACGTCTTCGCGGACAACGTCCCGGCGCTGCGCCTCTACGAGTCGCTGGGCTACCGGCCCACCCGATACCACCAGTACAAGAGCCTGCTCTGAGCTACTGGGCGAGCAGCCGGTCGGCGATCTCCTCGATGCGGGCGCGCAGCCCGTCCTGGCTCTTGCCGCCGTCGAGCCGCTCGTCGCCGATGACGTACGTCGGAGTGCCACTCACCCCGATCGCCTTGCCCTCCGCCTGGTCCGCGTCGACGATCAGGATGTGCCGCCCGTCGATGAGGGCGGTCTCGAACTCGTCGGCGTCCAGGCCGAGTTCGCCCGCCGTCCGCACCAGGACGCGCTCGCCCTGCTCGGCGAGGCGCTCGGTGCGGGCGAGCACGGCCTCCACGTACGGCCAGCCCTCACCCTGCTCGAAGGCCTCCTCGGCGGCCTGGGCGGCGGCGAAGGCGTGCTTGTGCTTCTCCAGCGGGAAGTGCCGCAGCCGGATGTCGAGGCGGTCGCCGTAGCGGGCGCGCAGCGCGCGGATGTCGTCGAGGGCGGTGCGGCAGTCGGGGCACTGCAGCTCGCACCACACGTCGAGGACGACGGGGGCCGCGGTGCTGCCGGAGGTGGTGTCGCTCATGGGGCCAGTCTTCCAGCAACCGGGACCTGGGGAGGATCCCGCCCCGGAGATCTCCCTGAGGTCGCGGTTCACCGTGGCCCGCCGGCTGGGTTCCGGTGCAGGATGGAAGGAAGCCATACCCGCACGCCTGGAGGAACCGGATGCTTGCCGAGACCGTCTGTTCCGCCGTGTCCGCGGCCGGACTGGGCATCGCTGCCGTCACGGCGTACCGCAAGCGCTTCCTCGCGGCTACGCGCATCGCCGCCTACTCGCTGGTCCCCGTCGGTCTCGTCATGACCGGTGTCGTGCAGTGGGTGGCAGGCATCGTCTTCAAGCCGAGTGTGTGGATCGGCTTCGGGCTGCTCGGGGTCGCCTGGCTGCTGTTCATGACGACCCGCGCCATCGAGCGGCGCGGCGGCGGCACCCGCAAGGAGCGCAAGGCCGCCGCGGCGGCCGCCCAGCGCGAGGCGGTCGCCCCCGCGGCCTCCGCCCCCTCGCTCGGCACCGGCCGTACGCCGGCCGCCCAGCCCGTACCGCAGGCCAAGGCGAAGCCCGCCGCGAGCGAGGACTTCAGCGACATCGAGGCCATCCTGAAGAAGCACGGCATCTGACCCGGAGCTTTCCGGGGACGGGCGCGCCGGGGCGTGGGCGCCCCCGCGCGGCCGTTTCCGGGCGCGCGACAAGATCGGGCGAACTCCCGCTTGTTATGGGCGTGTTGGTATACCCATGCGGTGGGGGTGGGTCATGATCGCCCCGAGATGCCGGACACTTCCCAGGGCTCCACCCCTGCACCGACCGACAAGCCGAGCGCGCCCGACCCTCAGGCGCGGGGCTGTCTCTACGCGCTCTCCCAGCCGCCCCTGATGATCTTCCTGGGGGTGATCGGCTGTCTGCTGCTCATGGCGGCCGTGCACGACCTCTTCCTGCTATGAGAGCCCGACCGCTCCCGGGATCCGGCCGGGATCAGCCCGCGGCTTCCTTGCGGCGGGCCCGGTACGCGGCGACGTGCAGGCGGTTGCCGCAGGTCCGGCTGTCGCAGTAGCGCCGGGAGCGGTTGCGGGAGAGGTCCACGAAGGCCCGTCCGCAGTCCGGCGCCTCGCACCTGCGAAGACGTTCCTGCTCGCCCGTGACGACGATGAAGGCGAGGGCCATGCCGCCGTCCGCGGCCAGGTGGTCGGCCACCGAGGCGCCGGGCGCGAAGTAGTGCACATGCCAGTCGTAACCGTCGTGGTCGGTCAGCTGAGGGGTGGTGCCCGCCGCGGCGACCAGCTGGTTGACGAGCTCGGCGGCGCTGTGCGCGTCGGGCGCCGCGAAGATCTCCGCGAACCTGCTCCGGACCCCCTGGACGCCCAGGAGGTCGTGGCGGGAGAGCCGCTCCACACCGCTCACGCTGTGGTCCTGGACGAAGTCGTACAGCGCGGCCACGTCCGCGAGACGGTCCGTCGCCTCGCTCTCCGGTGCGGTGTTCACCAGATCGACCACCATGTCGAGGGCGATCCTGGTGTCGTGAGGGATCAGCACGATTCGCTCCCTGGCCTGCGGCGGGCGGGCGCCCGTCGGATGCTGGCCGACTCTAGCGGCTCGCGCTGTCAGCGCACCGGCGCCGTCCCCCACGACGGCTTTCGTGGTGGGCGGCGCCGGTGTTCTGCCGTTATGTGGTTGTCCGCGCGGCGCCGTCGCCCCGAGTCGGACGGCGCCGTGCGGCTCTCTCCGTGGCCTCAGTTGTTCTCGGCCAGGATGTGCGAGAGTTCCGTGTCGAGATCGAAGTGACGGTGCTCGGTGCCGGGTGGCACCGCGGCGTCGGTCCGCTTCAGGAACGACTCCAGGGCCCGCGCCGGGGCTTCGAGCAGGGCTTCTCCTTCCGGCGAGCTCAGGGCGATACAGACGACGCCCTGGCCGTGACTGCGTGACGGCCAGACTCTGACGTCGCCGGTTCCGGTGGGCCGGTGCAGGCCCTCGGCGAGGAGGTCGCGGGCGAATACCCACTCGACGGTCTCCTCGGCTCCGGTGTGGAAGGTGGCGTGCACGGCATAGGGATCGGCCGTGTCATACCGCAGGCCCGCGGGTACAGGCAGTGAGGACTCGCTCGACACAACGAGGCGCAGGTGCAGCTCGCAGCTGACCGTGGTGTTCATAAGCGCCAGGGCCTTTCGCTCAGTGTGCGCTCGGGGATTCGCACGTCGGCGAAATCGACATGCCACCTACGGTGCCGTTGTAAACCCCTCTGACCGTTTTGCGGGCCTTCACGTAGCTCGTACGGCCGACTATTACTTTGAGTGATAGGTCCATTTCGGTGAATCCATTTCCGGACACCGGTACACCGGATTGGGCCGCCTGGATACGGAGAGTGACGAACGGCCCGCGCGGGACGTCACCGCGCGTGGTCAAGGGCCCCGCTGACATGGGGTAATGTTTGCGGTGCGCCCGGGCGATTAGCTCAGTGGGAGAGCGCTTCGTTCACACCGAAGAGGTCACTGGTTCGAACCCAGTATCGCCCACCCGGACCGAAGGCCCCGGAGATCATCTCGATCTCCGGGGCCTTCGGTGTTCCCGGGCAGACTGGGGGCATGGACTGGTGCCGCTACCGCTTCCGCAGCGTCTGGGAACTGCCCGCCGAGCCCGCCGCCGTGTACGCGGTCCTGGAGCGTGCCGAGGAGTACCCGCGGTGGTGGCCCGAGGTCCGCGAGGTGACCCCGGTGGACGACGACACCGCCACCGCCCGGCTCCGCTCGCTCATCCCGTACGACCTGTTCGTCACCGCCCGCGAGGGTCGCCGCGATCCGGCGGCGCTGGTCCTGGAGGTCGAACTGAGCGGCGACCTGGAGGGCTGGGCGCGCTGGACGCTGTGCGCGCACGGCGAGGGCACGCGGGCCGTCTACGAGCAGGAGGTGGAGGTGCGCAAGCCGCTGATGCGGCGGCTCGCGGTGCCGGGCCGCCCGCTGTTCCGCGCCAACCACGCCCTGATGATGAGGTCCGGGCGCAGGGGACTCCGGCGCCGGCTGGATCGGGAGCAGCCGCGCGGAGCGCGTCGTTGAGGGGCGGTGGTCGGGTGACGGGCGGGCGGTTTGAAAGCTGGGCGTGGGGGACTGTATTGTTCAGTCCGTTCCCGGGCGATTAGCTCAGTGGGAGAGCGCTTCGTTCACACCGAAGAGGTCACTGGTTCGAACCCAGTATCGCCCACCGGGAAAGGCCGGTCCGTCACTGACGGACCGGCCTTTTTGCTGCCGGTCCTCAAGCCGCCGCCGGGAGTTCGGGGCGCAGCGGCCAGGCCGTGTCCACCACTTCCGGAGTGCCCTGCCGGGCGAACCAGGCCTGCAGGCCGCGCGCCTGGGCCGCGTGCCAGGTCGCCTGCAAGGTGTGCAACTCGGTTGGCGACAGCCGTTCCAGACGGGCCGCGAACCTGCGCCCCACGGCCCGTACGACCTCCAGGGCGGCCAGCGCGTCGGCGGCCGCGTCGTGCGCGCCCTCCAGTGTCACGCCGTAGTGGGCGCAGAGGTCGGTGAGGGTGCGATGGCCCTTGCGGTAGCGGTCGAGGTGCTTGTCGAGGACCCGGGGGTCCAGGACGCGCAGCGGATCCCCGTCGAGGTAGTGGTCCAGACAGGCGGCGCGGTGCCGCTTCAACTCCCGGTCGAGCAGCGTCAGATCGAACGGCGCGTTCATGATGACCAGCGGCCGGCCCGCCGCGCACTGCTCGGCCAGGCCCTTCCCGATCTCCTCCATCACGGGGGCAGGCCAGCGCCCGTTCAACTGGAGGTGCTCATCGGTCAGTCCGTGTACGGCGGTGGCGCCCGCCGGGACCGGAACGCCCGGATTGACCAGCCAGCGCGTCGCCCGCGGCCGCGCACCCGGGCCGTCCTGGACGACCAGCGCGGCCGAGACTATCCGGTCCTCCTCGACGTCGACCCCGGTGGTCTCGGTGTCGAATGCCGCCAGGGGACCCTCGTACCAGCACGTCATGTCTCATCAACTCCTCGCGCACTCCCGGCAGATGGCGTGCTTCCCCTGCCCGATTCCGTGATACCCGTGCTGTTTGCGACATACGCCGTTTGCGGGGCTCGGAGTGCGGAGACAACACAGGTGACGGACTTGGCAGTTGACGGTCCGTCACGGGGAGAAGTTCGGCACAGTCCGGAAGGCATACGACAGCCATGGCGCTCGCGCAGCCCGATCCGGCCGCGCCCGGGCACGGTCTGCTGCCCGAGCGGATCGCACCGCTGCGCGGCTCACTCGCCACCACCGCCTGCATGGAGACCCTCCAGGTGGGCTATCTGCACGCGGTGGCGGCGGCAGCGGGGTGTTCGCTCTCGCAGCCCTTTCCGGACAACGGGATCGACTGGCACGTGAGCCACAGTGCTCCCGGCCACACGGTCGACGACGAAGTGACGATCAAGGTGCAGCTCAAGTGCACGTACCAGATTCCGCCGCATCCGCCGGGCGGGGCCTTCTCGTTCACGCTGGACAACGACCATCTGGTGAAGCTGGCCCGCACGCCCGTGTCGGTGCACAAGATCCTGGTGGTGATGCTGGCGCCGAGGAGCCGGGACGAGTGGCTGTGCGCGGGCCACGACCGCCTGGCGCTGCGGCACTGCTGCTACTGGACCAATCTGGCCGGACAACCGGTGACCGGCCGGCGCAGGACCACGGTGCGAATACCGACCTCGCGGATCTTCGACGACCGCGCGCTCTGCGAGATCATGACGCGGGTCGGGGTGGGAGGGAGGCCCTGATGCGCTGGTCCGACGGAGAGTCCGCGGCGGCCCCGCCGGTTGCCGGCCAGGTCGACCCGGCCGTCCTGGGGGCGCTGCTGCACCGGCACGGCTGGCGGCGGCGCGGGGGAGCGGCGGGGCGGTACGCCCGCTGGACCCCGCCCGGCGCGATCGGTTCCGGTACGAGTCTGCTGGTCCCCGAGAGCCGGGCCTACCCGGACTGCGAGGACCTGCTCGGCGAGGCGCTGACGGCGCTCGCCCGCAGCGCCGCGCCCTCCGCCCGCGAAGTCCTCGTCTCGCTCGCGGTGCCCAGCGACGAGGTGCGGTGGTGGCGCGAGGTGCCGCAAGGGCCGCTCGGCACCGCCTCCTGGAGCGAGCAGGAGCAACTGCGCGGCGCCGCGCACCGGATGCTGCTCGCGGGCGCGCTGGCGGTGCGCGGGCCCGCCGGGTACTACGGGGCGCGGCACCGCAGGCAGGCGCTGGCCTCCCTCGCGGAGGTGCTGGCCGGCCCGGGTCCCGACGGCCGGCTCACCGCGTTCGTACCGGTGGCGTCCGGGCGGCCCGCGGTGGTGCGGCTGTACGAGGCGCTCAACGCGGTCCGCGACGCCGTCGACTACCAGCGCGCCACGGCCGGTATGGAGGCCTTCGACGCGGCCGTGCGGGCCGGGGTCAGCCGGGAGCTGACCGAGGCGGTGGTCGCCCTGGTGCACGGCACCGAAGGCGTGCGGATCGCCCTCGAATGGGCGCCGGCGGCCGGGGTGCCGACGGGCTGTGCGCCCCGGCCCGAACCCGTCGACTTCTCGCCCGGGGACCTGCCCGCGCTGCGCGCGGCGGGCGCCCGCTACCTGAGCGACGAGCCGTCCGTGCCCGTGCGGATCACCGGGGCCGTGGTGCGGCTGCGGCGCTCGGGGCCGCGCGGGCCGGGCGTCGTACGGCTGCGGGTGCTGGCCGGGGCGGAGGTCCCGCACGTCCGGATGGAGCTCGACGAGGAGGCGTACCGGATCGCCGGGCACGCGCATCTGGTGGGGCTGCCGGTCCGGGTGGTGGGGCGGCTGGAGAGCCGGGGCGGGTTCCGCCGGCTCTCGGGGGTGCGCGAGGTGACTCCGGTGCAGGTGGACGATGCCGAGCGGGACCGCCTGATGAAGTCGCTCCAGGAGAACCTGGACTTCTTCGAGGAGGCCTGCGGAGCCGAGCCGGACTCCACGGCCGACTGAGGTGCCCGGGTGCCTTGCTGAGCGGCGCCGGATCCCACGGCGGACCGATGCGCGCGTGGTGCCTGCGCCGCCGAGTCGGATCCCACGGCCGACCGATGCGCGCCCGTTAACCGTTTCGCGGCGTACCCCACCGGCTCGGTAGGATCGTCTCGCGTACGCGGCACGCTGCGCGCCCCCTACGGCAGGAGAAGTCCGGTGTCAGACGTCCGTGTGATCATCCAACGCGATTCCGAGCGGGAAGAGCGCGTGGTGACGACGGGCACTACGGCCGCCGAGCTCTTCGCCGGTGAGCGCACCATCGTCGCGGCCCGGGTGGCCGGGGAGCTGAAGGACCTGGCGTACGAGGTGCGGGACGGCGAGGAGGTCGAGCCCGTCGAGATCTCCTCCGAGGACGGCCTCAACATCCTGCGCCACTCCACCGCGCACGTCATGGCCCAGGCCGTGCAGGAGCTGTTCCCCGAGGCGAAGCTGGGCATCGGCCCGCCGGTGCGGGACGGCTTCTACTACGACTTCGAAGTCGAGAAGCCGTTCACGCCCGAGGACCTCAAGGCCGTCGAGAAGAAGATGCAGGAGATCCAGAAGCGCGGCCAGCGCTTCTCGCGCCGCGTCGTCACCGACGAGGCCGCCCGCGAGGAACTGGCGAACGAGCCGTACAAGCTGGAGCTCATCGGCATCAAGGGCTCGGCCTCGTCCGACGACGGCGCCGACGTCGAGGTGGGCGGCGGCGAGCTGACCATCTACGACAACCTCGACGCCAAGACCGGGGACCTGTGCTGGAAGGACCTCTGCCGCGGTCCCCACCTGCCCACCACCCGCAACATCCCGGCGTTCAAGCTGATGCGCAACGCCGCCGCCTACTGGCGCGGCAGCGAGAAGAACCCGATGCTCCAGCGCATCTACGGCACCGCCTGGCCCTCCAAGGACGAGCTGAAGGCGCACCTGGAGTTCCTCGCCGAGGCCGAGAAGCGCGACCACCGCAAGCTCGGCAACGAGCTCGACCTGTTCTCCATCCCCGAGCAGATCGGCTCCGGCCTCGCCGTCTTCCACCCCAAGGGCGGCATCATCCGCCGGGTCATGGAGGACTACTCGCGCCGCCGGCACGAGGAGGAGGGGTACGAGTTCGTCTACACCCCGCACGCCACCAAGGGGAAGCTCTTCGAGACCTCGGGCCACCTGGACTGGTACGCCGAGGGCATGTACCCGCCCATGCAGCTCGACGAGGGCGTGGACTACTACCTCAAGCCCATGAACTGCCCGATGCACAACCTGATCTTCGATGCGCGCGGGCGTTCCTACCGTGAACTGCCGCTGCGCCTCTTCGAGTTCGGCACCGTGTACCGGTACGAGAAGTCGGGCGTCGTGCACGGTCTGACCCGGGCCCGCGGCTTCACCCAGGACGACGCGCACATCTACTGCACCAAGGAGCAGATGGCGGCCGAGCTCGACCGCACCCTCACCTTCGTGCTGGGTCTGCTGCGCGACTACGGCCTCACCGACTTCTACCTGGAGCTCTCCACCAAGGACCCGGAGAAGTTCGTCGGCTCCGACGAGATCTGGGAGGAGGCCACCGAGACGCTGCGCCAGGTCGCCGAGAAGCAGGGCCTGCCGCTGGTCCCGGACCCGGGCGGCGCCGCCTTCTACGGCCCGAAGATCTCGGTGCAGTGCAAGGACGCGATCGGCCGCACCTGGCAGATGTCGACCGTGCAGCTCGACTTCAACCTGCCGGAGCGCTTCGACCTGGAGTACACCGGCCCCGACGGCACCAAGCAGCGCCCGGTGATGATCCACCGCGCCCTGTTCGGCTCCATCGAGCGCTTCTTCGCGGTGCTCCTGGAGCACTACGCGGGCGCCTTCCCGGCCTGGCTGGCCCCCGTCCAGGCGGTCGGCATCCCGATCGGCGACGCCCACATCCCCTACCTCCAGGACTTCGCGAAGCAGGCCAAGGCCAAGGGGCTGCGGGTCGAGGTGGACGCCTCGTCCGACCGCATGCAGAAGAAGATCAGGAACGCGCAGAAGCAGAAGGTGCCGTTCATGGTCATCGCCGGTGACGAGGACATGGCCGCCGGCGCGGTCTCCTTCCGCTACCGCGACGGCTCCCAGGAGAACGGCATCCCGGTCGCCGAGGCCATCGCGAAGATCGAGAAGATCGTCGTGGAGCGGACGCAGATCTGACGTCCTGCCGTACGCGCGCACGGCCCCCGGGAAGCCCCGCTTCCCGGGGGCCGCTGCGCGTGCGGCCAGGGGCAGCCCGGCCGACGCCCCGGCCGCCCGAAGTCATATGCTGCACACCATGACGAGTGAGCCGGAGCAGCAGATCGGAGTGGGGACGCAGGACGCGTTCCAGCGCCTGTGGACGCCCCACCGGATGGCGTACATCCAGGGCGAGAACAAGCCGACGGGGCCGGGGTCCGGCGACGGGTGCCCGTTCTGCTCGATCCCGGCCAAGTCGGACGAGGACGGGCTGATCATCAAGCGTGGTGAGCACGTGTACGCGGTGCTCAACCTCTACCCGTACAACGGCGGCCACCTCATGATCGTGCCCTACCGCCACGTCGCCGACTACACCGAGCTGGACGCGGCCGAGACGGCCGAGCTCGCCGAGCTCACCAAGCGGGCGATGACCGCGCTGCGCACCGCCTCCGGGGCGCACGGCTTCAACATCGGCATGAACCAGGGCACGGTGGCCGGTGCCGGGATCGCCGCCCATCTGCACCAGCACCTCGTGCCGCGCTGGGGCGGCGACACCAACTTCATGCCGGTCGTCGGCCACACCAAGGTGCTGCCCCAACTCCTCGCGGACACCCGCAAGATGCTGGCCGACGCCTGGCCGGAGGACTAGTCCTCACGCGTCGTACCAGTCCGCCTTCCTCGGTGCCGCGTCCTGGACCATGCCGCTGAGGATGAGCGAGCGGTTCGTGAAGCGGTCGGTGTTCACGCCGTGCTCGTCGAGCACCTTCATGGCGGCGGCGTGCACCACCCGCAGCACGGGGGTCGCCGCGCGCATCGCGTCGTCCGCCATGAAGCGGTGCCGCCAGGGCTGGTCGGCCCAGGCGTGCCGCAGCCCGAACGGCTCGGGCAGCGCTATCCGGCCGCCCAGGTAGTCGAGCAGCGGCGGGTACCAGGTCAGCGGGGCCCGGGCGGCGAGCCGCACCACCTCGGTGGCGTCCACCAGCGGCAGCGGGATCGTCTTCTTCTCCCAGAACTTGAAGGTCTTGTCGACCTCCCTGGTCTTGGGCGCGGGCTTGGTGGTGAACAGCGCGTGCACCGGGCCGAGCGCGTGCCCGGTCACCTCGATCCGCAGCGTCTCGTGCAGCACGGTGACGGTGACCATCATGGTGATCACCAACTGGCCGTCCCAGAGCGTGAATTGAACGCCCAGGTAGTGGCGGTTGCCGCTGGAGAACTGCTGCTCGTTGCAGATCCGCTGTATCTCGTGCTGGCGCACCTGGAAGTTGTCGATGTCCTGCCCGCTGGGCCGCGACACCTCCTTGGCGCCCTCGCCGATCGGCGACACCACCCAGTTCTTGATGGACGGGGTGGGGAAGCCGCCGCTGTGCAGCGGGCCCCGCTCCAGCAGGAGCAGGCGGTCCTGGATCGCCCTTATGACGTCCCAGCTGCGGAAGCCGTGGATCTCCTTGCCGGCTTCCTTCGGCAGGAGTTCCTCGGCGAGCTGCCAGCTGCCCCAGCGGGTGCCCATCCCCAGTATTCCCTTGGGCCCCGCGTAGAAGACCACGTTGCTCTGGTCCTCGGCGGCCAGCTTGACCAGCGACTGGCGCAGGTGCTCCGCGGAGCCCGCCGCCGAACTCTTGGGGACCGCCTCGGGGATCTTCGCGCCGATGCCGCCACCACCCAGCAGATTGTCCCAGCGGGACCGCAGATCCAATGCGGTCTTCTCGCAGATGCGCTTGGCCCAGTACCAGCCGACGATCGGGGCCACGAGCATCGCGCGCAGATAGAAGGCGAGAAAGCCGTTGAAGGGCAGCTTGATCAGGAAGATCACGGCGGCGATGCCGACCGCGGCGAGCAGGAGGGTGCCGAGCGCGCCGACCCGCCGGTCCTTGGCGCCCGCGAGCGTGCGGCGCAGTTGGAAGCTGCCTAGCCAGATCAGCAGACCGGGCAGGAACAGCAGCCCGAACACCACCATCACCAGCGTGAGCCGGGTGTCGCGCTGCTTGCGGATGCGGATCGAGGCGAGGCAGTGCTCGACCACGGTCTGCGGCTCGATGCCGAAGGACTGGATGATGCCCTTGCGGGTGGCGCCCAGCATCCGGGACTGCACCGCGCGGGAGAACGCCTCGCCGAGGTTGGGCTCGAAGAGCGACAGCTTGCCCTTCTTCACCTCGGACTCGTGCCACTCGTTGTTGGCCTTGAGCATGTCCTCGACCGGGCTGTCGCGGTACGCGGCCGAAGCGAGCGCCTGGGTCGCGGCCGTCTGGCCGGAGGAGCCCTGGAGCGGCACCTGAGGCCTGGGAAGGAAGTCGAAGAATGGTTCTTCTGCTGTCACTGCCGCCCCCATCGCCGCACTTCGTCGCTCTGCGGCCTGTTCCCGGTCACCGCACCCGGCACACCTGCTGAGCTGGGACCACAGCGTATCGGGCGGGCGGCCCGCCCGTCAGGGGACATCGGAATGCCGCCCACCGCAAGGTGATTGAGGTGGACGGCTTTCTGAGGAACTGTCAATTACCGTCCTTCTTCTGCCTGTTCGCGAATTTTGTCGGCGAGCTGGGGAGGCATCGGCTCGTGCCGGGCGTACCGTCGGCTGAACCGGCCGGTGCCGTGCGACAGCGACCGCAGGTCCACCGCGTACCGGCCGATCTCGATCTCCGGGACCTCGGCGCGCACCAGCGTGCGCCCCGGGCTCGCCTGTTCGGTGCCGACCACCCGGCCCCGGCGTCCGGACAGGTCGCTCATCACCGGGCCCACGTAGTCGTCGGAGACAAGCACCTGGACCTCGGCGACCGGTTCGAGGAGGTGGATGCGGGCCTCGGCGGCCGCCTCGCGCAGGGCGAGGGAGCCCGCGGTCTGGAAGGCCGCGTCGGAGGAGTCCACCGAGTGCGCCTTGCCGTCAAGCAGCGTGATGCGCACGTCCACCAGCGGATACCCGGCCGCGACACCGCGTGCGGCCTGGGCCCGTACCCCCTTCTCGACGGACGGGATGAACTGCCGCGGGACCGAGCCGCCGACCACCTTGTCCACGAACTCGATGCCGCTGCCCGCCGGCAGCGGATCCACCTCGATCTCGCAGATCGCGAACTGGCCGTGCCCGCCGGACTGCTTGACGTGTCGGCCGCGCCCCGCCGACCGGGCGCCGAACGTCTCCCGCAGCGACACCTTGTGCGGTACGGCGTCGACCTGGACGCCGTACCTGCTGCGCAGCCGCTCCAGGGCGACCTCCTTGTGCGCCTCGCCCAGGCACCACAGCACCAACTGGTGGGTGTGCGGGTTCTGTTCGAGCCGCATCGTCGGGTCCTCGGCGACCAGCCGCGCGAGCCCCTGCGACAGCTTGTCCTCGTCGGCCTTGCTGTGGGCCTCGATGGCGAGCGGCAGCAGCGGGTCCGGCATGTCCCAGGGCGCCATCAGGAGCGGATCGTCCTTGGCGGAGAGAGTGTCCCCGGTCTCGGCCCGGGACAGCTTCGCCACACAGGCGATGTCACCCGCGACGCACTTGTCCAGCGGGCGCTGCTGTTTGCCGAACGGGGAGGACAGGGCGCCGATGCGCTCGTCGACGTCGTGGTCCTGGTGGCCGCGGTCCTCCAGGCCGTGGCCGGACACGTGCACCGTCTCGTCGGGGCGCAGGGTGCCGGAGAAGACCCGCACCAGGCTGACCCGGCCCACGTACGGGTCGGAGGAGGTCTTGATCACCTCGGCGACCAGCGGTCCCTCGACGGCGCAGGTCGGCGCCGGACGGGCCTTGCCCTGCGGGGTCGTGACCTCGGGCGCGGCCCGCTCCAGCGGGGTCGGGAAGCCACCGGTGACGAGTTCGAGCAGCTCGATCGTGCCGAGGCCCTGTTTGGCGCCGTCGGCGGCCGGAGCCGCGGCCAGGACCGGGTGGAAGGTGCCGCGCGCCACCGCCCGCTCCAGGTCCGTCACCAATGACGTGAAATCGATGTCCTCGCCGCCGAGGTAGCGGTCCATCAGGGTCTCGTCCTCGCTCTCCGCGATGATCCCCTCGATGAGCCGGTTGCGGGCCTCCTCGATCAGCGGGAGCTGCCCCGCGTCGGGCTCGGTCTCCTTGCGCTCGCCGGAGGCGTAGTCGAAGACCCGCTGCGAGAGCAGTCCGATCAGACCGGTCACCGGCGCGTGCCCGTCCGGGCCCGCCGCGCCGTGCACCGGCAGGTACAGCGGGAGCACGGCGTCGGGGTCGTCACCGCCGAACTCCTCGGCGCAGATCCGGGTCATCGCGTCGAAGTCGGCGCGGGCCGCCTCCAGGTGCGTGACCACGATCGCCCGCGGCATCCCGACGGCCGCGCACTCGTCCCAGACCATCCGGGTCGAACCGTCCACCCCGTCCGCGGCCGAGACGACGAAAAGGGCCGCGTCCGCTGCTCGCAGACCGGCCCTGAGTTCCCCGACGAAGTCGGCGTATCCGGGGGTGTCCAAGATATTGATCTTGAAACCACCCCATTCGACCGGGACCAGCGACAGCTGTACGGAGCGCTGCTGCCGGTGCTCGATCTCGTCGTGGTCGGAGACGGTCCCGCCGTCCTCGACCCGGCCCGCGCGGTTGACGGCCCCCGCCGCCAGCGCGAGCGCTTCCACCAAGGTGGTCTTCCCGGATCCGCTGTGGCCGACCAGCACCACATTCCGTACGGATGAGGGGTGGTCGGCCGCCGTAGCCCTGCCGGCGGCTCCGGGGTGTGCGTTGGCCTTGTCGCCCATGTCCGTTCCTCCCGATTTCGTGCGCGGTGAGGTGGTGAGAGGGCGCGGACACGCGGACCCCGCGTGTGGAGGCGGCATCAGCGACGCCCGCGGTAATTCGAGCTTTCCACTCCGGTCACTGTGCGTCCATACGTCGTACGGCACCGCACGCGCACAGTGGCCTGCCGGTCACCCTGAGGGTGCCCGGCGGTGTGTCCCCGCAGTCGTGGCTACGATGGGTCGGCCGGTGGCCAGCAGGGGCCGCGCGGCCACACCGACCCCTCGGGAAGGCCATGCTGAACAAGTACGCGCGTGCATTCTTCACGCGTGTCCTCACGCCGTTCGCCGCATTTCTGCTCCGCCGCGGAGTCAGCCCCGACGCGGTGACCCTCATCGGTACGGCCGGAGTGATGGCGGGTGCGCTGGTCTTCTTCCCCCGTGGCGAGTTCTTCTGGGGCACCATCGTCATCACGTTGTTCGTCTTCTCCGACCTGGTCGACGGCAACATGGCCCGCCAGGCCGGGATCTCCAGCCGCTGGGGCGCCTTCCTCGACTCGACGCTGGACCGGGTCGCCGACGGCGCGATCTTCGGCGGCTTCGCCCTCTGGTACGCGGGCACGGGCGACGACAACGCCCTGTGCGCGGTGGCCATCTTCTGCCTGGCCAGCGGCCAGGTGGTCTCGTACACCAAGGCGCGCGGCGAGGCGATCGGGCTGCCCGTCGCGGTCAACGGCCTGGTGGAGCGCGCCGAGCGCCTCGTCATCTCGCTCGTCGCAGCGGGCCTGGCCGGACTCCACGCGTTCGGCGTGCCGGGCATCCAGGTGCTGCTCCCCGTCGCGCTGTGGATCGTCGCCGTGGGCAGCCTCATCACCCTGGTGCAGCGGGTGGTGACGGTCCGCCGGGAATCGGCGGAGGCCGACGCGGCCGCGGCCGAGGCGGCCAGTGAGGCGGGCGCATGAAGGACAGGCTGACCGACGCGCTGTACGGAATCGGCTGGGCCACCGTCAAGAAGCTGCCGGAACCGGTCGCGAACCGACTCGGCCGGCGCATCGCGGACACCGTGTGGAAGCGGCGCGGCAAGAGCGTACTGCGCCTGGAGTCCAATCTGGCCAGGGTCGTGCCCGACGCCTCGCCGCAGCGCCTGGCCGAGCTGTCGCAGGCCGGGATGCGCTCGTACATGCGGTACTGGATGGAGTCGTTCCGGCTGCCCGCGTGGAGCAAGGAGCGGATGCGGAACGGCTTCGTGCCCGAGGACGTCCACCACCTGACCGACGCCCTCGCCTCCGGACGCGGAGTCGTCCTCGCCCTGCCCCACATGGGCAACTACGACGTCGCGGGCGCCTGGGTCACCACCAAGCTGGAGACCCCGTTCACCACGGTCGCCGAGCGCCTCAAGCCCGAGACGCTGTACGACCGCTTCGTCGCCTACCGCGAGGGCCTCGGCATGGAGGTGCTGCCGCACACCGGCGGCTCCGCCTTCGCCACCCTGGCGCGGCGGCTGCGCGCGGGCGGCCTGGTCTGCCTGGTCGCTGACCGCGACCTGTCGGCGTCCGGCGTCGAGGTCAAGTTCTTCGGCGAGCAGACCCGGATCCCCGCCGGACCGGCCCTGCTGGCCCAGCAGACCGGCGCGCTCCTGCTGCCGGTGACCCTCTGGTACGACGACTCGCCGATCATGAAGGGCCGGGTACACCCGCCCATCGACGTACCCGAGACGGGCGACCGGGCCGCGAAGACGTCCGTGATGGCGCAGGCGCTGGCCGATGCCTTCGCCACCGGAATCGCCGACCACCCCCAGGACTGGCACATGCTGCAACGGCTGTGGCTGGCCGACCTAGAGGAGCGCCGACCGTGAAGATCGGCATCGTCTGCCCGTACTCCTGGGACGTACCGGGCGGAGTGCAGTTCCACATCAGGGACCTGGCCGAGCATCTGATCCGGCTCGGCCACCAGGTGTCGGTGCTCGCCCCGGCCGACGACGAGACACCGCTGCCGCCGTATGTCGTCTCGGCTGGCCGGGCCGTCCCGGTCCCGTACAACGGCTCGGTGGCGCGGCTCAACTTCGGCTTCCTGTCGGCCGCGCGGGTGCGCCGCTGGCTGCACGACGGCACCTTCGACGTCATCCACATCCACGAGCCGGCCTCGCCCTCGCTCGGCCTGCTGACGTGCTGGGCGGCGCAGGGCCCCATCGTCGCGACCTTCCACACGTCCAACCCGCGCTCCCGCGCGATGATCGCGGCGTACCCGATCCTGCAGCCCGCGCTTGAGAAGATCAGCGCGCGCATCGCGGTGAGCGAGTACGCCCGGCGCACCCTGGTGGAGCACCTGGGCGGCGACGCGGTCGTGATCCCCAACGGCGTCGACGTCGACTTCTTCGCGAAGGCCGAGCCGAAGCAGGAGTGGCAGGGGGAGACGCTCGGCTTCATCGGCCGCATCGACGAACCGCGCAAGGGCCTGCCGGTCCTGATGAAGGCTTTCCCCAAGATCCTCGCGGAGCGTCCCGGGACCCGGCTGCTCGTCGCGGGCCGCGGCGACGAGGAGGAGGCGGTCGCCTCCCTGCCGCAGGAGATGCGCTCCCGGGTCGAGTTCCTCGGCATGGTCAGCGACGAGGACAAGGCGCGGCTGCTGCGCAGCGTGGACGTGTACGTCGCGCCCAACACCGGCGGCGAGAGCTTCGGCATCATCCTGGTCGAGGCGCTGTCGGCGGGCGCGCCGGTCCTCGCCAGCGACCTGGACGCCTTCGCGCAGGTCCTGGACCAGGGTGCGGCGGGCGACCTCTTCGCCAACGAGGACGCCGACGCGCTGGCCTCGGCGGCGGTCCGCCTCCTCGCCGACCCCGGCCGCCGGGCCGGGCTGAGCGAACGCGGCTCGGCCCATGTGCGGCGCTTCGACTGGGGGACGGTCGGCGCGGACATCCTCGCGGTGTACGAAACGGTGACGGATGGCGCGGCCTCGGTGGCGGCGGACGAACGCAGCGGATTCCGGGCGAGGTTCGGCCTGGCGCGCGACTGAGGCGCCCAGGGGTGTCCGGCGGATCACGGCCGGGCCGCGGCCGAGGCGGCTCGCGGGAGTATGAGCGGCGGAGCCCCGCGGCACCGCCGCCGTCGGGCGGGGCGGCCGCCGCCTCCCGGTAGCCTTGCGGCCCGTGACCGTAACCCTCATCTGGATCGCCGTCGCCCTCGTCGCGATCGGCCTCTATCTCAGCTGGACCGCCGGCCGGCTCGACCGGCTGCACGCCCGCATCGACGCGGCCCGCGCCGCCCTGGACGCACAACTGCTGCGCCGCGCCTCGGTCACCCAGGAACTGGCCACCAGCGGAGTGCTCGACCCCGCCGCGTCCATCGTGCTCTACGAGGCCGCGCACGCGGCCCGCCAGGCGGAGGAGGAGCACCGGGAGGTCGCCGAGAGCGAGCTCAGCCAGGCGCTGCGGGCGGTCTTCGGCGAACCCGCACAGGTCGACGCCGTACGGGAGGCGCCAGGCGGCGTGGCGGCCGCCGAGGAGCTGGCGCAGGCGGTGCGCCGGGTGCCGATGGCACGGCGCTTCCACAACGACGCCGTACGGGCCGCCAGGGCGCTGCGCAGGCACCGCACGGTGCGCTGGTTCCGGCTGGCCGGCCACGCACCCTTCCCGCTCGCGTTCGAGATGGACGACGAGCCGCCGACGGCGCTGGCCGACCGCCCGGGCAGCTGATTCCGGCCGCCGGAGCAGTGCGACTGGCGCAGAAGGATCCACCGGCTGTCCATTGGCCCTTGATGTGGACTGGTGCGCCGGGGTTCCCTCATGGCAGCAGAATCCCTTCTTCGCCCAGTGAGGTAGCTCCGTGTCCAGCACGCCTTCCAGCTCCACCCAGTCCGACAGCCCCGCGATCGGCACCGCCCGCGTCAAGCGCGGCATGGCCGAGCAGCTCAAGGGCGGCGTGATCATGGACGTGGTCAACGCCGAGCAGGCGAAGATCGCCGAGGACGCGGGCGCCGTCGCCGTCATGGCCCTGGAGCGGGTTCCGGCCGACATCCGCAAGGACGGCGGGGTGGCCCGGATGTCCGACCCGAACATGATCGAGGAGATCATCGGCGCGGTCTCCATCCCGGTGATGGCCAAGTCCCGCATCGGCCACTTCGTCGAGGCCCAGGTCCTGCAGTCGCTCGGCGTCGACTACATCGACGAGTCCGAGGTGCTGACCCCGGCCGACGAGGTCAACCACAGCGACAAGTTCGCCTTCACCACGCCGTTCGTCTGCGGCGCCACCAACCTGGGCGAGGCGCTGCGCCGCATCGCCGAGGGCGCGGCCATGATCCGCTCCAAGGGCGAGGCCGGCACCGGCAACGTGGTCGAGGCCGTCCGCCACCTGCGCCAGATCAAGAACGAGATCGCCAGGCTGCGCGGCTTCGACAACAACGAGCTGTACGCCGCCGCCAAGGAGCTGCGCGCCCCGTACGAGCTGGTCAAGGAAGTCGCCGAGCTCGGCAAGCTCCCGGTCGTGCTGTTCTCCGCCGGTGGCGTGGCCACCCCTGCCGACGCCGCGCTGATGCGCCAGCTCGGTGCCGAGGGCGTCTTCGTCGGCTCCGGCATCTTCAAGTCGGGCGACCCGGCCAAGCGCGCCGCCGCCATCGTGAAGGCCACCACCTTCTTCGACGACCCGAAGATCATCGCGGACGCCTCCCGCAACCTGGGCGAGGCCATGGTCGGCATCAACTGCGACACCCTGCCCGAGACCGAGCGCTACGCCAACCGCGGCTGGTAGTCACTCATGAACACCCCCGTAATTGGTGTCCTGGCGCTCCAGGGCGACGTACGGGAGCACCTCATCGCCCTGGCCGCGGCGGACGCCGTGGCCAGGCCGGTCAGGCGCCCCGAGGAGCTCGCCGAGGTGGACGGCCTCGTCATACCCGGCGGCGAGTCCACCACCATCTCCAAGCTGGCCGCGCTGTTCGGCATGCTGGAACCGCTGCGCGAGCGGGTCCGCGCGGGCATGCCCGTGTACGGCACCTGCGCCGGGCTGATCATGCTCGCCGACAAGATCCTCGACCCGCGCTCGGGCCAGGAGACCATCGGCGGCATCGAGATGATCGTCCGCCGCAACGCCTTCGGCCGCCAGAACGAGTCGTTCGAGGCGACCGTGGAGGTTTCGGGCGTCGGCCCCGTAGAAGGCGTCTTCATCCGCGCGCCCTGGGTCGAGTCGGTCGGCGCCCAGGCCGAGGTGCTCGCCGAGCACGGCGGCCACATCGTCGCCGTACGCCAGGGAAACGCGCTGGCGACCTCGTTCCACCCCGAGCTCACGGGCGACCACCGCATGCACGCGCTGTTCGTGGACATGGTGCGCGCCGCCTCTTGAAAGGTGCCCGCGTCAGCCCTCCATGAGGGGCGGGGGCCGGGCGACGGGTGGGCCGGGTCCCGGTAGGATCTCTGCCGAACGACGCAGAATGGGTTACGCGAAGGAGACAGGCAGATGTCCGGCCACTCTAAATGGGCTACGACGAAGCACAAGAAGGCCGTGATCGACGCCAAGCGCGGCAAGCTCTTCGCGAAGCTGATCAAGAACATCGAGGTCGCGGCCCGCACCGGCGGCGCCGACATCGACGGCAACCCGACCCTCTTCGACGCCGTGCAGAAGGCGAAGAAGCAGTCGGTGCCCAACAAGAACATCGACTCCGCGCTCAAGCGCGGTGCCGGTCTTGAGGCGGGCGGTGCCGACTACGAGACGATCATGTACGAGGGTTACGGCCCGAACGGTGTCGCGGTGCTCATCGAGTGCCTCACCGACAACCGCAACCGTGCCGCCTCAGACGTACGTGTCGCGATGACCCGCAACGGCGGCAACATGGCCGACCCGGGATCCGTCTCGTACCTGTTCAACCGCAAGGGCGTTGTCGTCCTGCCCAAGGGCGAACTCTCCGAGGACGACGTCCTGGAGACGGTCCTGGAGGCGGGCGCCGAGGAGGTCAACGACCTCGGTGACTCCTTCGAGATCATCTCCGAGGCCACCGACATGGTCGCGGTCCGCACGGCGCTCCAGCAGGCCGGCATCGACTACGACTCGGCCGAGGCCAACTTCGTCCCGACCATGCAGGTCGAGCTGGACGAAGAGGGCGCGCGGAAGATCTTCAAGCTGATCGACGCGCTGGAGGACAGCGACGACGTGCAGAACGTCTTCGCCAACTTCGACGTCTCCGACGAGGTCATGGAGAAGGTCGACGCCTGACGGACACCCAGTCCGTTCGCGGGAGTTGCCAGCGCTGTACAGCACGGGCCGACGGGGCACCCCCGTCGGCCCGTCGCTTTGTCCGAATGTCAGAGGCCACCGATACCCTGCACGAACGGACTGTCGAAGGAGGGGCGAGGTGCGCGTACTCGGCGTGGACCCGGGGCTTACCCGGTGCGGTGTCGGCGTGGTCGAAGGCGTCGCGGGGCGGCCCCTGACGATGCTCGGCGTCGGCGTCGTACGGACCCCGGCGGACGCCGAGTTGGGCCACCGCCTGGTCGCCATCGAGCAGGGCATCGAGCAGTGGCTCGATGAGCACCGGCCCGAATTCGTCGCCGTGGAGCGGGTGTTCAGCCAGCACAACGTGCGCACGGTGATGGGCACCGCCCAGGCCAGCGCGGTTGCCATGCTGTGCGCGTCCCGGCGTGGCATCCCCGTCGCCCTGCACACCCCCAGCGAGGTCAAGGCCGCCGTCACCGGCAGCGGCCGCGCCGACAAGGCCCAGGTCGGCGCCATGGTGACCCGCCTGCTCCGGCTCGACGCCCCGCCCAGACCGGCCGACGCGGCCGACGCGCTGGCCCTCGCCATCTGCCACATCTGGCGCGCCCCGGCCCTCAACAGACTTCAACAGGCCCACGCCCAGCACTCCGTACGGAAGGTCACCCGATGATCGCCTTCGTCAGCGGCCCGGTCGCCGCCCTCGCTCCCGACACCGCGGTGGTCGAGGTCGGCGGCATCGGCATGGCCGTCCAGTGCACGCCCAACACTCTGGCCGGGCTGCGCATCGGCCAGCCCGCGAAACTCGCCACGTCCCTGGTCGTACGGGAGGACTCGCTCACCCTGTACGGCTTCGCCGACGACGACGAGCGGCAGGTCTTCGAGCTGCTCCAGACGGCCAACGGGGTCGGCCCCCGGCTCGCCCAGGCGGTGCTCTCCGTCCACACCCCGGACGCGCTGCGCCGCGCTTTCGCGGCCGGTGACGAGAAGGCGCTCATGGCGGTGCCCGGCATCGGCAAGAAGGGCGCCCAGAAGCTCCTCATCGAGCTGAAGGACCGGCTCGGCGCCCCCGTCGGGCCCGCCCCCGCGGTCGGCGCTCCGGTCACCTCGGGCTGGCGCGACCAGCTGCACGCCGCGCTCATCGGGCTCGGCTACGCGACCAGGGAGGCCGACGAGGCGGTCGCCGCCGTCGCACCGCAGGCCGAGGCCTCGGACAAGCCGAACGTGGGCGCGCTCCTGAAGGCCGCCCTGCAGAGCCTCAACCGCGCCCGCTGAGCCCTCCGCGCACCACCCATCGCAACCACGATCCGAGGCACACTGCATGAACTGGGAAGACAGCTCCGACACGGCGGATCTGTCCGCGACGGCCGGCGGCCCCGGCGACCGCCTGGTCGGTGCCGACGCCGACGGCGAGGACACCGCCGTCGAGGCCGCGCTCCGCCCCAAGGACCTGGACGAGTTCGTGGGTCAGGAGAAGGTCCGCGAGCAGCTCGACCTGGTGCTGCGCGCCGCCCGCGCCCGCGGCGCCACCGCCGACCACGTCCTGCTCTCCGGCGCCCCCGGCCTCGGCAAGACCACCCTCTCGATGATCATCGCGGCCGAGATGGGCGCCCCGATCCGCATCACCAGCGGCCCCGCCATCCAGCACGCCGGCGACCTCGCCGCGATCCTCTCCTCCCTCCAGGAGGGCGAGGTCCTCTTCCTCGACGAGATCCACCGGATGTCGCGGCCCGCCGAGGAGATGCTCTACATGGCGATGGAGGACTTCCGGGTCGACGTCATCGTCGGCAAGGGCCCCGGCGCCACCGCCATCCCCCTCGAACTGCCTCCGTTCACGCTGGTCGGCGCCACCACCCGGGCCGGTCTGCTGCCGCCCCCGCTCCGCGACCGCTTCGGCTTCACCGGCCACATGGAGTTCTACGAGCCCGCGGAGCTGGAGCGGGTCATCCACCGCTCGGCCCGCCTGCTCGACGTGGAGATCGACTCGGCCGGCGCCGCCGAGATCGCGGGCCGCTCCCGCGGCACCCCCCGCATCGCCAACCGCCTCCTGCGCCGGGTCCGCGACTACGCCCAGGTCAAGGCCGACGGCGTCATCACCCCCGAGATCGCCTCGGCCGCACTCGGGGTGTACGAGGTCGACGCCCGCGGCCTCGACCGCCTGGACCGGGCCGTGCTCCAGGCCCTCCTGAAGCTGTTCGGCGGCGGCCCGGTCGGCCTGTCCACCCTGGCGGTCGCCGTGGGGGAGGAGCGCGAGACGGTGGAGGAGGTGGCCGAGCCCTTCCTGGTCCGGGAGGGCCTGCTCGCCCGCACCCCGCGCGGCCGGGTGGCCACCCCCGCCGCCTGGGCCCACCTGGGCCTCGTACCGCCGCAGCAGGGCGGCGGCCCGGTAGGAAGCGGACAACAGGGCCTCTTCGGGGCGTGACGGCGCGGAGGGTCGCATGCCGAGGAACCCCGGTGGGATGCTGGGCGTTGTTCCAGCTGTGTGGACTCGCTTAGACTCCGCCGATGCCGCCCTTCCAGGTCGGCGTACCCACCCCCGAAGATCAGGCCGCGATCCCCGCGGTCGTGCGAAGGAAGTTCCCCCCGTGAGTCTCGTGACCCTCCTCCCCTTCATCGTGCTCATCGGGGCCATGTTCCTGATGACCCGGTCCGCGAAGAAGAAGCAGCAAGCGGCCGCGGCCATGCGCAATGAGATGCAGACCGGCACCGGTGTCCGCACGATCGGGGGCATGTACGCCACCGTCAAGGAAGTCGGCGACGAGACCGTGCTTCTGGAGGTGGCCCCCGGCGTACACGCCGTCTTCGCCAAGAACTCCATCGGCGCGGTCCTGGACGACGCGGAGTACAACCGCATCGTGCACGGCGACACCGAAGAAGAGCTCCCGGCGGTGCCGGACGACGCCTCTTCGCTGACCGAGGCCGCCGAGGCCGAGGACACCAAGGAAGCCAAGATCGACCTGGACAAGAAGGACGAGGCGGAGGACGCCGCCGAGCCCAAGGACGGCAAGGACGGCAAGGCCGACGGCGGGGCCGACGCGAAGTAGTCACGCACCGGGACCGCTCGGCGCCCGACCGGCGCGAGCGGTCCCCAAGCGGGCCGACTTCCGCGGGGGACGTCCCCACAACACTTCGTGGCCGTCCACGCGCACACCCGGCGCCGGGCGGTTGGACAGGGAGAAACGACAAGGTGGCAGCACCGAACAAGGGCCGAAGGCCGGCGGCGGGGGGTCAGAGCAAGCCGGGCCGTGCCCTGGCCTTCATCCTCATCGCCATGGTCGCGCTCACCGGTGGGATGTTCCTTTCCCACAACACCACCCCGAGGCTGGGCATCGACCTCGCGGGCGGTACGAGCATCACGCTCAAGGCCAAGGCGGAGCCCGGCCAGGCGTCGGCGATCAACAAGGCCAACATGGACACGGCGGTCTCCATCATGGAGCGGCGCGTCAACGGCCTTGGTGTCAGCGAGGCCGAGGTTCAGACCCAGGGCAGCGACAACATCATTGTCAACATCCCCAAGGGAACCAACTCCGAGCAGGCCCGCTCGCAGGTCGGCCAGACCGCCAAGCTGTACTTCCGGCCGGTCCTGACCGCCCAGCAGAGCGCGGCGCCCGCACCGAGCGCCTCCCCGAGCTCCCCGGCGAGCGGCAAGCCGACCCCGTCGGGCAGCCCGAGTGCCTCCAGCTCCGGCAAGGGCACGCACTCGGCGACGCCCAGCGCCGGCAGCAGCCCCCAGGGCCGTGCGGTCTCCGACGCCCTGAAGGCCTCGCCGACGCCGGGCGCCAGCAAGCCGGGCAGCCCCGCGCCGAACCCGTCCGCCCCGTCCGGTGACGCGGCCGCCGCGGCCAAGCTCCAGGCGCAGTTCGCGGCCCTCGACTGCTCCACCAAGGAAGCCCGCTCCAAGGCCGGCGAGGGCGTCAAGCCCACCGACCCGACCGTGTCGTGCAGCCAGGACGGCAGCGAGAAGTACATCCTCGGCCCGGCCGAGGTCGACGGCACCGACGTCGCCAAGGCGCAGGCCGTGATCAACCAGAACGGTCAGTGGATCGTTCAGATGGACTTCACCGGCGGCGGCTCGAAGAAGTTCGCGTCGATCACCGGCAAGCTGTCGCAGCAGCAGTACCCGAACAACCGCTTCGCGATCGCCCTGGACAACCAGGTCGTCTCGGCCCCCACGGTGAGCTCCACGCTCAGCGGCAGCGCCGAGATCTCCGGCAGCTTCAACCAGCAGTCCGCCCAGGACCTGGCCAACGTGCTCTCCTACGGTGCGCTGCCGCTCTCCTTCCAGGAGCAGAGCGTCACCACCGTGACCGCGGCCCTCGGTGCCGACCAGCTGCACGCCGGTCTGATCGCCGGTGCCATCGGTCTCGCGCTGGTCATCATCTACCTGGTGGCCTACTACCGCGGCCTCGCGCTGATCGCCATCCTCAGCCTCGTCGTCTCGGCGATCCTGACGTACACGATCATGTCGCTGCTCGGCCCGGGCATCGGCTTCGCGCTGAACCTGCCCGCGGTCTGCGGCGCGATCGTCGCCATCGGCATCACCGCGGACTCGTTCATCGTGTACTTCGAGCGCATCCGTGACGAGATCCGAGAGGGCCGCACGCTGCGCCCCGCCGTCGAGCGGGCCTGGCCGCGCGCCCGGCGCACCATCCTGGTCTCCGACTTCGTGTCGTTCCTCGCCGCTGCGGTGCTGTTCGTCGTCACCGTCGGCAAGGTCCAGGGCTTCGCGTTCACGCTCGGCCTGACCACCCTGCTCGACGTGGTCGTGGTGTTCCTCTTCACCAAGCCGGTGATGACGCTCCTCGCCCGCAGGAAGTTCTTCGCGAGCGGCCACCCCTGGTCCGGTCTGGACCCGAAGCGGCTGGGCGCCAAGCCCCCGCTGCGCCGTGCCCGCCGTACCTCCACCTCCGCCCCCGTCGACCCGAAGGAGGCGTGAGATGTCGAAGCTCGGCACTCTCGGCGCCAAGCTGTACCGCGGTGAGGTCGGTTACGACTTCGTCGGCAAGCGGAAGATCTGGTACGGCATCTCGATCCTGATCACCATCACGGCCATCGTCGGCCTGGCGGTACGGGGTCTGACGATGGGCATCGAGTTCGAGGGCGGCGCGGTCTTCACCACCCCGAAGACCTCCGTCTCGGCCTCGCAGGCGGAGACGGACGCCAAGGCCGCGTCCGGCCACGACGCGATCGCCCAGAAGCTCGGCAACGGCGGGCTCCGCATCACCATCGGCGGGGTCGACACCGCCAAGTCCGACCAGATCAAAACGGAGCTCGCCAAGGACCTCAAGGTCCAGGCGAACGACATCAACGCCGATCTGGTGGGCCCCAGTTGGGGTCAGACGATCGCCAACAAGGCCTGGACCGGCCTGATCATCTTCATGATCCTGGTGGTGATCTATCTGGCGATCGCCTTCGAGTGGCGCATGGCGATCGCGGCCCTGGTCGCCCTGATCCACGACCTCACGATCACGGTCGGTGTGTACGCACTGGTCGGCTTCGAGGTCACCCCGGGAACCGTGATCGGTCTGCTCACGATCCTCGGTTACTCCCTCTACGACACCGTCGTCGTCTTCGACGGTCTCAAGGAGGGCCAGAAGGGGATCACCAAGCAGACCCGGGTCACCTACAGCGAGATGGCGAACAAGAGCCTCAACGGCACCCTGGTCCGCTCCATCAACACCACCGTCGTGGCGCTGCTCCCGGTGGCGGGCCTGCTGTTCATCGGTGGCGGCGTGCTCGGCGCCGGCATGCTGAACGACATCTCGCTGTCGCTCTTCGTCGGCCTCGCGGCCGGTGCGTACTCCTCGATCTTCATCGCCACTCCGCTGGTCGCCGACCTGAAGGAGGCCATGCCGGAGATGAAGGCCCTCAAGAAGCGGGTGCTCGCCAAGCGCGCGGCGGCCGCCGCCAAGGGCGAGACCGAGGAGCCGCAGGACGAGGCGCCCTTCGCAGACGCCGAGGACGACGACGATGCGGCGCCCGCCGGTGCGGTCGTCGGCCAGCGCCGCCAGCCGAACCGCAACAACCGGGGGAAGCGCCGATGACCAGCGTCTCCACCGCGACCGCGGAGCTGCTGCTCAGCCGCATCCGTGATGTGCCGGACTATCCGAAGCCCGGCGTGATGTTCAAGGACATCACCCCGCTGCTCGCGGACCCGGAGGCGTTCACGGCCCTCACCGACGCGCTCGCCGCGCTGTGCGTCGAGCACGGCGCGACGAAGATCGTCGGCCTGGAGGCGCGCGGCTTCATCCTGGCGGCCCCCGTCTCGGTCCGCGCCGGGATCGGCTTCATCCCCGTACGCAAGGCGGGCAAGCTCCCCGGAGCGACCCTCAAGCAGGCGTACGAGCTGGAGTACGGCACCGCGGAGATCGAGGTGCACGCCGAGGACCTCAGCGCGGGCGACCGCGTGATGGTCATCGACGACGTGCTCGCCACCGGCGGCACCGCCGAGGCCTCGCTGGAGCTGATCCGCCGGGCCGGCGCCGAGGTCGCCGGTGTCGCGGTCCTGATGGAGCTCAGCTTCCTCAGCGGCCGCGAGCGGCTGGAGCCCGCCCTGCGCGGAGCCCCGCTGCACGCCCTGATCACGGTCTGAGCAGGCCGAAGAAGACCGCCGAGGCGGGCACCGGAGGAATCCGGTGCCCGCCTCCGGTGTTTCTCCAGGCAGAGGCGTCACACCGGCCGAGGGCGAGCGGAGGCCCCCGGCTGGATACCATGTACTTCCGGGCCTGACCGGGGGACCCGGACCCGCACGAGGAGCGCTCTTGCCAGACGAGGCCCAGCCACTCTCCGCCGCGCAGCCCGACCAGCAGGCCAAGGAGCCCGCGGCGGCCCCGGCCACGCCCTCCGAGCCCGCGGCGGAGCCCCAGCCCGCGACGCCCGAGCAGGCCCAGGCTCCGGCCCCGGTCGCCAAGCCGGTGGTGCCGGTCGGCTCCGTGTCCCGCTCCGGCGGCTCCTCCAACCGGGTACGCGCCCGCCTCGCCCGGCTGGGCGTGCAGCGTTCGTCCGCGTACAACCCGGTGCTCGAACCGCTGCTGCGGATAGTGCGCAGCAACGACCCCAAGATCGAGACGGCCACGCTGCGCCAGGTCGAGAAGGCCTACCAGGTCGCCGAGCGCTGGCACCGCGGCCAGAAGCGCAAGAGCGGCGACCCGTACATCACCCACCCGCTCGCGGTGACCACGATCCTCGCCGAGCTCGGCATGGATCCGGCCACCCTGATGGCTGGCCTGCTGCACGACACCGTCGAGGACACCGAGTACGGCCTGGACACCCTGCGCCGCGACTTCGGCGACCAGGTGGCCCTGCTCGTCGACGGCGTCACCAAGCTGGACCGGGTGCAGTTCGGCGACGCCGCGCAGGCCGAGACCGTACGCAAGATGGTCGTCGCGATGGCCAAGGACCCCCGCGTCCTGGTCATCAAGCTCGCCGACCGGCTGCACAACATGCGCACCATGCGGTACCTCAAGCGCGAGAAGCAGGAGAAGAAGGCGCGCGAGACCCTGGAGATCTACGCGCCGCTCGCCCACCGCCTGGGCATGAACACCATCAAGTGGGAGCTGGAGGACCTCGCCTTCGCGATCCTCTACCCCAAGATGTACGACGAGATCGTGCGGCTGGTCGCCGAGCGCGCGCCCAAGCGCGACGAGTACCTCGCCATAGTGACCGACGAGGTCCAGTCCGACCTGCGCTCGGCCCGCATCAAGGCGACCGTCACCGGCCGCCCGAAGCACTACTACAGCGTCTACCAGAAGATGATCGTCCGCGGCCGCGACTTCGCGGAGATCTACGACCTGGTGGGCATCCGCGTCCTGGTCGACACGGTGCGGGACTGCTACGCGGCGCTCGGCACCGTGCACGCGCGATGGAATCCGGTCCCCGGCCGGTTCAAGGACTACATCGCGATGCCCAAGTTCAACATGTACCAGTCGCTGCACACCACGGTGATCGGCCCCAACGGCAAGCCCGTCGAGCTGCAGATCCGCACCTTCGACATGCACCGCCGGGCCGAGTACGGCATCGCCGCGCACTGGAAGTACAAGCAGGATCCGTCCGCCGGGGCCTCCAAGGTGCGCACCGACGTACCGAAGAAGGCCGGCAAGGACGACCACCTCAACGACATGGCGTGGCTGCGCCAACTGCTCGACTGGCAGAAGGAGACCGAAGACCCCAGCGAGTTCCTGGAGTCGCTGCGCTTCGACCTCTCGCGCAACGAGGTCTTCGTCTTCACGCCCAAGGGCGACGTCATCGCACTCCCAGCGGGCTCGACCCCCGTCGACTTCTCGTACGCGGTCCACACCGAAGTCGGCCACCGCACCATAGGAGCACGCGTCAACGGACGCCTGGTCCCGCTCGAATCGACCCTGGACAACGGCGACTTGGTGGAGGTCTTCACCTCCAAGGCGGCCGGCGCGGGCCCCTCCCGCGACTGGCTCGGCTTCGTCAAGTCGCCGCGGGCCCGCAACAAGATCCGCGCCTGGTTCTCCAAGGAGCGCCGCGACGAGGCGATCGAGCAGGGCAAGGACGCCATCGCGCGCGCCATGCGCAAGCAGAACCTGCCGATCCAGCGGATCCTGACCGGCGACTCCCTGGTCACCCTCGCCCACGAGATGCGCTACCCCGACATCTCCTCGCTGTACGCGGCGATCGGCGAGGGCCATGTGGCAGCCCAGGGCGTCGTACAGAAACTGGTGCAGGCGCTCGGCGGCGAGGAGGCCGCCAACGAGGACATCGCCGAGTCGGCGCCGCCCTCGCGGGGCCGCAGCAAGCGCCGCAAGAACGCCGATCCGGGTGTGGTCGTCAAGGGCGTCGACGACGTGTGGGTCAAGCTGGCCCGCTGTTGTACGCCCGTCCCCGGCGACCCCATCATCGGCTTCGTCACCCGCGGCAGCGGCGTCTCGGTGCACCGCGCGGACTGCGTCAACGTGGACTCGCTGTCCCAGCAGCCCGAGCGGATCCTCGAAGTGGAGTGGGCGCCGACCCAGTCCTCGGTCTTCCTGGTCGCCATCCAGGTCGAGGCCCTGGACCGCTCGCGCCTCCTGTCGGACGTCACCCGCGTCCTGTCCGACCAGCACGTCAACATCCTCTCGGCGGCCGTGCAGACCTCCCGCGACCGGGTGGCCACCTCGCGCTTCACCTTCGAGATGGGCGATCCCAAGCACCTCGGCCATGTACTCAAGGCCGTCAGGGGTGTCGAGGGCGTCTACGACGTGTACCGGGTGACCTCGGCGCGCCGGCCGTAACCGCCACCGGAACGCGAAGCCCGCAACCGGAACGGCAAAGGGCCCCCTGTCCAACAGGGGGCCCTTTCCCGGTACTTGACGGAGCGTCAGCCGCCGAACTCCTCAAGCCCCTTCAGCGCCTGGTCGAGCAGCGCCTGGCGGCCTTCCAGCTCGCGGCCCAGCTTGTCCGCCTTGGCGTCGTTGCCGGACGCGCGGGCCGCGTCGATCTGCCGGTGCAGCTTGTCGACGGCGTCCTGGAGCTGGCCCGTCAGACCCGCGGCACGCGCCCGTGCCTCCGGGTTGGTGCGCCGCCACTCGGCCTCCTCGGCCTCCTGGATCGCCCGCTCCACGGCGTGCATCCGGCCCTCGACCTTGGGACGCGCGTCCCGCGGTACGTGGCCGATGGCCTCCCAGCGCTCGTTGACCGAGCGGAACGCGGCGCGGGCCGCCTTCAGGTCGGTCACCGGGAGGATCTTCTCGGCCTCCTCGGCCAGCTCCTCCTTCAGCTTCAGGTTCTCGGTCTGCTCGGCGTCACGCTCCGCGAAGACCCCACTGCGCGCCGCGAAGAACACGTCCTGGGCGCCGCGGAAGCGGTTCCACAGCTCGTCCTCGGCCTCGCGCTGGGCGCGGCCCGCCGCCTTCCAGTCCGCCATCAGGTCGCGGTAGCGCGCCGCCGTCGTGGCCCAGTCCGTGGACCCGGACAGCGACTCGGCCTCGACGACCAGCTTCTCCTTGACCTTGCGGGCGTCCTCGCGCTGCGCGTCGAGCGACGCGAAGTGCGCCTTGCGGCGCTTGGAGAACGCCGAGCGGGCGTGCGAGAAGCGGTGCCACAGCTCGTCGTCGGACTTCCGGTCCAGGCGCGGCAGGCCCTTCCAGGTGTCCACCAGGGCGCGCAGCCGCTCGCCCGCCGAGCGCCACTGCTCGCTCTGCGCCAGCTCCTCCGCCTCGGCGACCAGCGCCTCCTTGGCGTGCTTGGCCTCGTCGGTCTGCTTGGCTTTCTGGACCTTGCGCTCCTCGCGGCGCGAGTCGACGGTCCGCACCAGCTGGTCGAGGCGCCCCCGCAACGCGTCGAGGTCACCGACCGCGTGATGCTCGTCCACCTGCGAGCGCAGGTGGTCGATGGCGGTCTGGGCGTCCTTCGCCGACAGGTCGGTGGTCTTCACCCGCCGTTCGAGGAGGCCGATCTCGACAACCAGGCCCTCGTACTTGCGCTCGAAGTAGGCCAGGGCCTCCTCGGGAGAGCCCGCCTGCCACGATCCGACGACCACTTCGCCATCGGCTGTACGCACATACACGGTGCCCGTCTCGTCGACGCGGCCCCACGGGTCGCTGCTCACAGCGCCTCCTCCACATGATGCCTGCGCGGGGGGTTCGTCCCCCGGGGCATCGTCCACAGTTTCCCGGCGGGCCTCGCCCGCCCTCCACAGCGCGGGCCGAGCCCGCGCTGCACAACGCCAATCTAGGCGACCGGCCGCCCGGCTGTCCGCACTCAGCGCGGCCGAATTCGACGGTTCACGCTCGGTGCCGGGCGCCCGGCCCGGTCACCCCTTGGTGACCGCGGCCGTCTGGATGGTGACGGCCTTCTTGGGAGCTCCGTCGCCCGCGCCGCCCTCGACACCCTCCTTGGCGACGTCCTGCACGGCCTTCAGGCCCGCCGCGTCGATCGTGCCGAACGGCGTGTAGGTGGGCGGCAGTTTGCTGTCCTTGTAGACCAGGAAGAACTGGCTGCCGCCGCTGTGCGCCTGGCCGGTATTGGCCATCGCGACCGTGCCCGCCGGGTAGGTCACCGTGCCGTCCGCGCCCGCCTTGCCGAGACCGGTCAGGTTCTCGTCGGGGATCGTGTAGCCGGGACCGCCCGAACCCGTGCCCTGCGGATCGCCGCACTGGAGCACATAGATGCCCTGCGTGGTCAGCCGGTGGCACTTGGTGTTGTTGAAGAACCCCTTGTCGGCGAGGTACTTGAACGAGTTCACGGTGTGCGGGGTCTTGGCCGCGTCCATCGCGAACCTGATCTCGCCGGCGTTCGTCTTCAACGCCATGTCGTACGTGCCCTTGGCCTCGATCGCCATCTTCGGCTCCGCCGACTGGCTCGGCTGGGCCGACGGGCTGTCCGAGGCGGCCGGCTTCTTCTTGCTGTCGCCGGAGAAGGCGCCCGTCGCGAAGGCGGCGCCGCCCGCCGCCACGACCACCGCGAGGGCGGCCGCGATGACGCTGTTGCGGCGCCTGGCCTTGCGCCGCGCCTCCTCCCGGCGCTGCTGCTGCCGCTCGAACTTCTCGCGGGCGAGCTGGCGCCGACGCTGTTCGCTGCTGACCACCGGTCGTCTCCTTGTGCGGTCTCGTGAGCTGTGGGTACGGGGGGTACGAGCTGTGCCCCGTACCGTATATGGGTTCGCTGTGACCGGAGCAGCGCCGGTAGGCTCTGAACAGCCGTAATCACCCGCCGCGCAAGAAATCGAGGACGATCGTGCTGATTGCCGGGTTCCTCGCCGGGGCCTGGGGGACCAACTGCTATCTGGTCGCCCCCGCCGCAGGCGAAGAATGCGTGATCATCGACCCCGGCCACCAGGCCACCCAGGGCGTCGAGGAAACGCTGAAGAAGCATCGGCTCAAGCCCGTCGCCGTCGTCCTCACCCACGGCCACATCGACCACTGCGCCTCGGTGGTCCCGGTCTGCGGAGCCCACGACGTACCCGCCTGGATCCACCCCGACGACCGCTACATGATGAGCGACCCGGAGAAGGCCCTCGGCCGGTCCTTCGGCGCCCAGCTCATGGGCGAGCTGACGGTGGGGGAGCCCGCCGACGTCAAGGAGCTGACCGATGGCGCGAAGCTGCGGCTCGCCGGCATGGAGCTCACCGTGTCGCATGCGCCCGGCCATACCAAGGGGTCGGTGACGTTCGGGCTGCCCGAGGCGGAGGACATCCCTCCGATCCTGTTCTCGGGCGACCTGCTCTTCGCCGGCTCCGTCGGACGCACCGACCTGCCCGGCGGCAGCCACGCCGAGCTCCTCGAGTCGCTGGGCCGCGTGTGCCTGCCGCTCGACGACTCGACCGTGGTGCTGTCCGGCCACGGCTCCCAGACGACCATCGGCCAGGAGCGCGCCACCAATCCGTATCTGCGGCAGGTGGCCGCCGGCCAGGGAGAGGGCATCGCCTCTCCCCGACGAGGAATGTGACGAGAAGCCTTTCCATGAGTACTTTCCAGGCCCCCAAGGGCACGTACGACCTGATCCCGCCGGACTCGGCGCGCTTCCTCGCCGTGCGCGAGGCCATCTCGGCGCCCCTGAAGCGGTCGGGCTACGGCTACATCGAGACCCCGGGGTTCGAGAACGTCGAGCTCTTCGCGCGCGGCGTCGGCGAATCGACCGACATCGTCACGAAGGAGATGTACGCCTTCGAGACCAAGGGCGGCGACCGGCTCGCGCTGCGCCCCGAGGGCACCGCCTCCGTGCTGCGCGCGGCCCTGGAGGCCAACCTGCACAAGGCGGGCAACCTCCCCGTCAAGCTCTGGTACTCGGGCTCGTACTACCGCTACGAGCGCCCGCAGAAGGGCCGTTACCGGCACTTCTCGCAGGTCGGCGCCGAGGCGATCGGTGCGGAGGACCCGGCGCTCGACGCCGAGCTGATCATCCTGGCGAACGACGCGTACCGCTCGCTGGGCCTGCGGAACTTCCGCATCCTCCTCAACTCCCTCGGCGACAAGGAGTGCCGTCCGGTGTACCGGGCCGCGCTCCAGGACTTCCTGCGCGGTCTCGACCTCGACGAGGACACGCTGCGCCGGGCCGAGATCAACCCGCTGCGGATCCTGGACGACAAGCGCGACGCCGTGCAGAAGCAGCTGGTGGGGGTGCCGCTGCTGCGCGACTACCTGTGCGACGCCTGCAAGGCGTACCACGAGGAGGTCCGTGACCTCCTGACGGCGCAGGGCGTGGCCTTCGAGGACGACGAGAAGCTGGTGCGCGGCCTGGACTACTACACCCGGACGACGTTCGAGTTCGTCCACGACGGTCTCGGCTCGCAGTCCGCGGTGGGCGGCGGCGGGCGCTACGACGGCCTCTCCGAGATGATCGGCGGCCCCGCGCTGCCGTCGGTGGGCTGGGCGCTCGGCGTCGACCGCACGGTGCTGGCCCTGGAGGCCGAGGGCATCGCCCTCGAACTCCCCTCCACGACCAGCGTGTTCGCGGTCCCGCTGGGTGAGGAGGCGCGACGCGTGCTGTTCGCGAAGGTCGCGGAGCTGCGGCGGGCGGGCATCGCGGCGGACTTCGGCTTCGGCTCGAAGGGGCTGAAGGGAGCGATGAAGAACGCGAACCGCTCGGGCGCGCGCTTCACCCTGGTGGCGGGCGAGCGCGACCTCGCGGAGGGCGTGGTCCAGCTGAAGGACATGGAGTCGGGGGAGCAGGGGCCGGTGCCGCTGGAGGACATCCTCCCGACCTTGCGGGCTCGCCTGGCCTGAGCGTTGGGGGGCGGGACCGGGCAGTGGCTCAGCCCTTCCCAGCCCCGCCCCCACGCCCGGAGGCCCGCGGCGGAGCCGCTGAGCGTCACAGCGGGAAGGGGCGGGGTGGGGTCGAAGGAGGCCGCACGTGGGTGTCGCGCGCTCCCGCCGCTCGTGCGAACCACGTCAGCCGTCGCGGCGGCTCTTCCACCTGAAGGTCCCCAGACACAGCAGCAGTCCTCCGACGCACCAGGCGCCGAGCACCAGCGCGATCCGTCCGAATTCCCAGCTCCCCGCCTGTTCGAGCTCCGCGGCGGACTGCGGCAGGAACACGCCCCGGAAACCCTGGCACATCCACTTCAGCGGGAAGAACGCGCTGATGTCGAGCAGCCAGTTGGGCACGGTGCCCACCGGGATGTAGACGCCGGAGATGAACTGGAGCACCAGGAAGGGCAGTACGACCACCGAGCTCGCGCTCCGGCCCGACTTGGGCAGGCTGCTGATCGCTATGCCGGGCAGCGCGCAGCCGCTGATGCCGAGGACGAAGATCCATGAGAAGTCCAGCCACTTCGTCGCGGTCGTCGGCAGATCGAGCCCGAACAGGGTGGAGCCGAACAGCAGCAGCACACCCGTCTCGGCGACACCGGTGGCGAGCACCAGCCAGACCTTGCCGAGGAAGTACGCGGCCGGTGGCATCGGCGTGCCGCGCAGCCTGCGCAGCACCCTCTCGTCCCGCTCGATGGCTATGAAGATGCCGAGCGACTGGAAGCTGACCGACATGATGCCCGCCGCGATCATGCCGGCGGCGTACAGCTGCGAGGCGGTGATCCCGGCGTCCTTGACCTGGTTGCTGAAGATCGACGCGAACAGGGCGAGGAAGACGACCGGGAAGGCGAAGGTGAAGATCACCTGGTCCCGCTGGCGGACGAACTGCCTGATCTCCAGGGCGCCCCGGCGCAGGCCGAGCGACCAGGCGCGATGACCCGCTCGGGATCGCGCGGCGCCGGGTAGTAGCGGGCGAAGTGGTGCACGGTCTCGCGGACCGTGAGCTCGGCGGGCGCCGACTCGTCCTGCCACACGATGCCGACCCGTGAGCGCCAGGCCCGCCCGGCGGTCGCCGGATCCGCGCCGAGGACCAGGACCTCGCCGTCGTCCCGGTCGCGATGGCCCTGCAGGATCTCCACCGTGGTGCTCTTGCCCGCCCCGTTGGGGCCGAGGATGCCGAAGACCTCTCCGTGCCGGATGCCGAGGTCCAGTCCGTCGACCGCGGTGACCTCGCCGTACTGCTTGCGAAGTCCGCGTACGTCAACCGCCAGTTCTGTCATGGCAAAGAGCGTCCCCCGGTTCCGGCGGCGCGGGCACCCTCGTGCGTACCTCCTTATGTCCATCGAACGGTGAACAGTGACCCGGGTGCGGCAGAATGAGGCTGCCCCAGCAGGCCGAACAACGATGACGGGATGACGGACCGGCGCTATGACCACAACAGTTGACGACGTCTCCTCCGACTCCGACCACCAGGGGGTGAGCACCAAGGGGACGGTCGGCGGCAGCCGCGCCTTCGCCTGGCTGCTCGTGATCACCGGCGCGGCCGGTCTGCTCGCGGCCTGGGTCATCACCCTCGACAAGTTCAAGCTCCTCGAGAACCCGAACTTCGTGCCGGGCTGCAGCCTCAACCCGGTGGTGTCCTGCGGCAACATCATGAAGAGCCACCAGGCGGCGGCCTTCGGCTTCCCGAACCCGATGCTGGGCCTGGTCGCGTACGGCATCGTCATCTGCGTCGGCATGAGCCTGCTCGCGGGCGGCCGTTTCCGCCGCTGGTACTGGCTGACCTTCAACGCGGGCACGCTCTTCGGTGTCGGATTCGTCAGCTGGCTCCAGTTCGAGTCGCTGTACCGGATCAACTCGCTGTGCCTGTGGTGCTGCCTGGCCTGGGTCGCCACGATCTTCATGTTCTGGTACGTGACGTCCTTCAACCTCCGCAAGGGCCTGCTGCCGGCGCCGCGCTGGGCGAAGAACTTCCTGTCCGAGTTCACGTGGGTGCTTCCGGTGCTGCACATCGGCGTCATCGGGATGCTGATCCTGACCCGCTGGTGGGACTTCTGGACCAGCTGACGGGCCTCGCTGCGTTGTCAGTGGGGTGACATAGGGTCGTGAGTGTGGAACCCGACCTGTTCACCGCAGCCGCAGAGGACCGCCAGGAGAAAGACCCGGCGGGCAGCCCCCTGGCCGTACGGATGCGCCCGCGCATCCTGGACGAGGTGGTCGGCCAGCAGCACCTCCTGAAGCAGGGCTCGCCGCTGCGGCGGCTGGTGGGGGAGGGCGCCGGCGGGCCCGCCGGTCCGTCCTCGGTGATCCTGTGGGGCCCGCCGGGCACCGGAAAGACGACGCTCGCGTACGTGGTGTCGAAGGCCACGAACAAGCGGTTCGTGGAGCTCTCCGCGATCACCGCCGGGGTGAAGGAGGTCCGCGCGGTCATCGACGGCGCGCGCCGTGCCATCGGCGGCTTCGGCAAGGAGACCGTCCTCTTCCTGGACGAGATCCACCGCTTCTCCAAGGCCCAGCAGGACTCGCTGCTCCCGGCGGTCGAGAACCGCTGGGTCACCCTGATCGCGGCGACCACGGAGAATCCGTACTTCTCGGTGATCTCCCCCCTCCTGTCCCGCTCCCTCCTGCTCACCCTCGAACCGCTGACGGACGACGATCTGCGGTCCCTGGTGCGGCGGGCGCTCACCGAGGAGCGGGGTCTCGGCGAGGCGGTCACCCTGCCCGCCGACGCCGAGGCGCACCTGCTGCGCATCGCGGGCGGCGACGCGCGCCGGGCACTGACCGCCCTTGAGGCGGCGGCCGGTTCGGCCATCGCCAAGTCCGAGCCGGAGATCAGCCTCCAGACCGTCGAGGAGACCGTCGACCGGGCGGCGGTGACGTACGACAAGGGCGGCGACCAGCACTACGACGTGGCGAGCGCGCTGATCAAGTCGATCCGCGGCTCCGACGTCGACGCGGCGCTGCACTACCTGGCCCGGATGATCGAAGCGGGCGAGGATCCCCGCTTCATCGCCCGGCGCCTGATCATCTCCGCGAGCGAGGACATCGGCCTGGCCGACCCGACCGCGCTGCCGACGGCGGTGGCCGCGGCCCAGGCCGTCGCCCTCATCGGTTTTCCCGAGGCGGCCCTGACCCTGAGCCACGCCACGATCGCGCTGGCCCTCGCCCCGAAATCCAACTCCGCGACGACCGCGATCGCCGCCGCGATGGAGGACGTCCGCAAGGGCCTGGCAGGACCCGTCCCACCGCATCTGCGCGACGGCCACTACAAGGGCGCGGCCAAGCTGGGCCACGCGCAGGGTTACGTCTACCCGCACGACGTCCCCGGCGCGATCGCGGCCCAGCAGTACGCCCCGGAGGCGGTGGCGGGCAAGCGCTACTACGAGCCGACACGCTACGGAGCGGAGGCGCGGTACGCGGACGTGGTGGAGAAGGTCCGCGAGCGCCTGGGCCGGGCCCCGGACTAGGGGGTGTCCGCGGCCGCGAAGAGCTGGTGCATCGCGCGGCGCAGGGCCGCGAGGCCGTCAACCGGCTCGGGGAAGTCGAAGCGCGCGTCGAAGGTGTGGCCGTCGGTCCCGGCGAAGCGCACCCGCAGGCCGAACCGGTCGAGCGCCAGCGGAGTGACCCGGGCCGTGGCCTCGCGCTCCACGACGGCGCACAGCCGGCGCAGCTGCTCGCCGTGGGCCGAGTCGAGATGCTGGAGCAGCCCGGTCTCCTGCTGCACCAGCGGATCGGGCTTCGCCGCGGCGAACTCCTCGGCCTCCACCGCGCTCGCGCCCCACAGGTCGTCCACGTACGCGTCGCGGATTTCGAGGCGCAGCGTCGTACGGCCCGGACCCGCCTGACCGGGCACCCGGGTCAGCCAGCCGGAGATCCACGCGCGGCCCCGGATCCGGTGGGGGACGGAGACCGGGGCCACGTCGGTGATCTCCAGAACCGCCGGGACCTCGTCGTCCTGCGCGTGGGTGGCGGCCCGTACGGCCGGGGAGTCGGCGGGGAAGACCAGGAAGACGTCGCCGTCCGGGCCGACGCTGCGGACGTCGGCCATCAGCTGCTCGGGACGGGCTCCGGCAAGGCCGGGAATGAGCAGCACCGACGAGCAGGTACTATGTACGAGAGTTCGTGTGCGCTCGGCTGCTGACGGCATCCGTGCGATTTCAAGTCCGCTGGGACGCGGCTGACCACGATCTGATCGGACCTCCGTCACGTGCCCGGCTCCATGCTTCGACTGGGAGCCGGTGGAGTCGACTTCTCCCGAGGGAGCAGAGTCGACCTTCTCCGTGTTGTCCGTGATGTGACTGGTGTTCCCCGGACGCGACATGCGATCTCCTTGAGTAAGGTGAGCCTAACCTAACCCAACCATGGAGGTTTGGAGAACGTGCCTAACCAGTCGCGTCCCAAGGTCAAGAAGTCTCGTGCGCTCGGCATCGCGCTGACGCCGAAGGCCGTCAAGTACTTCGAGGCCCGCCCCTACCCGCCGGGCGAGCACGGCCGTGGCCGCAAGCAGAACTCGGACTACAAGGTCCGTCTGCTTGAGAAGCAGCGTCTGCGCGCCCAGTACGACATCAGCGAGCGCCAGATGGCGCGTGCCTACGACCGCGCCAAGAAGGCCGAAGGCAAGACGGGCGAGGCGCTGGTCGTCGAGCTCGAGCGCCGCCTCGACGCCCTGGTCCTGCGTTCGGGCATCGCCCGCACCATCTACCAGGCCCGCCAGATGGTCGTGCACGGTCACATCCAGGTCAACGGTGGCAAGGTCGACAAGCCGTCGTTCCGCGTCCGTCCGGACGACGTCGTGACCGTCCGCGAGCGCAGCCGCGAGAAGGTCCCCTTCCAGGTTGCCCGCGAGGGTGGCTACGCCGGCGAGGGCGAGACCCCGCGCTACCTCCAGGTGAACCTGAAGGCCCTGGCCTTCCGCCTGGACCGCGACCCGAACCGCAAGGAAATCCCGGTCATCTGCGACGAGCAGCTCGTCGTCGAGTACTACGCCCGCTGATCCGGACGCAGTACCGGAGCCTCAGCGCTTCAGCCCGCCGTCCCCCCGCTCCGCACGGAGCGGGAGGCGGCGGGCTTCCGCATGTCCGGACCCCTCGTGCGGCTGCGCCCCCGGGGCCTGCATCGCAGAGCAGGCGGTCCAGCCGGGCCGGTTCGCACTCTCGGTCGACGAATCGGCTCAACTCTGCGGGCAGCCGGGAGCGCATGGAACACGCAGCGTGCTCAAGGGTATGCACTGCGTACAATCGGCTTGCCCGACCCCTCTCGCGGCGGCCTGGAACGCGGTACGGGAAGCCACCCCCGGCGCGATAGGGTCGGAGGACGACTTTTTTCGAGTTCCGACGGGTTGCGGGGAGCGGTGCAAGTGTCCGGTGGAGAGGTGGCCGGGATCCTGGTGGCCGTCTTCTGGGCGATCCTGGTGTCCTTCCTCGCGGTCGTTCTCGTGAGGCTGGCCCAGACGCTCAGGGCGACGACCAAACTGGTCGCGGACGTGACCGACCAGGCGGTCCCGCTGCTCGCGGACGCCTCCACCGCGGTGCGCTCCGCACAGACCCAGCTGGACCGGGTCGACGCCATCGCCACGGACGTCCAGGAGGTCACCTCCAACGCGTCCGCGCTCTCCACCACGGTCGCCTCCACCTTCGGCGGACCGCTGGTGAAGGTGGCGGCCTTCGGATACGGGGTGCGCCGGGCGATCGGGCGCAAGGGCGCCGCCCCGGCCGATGTGCCCGAGGGGCCGAGCCGCCGTCAACGAAGCAATGACGCCAGTCACACCGTGATCGTGGGGCGGACCGTGCCGTCCGCGCGGCGGTCGAAGCGAAAGGGCTGACGCTGCGATGTTCCGCCGTACGTTCTGGTTCACCGCGGGCGCGGCCGCCGGCGTCTGGGCCACCACCAAGGTCAACCGGAAGCTGAAACAGCTCACCCCGGAAAGCCTGGCCGCGCGCACCGCCGACAAGGCGGTCGAGGCCGGCCACCGGCTCAAGGACTTCGCCCTCGACATCAAGTCCGGCATGGCGCAGCGCGAGGCCGAACTCAACGACGTCCTGGGCATCGGCGGGGGCGAGCCGCGCGAACTCCCCGCGCAGCGCCGCCTCGTCGCCATCGAGACCACGCAACAGCAGTACACCAAGCATTCGTACAACCGGAATGAGGACCACTGATGGAGTCGGCCGAGATTCGCCGCCGCTGGCTGAGCTTCTTCGAGGAGCGCGGGCACACCGTCGTCCCTTCGGCGTCGCTCATCGCGGACGACCCGACTCTGCTGCTCGTCAACGCGGGCATGGTCCCCTTCAAGCCGTACTTCCTCGGTGAGACCAAGCCGCCCGCGCCGCGCGCCACCAGCGTGCAGAAGTGCGTGCGCACCCCGGACATCGAAGAGGTCGGCAAGACCACCCGGCACGGCACGTTCTTCCAGATGTGCGGCAACTTCTCCTTCGGCGACTACTTCAAGGAAGGCGCCATCGGGTACGCCTGGGAGCTGCTCACCAGCCCCGTGGCGGACGGCGGCTTCGGCCTGGAGCCGGAGAAGCTCTGGATCACCGTCTACCTCGACGACGACGAGGCCGAGCAGATCTGGCGCGACAAGATCGGCGTGCCGGCCGAGCGCATCCAGCGCCTGGGCAAGAAGGACAACTTCTGGTCCATGGGCGTGCCCGGACCCTGCGGCCCCTGCTCCGAGATCAACTACGACCGCGGCCCCGAGTTCGGCGTCGAGGGTGGCCCGGCCGTCAACGACGAGCGGTACGTGGAGATCTGGAACCTGGTCTTCATGCAGTACGAGCGCGGCGCCGGCGAGGGCAAGGAGGACTTCCCGATCCTCGGCGACCTGCCGTCGAAGAACATCGACACGGGTCTCGGCCTCGAACGCCTCGCGATGATCCTGCAGGGCGTGCAGAACATGTACGAGACCGACACCCTGCGCGTCGTCATGGACAAGGCCACCGAGCTGACGGGCGTCCGCTACGGCGACAAGCACGAGTCCGACGTCTCCATGCGCGTCGTCGCCGACCACATCCGTACGTCCGTGATGCTCATCGGTGACGGAGTGACCCCCGGCAACGAGGGCCGCGGCTACGTGCTGCGCCGCATCATGCGCCGCGCCATCCGCAACATGCGGCTGATGGGCGCCACCGGTCCGGTCGTCCAGGACCTGGTCGACGTCGTGATCAACACGATGGGCCGGCAGTACCCGGAGCTCATCACCGACCGCAAGCGCATCGAGACCGTGGCCGGCGCCGAAGAGGCCGCCTTCCTCAAGGCCCTGCGCGGCGGCACCAACATCCTCGACAGCGCCATCACCGAGACCAAGGCCACCGGCGGCACGGTGCTGGCCGGCGACAAGGCGTTCCTGCTCCACGACACCTGGGGCTTCCCGATCGACCTCACCCTGGAGATGGCCGCCGAACAGGGCCTCTCGGTGGACGAGGACGGCTTCCGCCGCCTGATGAAGCAGCAGCGCGACCAGGCCAAGGCCGACGCCAGGGCCAAGAAGACCGGCCACGCCGATCTGTCCGCCTACCGCGAGGTGGCCGACCGGTCCGGCGAGACCGACTTCACGGGCTACACCCAGACCGGGAACGAGTCGACCATCGTCGGCCTGCTGGTCGACGGCGTGCCCTCGCCCGCCGCCACCGAGGGCGACGAGGTGGAGGTCGTCCTCGACCGCAGCCCGTTCTACGCCGAAGGCGGCGGCCAGCTCGCCGACCAGGGCCGGATCAAGCTCGACACCGGCGCCGTCATCGAGGTCCGCGACGTGCAGAAGCCGGTCCCCGGCGTCCACGTCCACAAGGGTGTCGTACAGGTCGGCGAGGTCACGGTCGGCGCCTCCGCGTACGCCGCGATCGACACCAAGCGCCGCCGGGCCATCGCCCGCGCCCACTCCGCCACGCACCTCACCCACCAGGCGCTGCGCGACGCGCTCGGCCCGACGGCCGCCCAGGCCGGCTCCGAGAACTCCCCGGGCCGCTTCCGCTTCGACTTCGGCTCGCCCGCCGCCGTGCCCGGCACGGTCCTCACCGATGTCGAGCAGAAGATCAACGAGGTGCTGGCCCGCGAACTGGACGTGCAGGCCGAGGTCATGTCGATCGACGAGGCCAAGAAGCAGGGCGCCATCGCCGAGTTCGGCGAGAAGTACGGCGAGCGGGTCCGGGTCGTGACCATCGGCGACTTCTCCAAGGAGCTGTGCGGCGGCACCCACGTCCACAACACCGCCCAGCTGGGTCTGGTGAAGCTGCTCGGCGAGTCGTCCATCGGCTCCGGCGTGCGCCGCATCGAGGCCCTGGTCGGCGTCGACGCGTACAACTTCCTGGCCCGCGAGCACACGGTCGTCGCCCAGCTCCAGGAGCTGGTCAAGGGACGCCCCGAGGAGCTCCCGGAGAAGATCTCCAGCATGCTCGGCAAGCTGAAGGACGCCGAGAAGGAGATCGAGAAGTTCCGCGCCGAGAAGGTGCTCCAGGCCGCCGCCGGTCTCGTGGAGTCCGCCAAGGACGTACGCGGTACGGCGCTGGTCACCGGCCAGGTGCCGGACGGCACTTCGGCCGACGACCTGCGCAAGCTGGTCCTCGACGTGCGCGGCCGACTGGATCAATTGTCGGGGGCGGGCGACCGCCCGGCGGTGGTGGCCCTGTTCAGCACGGCCAACGGCCGCCCGCTGACCGTCATCGCCACCAACGAGGCCGCCCGCGAGCGCGGTCTCAAGGCCGGTGAGCTGGTCCGTACCGCCGCCAAGACCCTCGGCGGCGGCGGTGGCGGCAAGCCGGACGTCGCCCAGGGCGGCGGCCAGAACGCGGACGCGATCGGCGACGCCATCGACGCCGTCGAGCGCCAGGTCGCCGAGGTCTCGTGAGCGACGACCGCGCGGCCGCCGGGCCGCAGCCGACGACGATGCCCGAGCCGCCGCGCCGCGCGGTCGGAGAAGCGAACAACCGGGCAGGTGCCTGATGCGACGAGGACGCCGACTGGCGATCGATGTGGGCGACGCCCGGATCGGGGTCGCCTCGTGCGACCCCGACGGGGTGCTCGCCACGCCGGTGGAGACCGTGCCGGGACGCGATGTCCCGGCCGCCCACCGGCGGCTGCGGCAGCTCGTCGCGGAGTACGAACCGCTCGAAGTGGTCGTCGGACTGCCCCGCTCCCTCAACGGGGGCGAGGGCCCGGCGGCGGCCAAAGTCCGCGTCTTCGCCCAGGAGTTGGCGCGCGGCATCGCCCCGGTCGGGGTGCGTCTCGTGGACGAGCGGATGACGACGGTGACGGCGAGTCAGGGGCTGCGCGCCTCGGGCGTGAAGTCCAAGAAGGGCAGATCCGTCATCGACCAGGCCGCCGCCGTGATCATCCTTCAGAACGCGCTGGAGGCCGAACGGGTGTCGGGCAACGCCCCCGGCGAAGGCGTCGAAGTGGTTATCTGATCGCGATACGGTAACGTTCCGCGCGATGCGGAGGCATTCGAACAGTCGCCGCACAGCAAAAGAGGCGGACCGTCCGGATGCCTCGCGGCTCTAGGGGACCGATGACTGAGTATGGCCGGGGCGCAGGCTCCGAACCGTGGCACCCAGAGGACCCCCTCTACGGGGACCAGGGATGGGCAGCGCAGCAGGCTGCCTCCGGCCAGGCTCCGTACGGCGGCCAGCAGCAGTCGCAGCATCAGCAGCACTACCCGCAGCAGCCGCAGGACCAGTACGCGCAGCACCCGCAGGGCCAGTACGTGCCCCAGCCGCACTACGCCGAGCAGCCCCAGCAGGGCTACCCGCAGCAGCAGTACCCGGCGCAGCAGCACTACCCGCAGCAGCCCCAGGACCAGTACGCGCAGCAGCCCCAGCCTCCCCAGCAGTACAACGGGGGCTGGGACACCGGCCAGCAGGCCGCCATGCCGTACGCGGGTCAGCAGCCCGATGCGTACCCCAACGGCTACGCGGGCGAGGGCCACGACTCCTACCGCACGCCCGAGGCGTACCCGCCGCCGCAGCCGCCCGGCCAGCGCCAGGCGCCCACCGTGCCCGAGGTCCCCGAGCAGGGCCAGGAGTGGAACGCGGAGCAGGAGCCGCAGGAGGAGAACCACCCGTTCTTCACCGGCGTTGACGACAGCGAACGCAATGACGACGATCCGGGCGACTCCCGTCGGGGCGCCGGGGACGGCGGCCGAGACCGGCGCGGCAAGACCAAGAAGAAGGGCAAGAGCGGACGCGCCTGCCTGGTTCTGACGGTCATCTTCGCCGTCGGCGTGGGCGGCGTCGGCTATGTCGGCTACGAGTTCTACCAGAGCAAGTTCGGCGCGGCCCCCGACTACGTGGGCGAAGGCAGCGGCGAGACGGTCACCGTCGAGATCCCGACGGGTGCGGGCGGCTCCGAGATCGGCCAGCTCCTGAAGGAGGCCGGTGTCGTGAAGAGCATCGACGCCTTCGTCCAGGCCCAGAACAACAATCCCAAGGGCAAGACGATCCAGGCCGGTGCCTACACCATGAAGAAGGGCATGTCCGCCGCCAACGCGGTCGCCCTGATGCTCAACCCGACCAGCCGCAACGCGCTCATCATTCCCGAAGGTAAACGCAACGCCTGGGTCTACCAGCAGATCGACCAGCGGCTCGGCGTCCCCGAAGGCACGACCAAGAACGCCGCGTTCAAGAACGCCGACAGCCTGGGTCTGCCCGACTGGGCCAAGGGCCACAAGAACGTCAAGGATCCGCTGGAAGGATTCCTCTACCCGGCCAGCTACCCGGTCGCCAAGGGCATGAAGCCCGAGGACGTGCTGCGCAAGATGGTCTCGCGGGCCGACTCCGAGTACGGCAAGCAGGACCTTGCGGCCGAGGCCAAGAAGCTGAACGTGGACGGCCCCTGGCAGGTCATCACCATCGCCAGCCTCGTGCAGGCGGAGGGCAAGACGCACGACGACTTCCAGAAGATGGCCGAGGTCGTCTACAACCGCCTCAAGCCGTCCAACACCCAGACCAACCAGAAGCTCCAGTTCGACTCGGCGTACAACTACCTCACCGGCAAGAGCAACATCAAGATCGGCGAGTCCGAGATCAACAGCAACCCGGACCCGTACAACACGTACAAGTGGCGGGGTCTGACCCCCGGACCCATCGGCAACCCGGGCACCGAGGCGCTGGCCGCCGCGCTCAGCCCGACGAGCGACGGCTGGCTGTACTTCGTGGCCACCGACGGCGAGCACAAGACCGAGTTCGCCAAGACCTACGCCGAGTTCAACAAGCTGAAGGAAAAGTTCAATGGCCAGACCGGCCAGTGAGGGCGCGCGCCGGGCGGCCGTGCTCGGCTCGCCCATCGCGCACTCGCTCTCCCCGGTCCTGCACCGGGCCGCCTACGCGGAACTCGGCCTCGGCCACTGGTCGTACGACCGTTTCGAGGTGGACGAGGCCGGGCTCCCCGGCTTCGTCGCGGAGCTCGACGCATCCTGGGCGGGGCTCTCGCTCACCATGCCGCTGAAGCGGGCGATCATCCCGCTGCTCGACGGGATCAGCGACACGGCCGCCTCGGTCGAGGCGGTCAACACCGTCGTCCTCACCGACGACGGCCGCCGCCTCGGCGACAACACCGACATCCCCGGCATGATCGCGGCCCTGGGCGAACGCGGCGTGCGCGACGTCGAGTCCGCCGCCGTGCTCGGCGCGGGCGCGACCGCGTCCTCGGCGCTCGCCGCGCTCGCGCGGATCTGCGCCGGCCCGGTCACCGCCTACGTACGCAGCGAGGCGCGGGCCGAGGAGATGCGCGGCTGGGGCGAACGGCTCGGCGTCGACGTCCGTACCGCCGACTGGGCGCAGGCGGCCCGGGCCTTCGAGGCGCCGCTGGTCATCGCCACCACCCCGGCCGGCACCACCGACGCCCTGGCCGCGGCCGTCCCCGAGCACCCCGGCACCCTCTTCGACGTGCTGTACGAGCCCTGGCCGACCGCGCTCGCGGCCGCCTGGTCGGGGCGCGGGGGAGCCGTCGTCGGCGGACTCGACCTCCTGGTGCACCAGGCGGTGCTCCAGGTCGAGCAGATGACGGGCTGCGCGAGCGCTCCGCTGGAGGCGATGCGCAAGGCGGGCGAAGCGGCACTGGCACTCCGCTGAGCCCTCCTGGCCGGGGCGCCCTACAGGGGCGCGGGGAACTGTGCGACCAGCCCACGACGGCCCGCACCTGACCAGATCACAGTCCGACTGCTGGACCAGGGCCCGGCCCACCACCGTGGACGTGGGAGGATCATTGGTGGCGGGCCAGGGCCGCGCACCCCGGCCGCGCCGCAGTAGTCCAGGACGCGCGAGCAACGAGGAGCACCGTTGAGCAGGTTGCGCTGGCTGACCGCTGGGGAATCCCACGGACCCGCACTTGTCGCGACGCTGGAGGGTCTTCCCGCCGGCGTACCGATCACCACGGAGATGGTGGCCGACCACCTGGCCCGGCGGCGGCTCGGCTATGGACGCGGCGCCCGCATGAAGTTCGAGCGCGACGAGGTGACCTTCCTCGGCGGCGTTCGGCACGGCCTGACCATGGGCTCGCCGGTCGCGGTCATGGTGGGGAACACCGAGTGGCCCAAGTGGGAACAGGTCATGTCGGCCGACCCCGTGGACCCCGAGATCCTCGCCGAGCTGGCCCGCAACGCCCCGCTGACCCGGCCCCGGCCCGGCCACGCCGACCTCGCCGGCATGCAGAAGTACGGCTTCGACGAGGCCCGGCCGATCCTGGAGCGCGCCAGCGCCCGGGAGACCGCCGCCCGCGTCGCGCTCGGCGCCGTTGCCCGCTCCTACCTCAAGGAGACGGCCGGCATCGAGATCGTCTCGCACGTCGTGGAGCTGGCCGCCGCCAAGGCCCCGTACGGCGTCTACCCGACCCCCGCCGACGTCGAGAAGCTCGACGCCGACCCGGTGCGCTGCCTGGACGCGGACGCGTCGAAGGCGATGGTCGCCGAGATCGACCAGGCCCACAAGGACGGCGACACCCTCGGCGGTGTGGTCGAGGTGCTCGCGTACGGAGTGCCGGTCGGCCTCGGTTCGCATGTGCACTGGGACCGCCGCCTGGACGCGCGGCTCGCCGCCGCCCTCATGGGCATCCAGGCCATCAAGGGCGTCGAGGTCGGCGACGGCTTCGACCTGGCCCGGGTGCCCGGCTCGCAGGCCCACGACGAGATCGTGCAGACGCCCGAGGGCGTCAAGCGCACCTCCGGCCGCTCCGGCGGCACCGAGGGCGGCCTCACCACCGGTGAACTGCTGCGCGTACGGGCCGCGATGAAGCCCATCGCGACCGTGCCCCGCGCGCTCGCCACCATCGACGTCGCCACCGGCGAGGCCGCCAAGGCGCACCACCAGCGCTCCGACGTGTGCGCCGTGCCGGCCGCCGGCATCGTCGCCGAGGCCATGGTCGCGCTCGTCCTCGCGGACGCGGTCGCCGAGAAGTTCGGCGGGGACAGCGTGCCCGAGACCCGCCGCAACGTCCGCTCGTACCTCGACAACCTGCAGATCCGGTGAGCACCGGACCGCTGGTCGTCCTGGTCGGGCCGATGGGCTCGGGCAAGTCCACCGTGGGCGCGCTGCTCGCCGAGCGGCTCGGCGCGCCCTACCGGGACACCGACGCCGACATCGTGGCAGCCCAGGGCCGGGAGATCTCGGACATCTTCATCGAGGAGGGCGAGCCGCACTTCCGCGACCTGGAGCGGGAGGCGGTACGAGCCGCGCTCGCCGAGCACACCGGCGTGCTGTCCCTCGGCGGCGGCGCCATCCTCGACGCCTCGACGCGCGCGCTGCTCGCGCCGCACCCCGTCGTCTATCTCTCGATGGACGTCGAGGCCGCGGTCAGGCGCGTCGGCCTGAACACCGCCCGGCCGCTGCTCGCCGTCAACCCGCGCCGGCAGTGGCGCGAACTCATGGACGCGCGGCGCCATTTGTACACCGAAGTCGCCCGTGCGGTCGTCGCGACCGACGAGCGCACCCCCGAAGAGGTCGCCCAGGCGGTCCTCGACGCACTGGAGTTGAAGGACGCATGACGGAGCAGGCACCCACCCGGATCCAGGTCGGCGGCAGTGCCGGGACGGAGCCGTACGAAGTGCTCGTCGGCCGGCGGCTGCTGGGCGAACTGCCCGGACTGATCGGCGACCGGACGAAGCGGATCGCGATCATCCACCCGGAGGCGCTGGCCGGCACCGGCGACGCGATCCGCGAGGACCTCGCGGCCGAGGGCTACGAGGTCATCGCCATCCAGGTCCCGAACGCCGAGGAGGCCAAGACCGCCGAGGTCGCCGCCTACTGCTGGAAGGCGCTCGGCCAGTCCGGCTTCACCCGCACCGACGTCGTCATCGGCGTGGGCGGCGGCGCCACCACCGACCTGGCCGGATTCGTCGCCGCGACCTGGCTGCGCGGGGTGCGCTGGATCTCGGTGCCGACCACCGTGCTCGGCATGGTCGACGCGGCCGTCGGCGGCAAGACCGGCATCAACACCGCCGAGGGCAAGAACCTCGTCGGCGCCTTCCACCCGCCGGTCGGCGTCCTGTGCGACCTGGCCGCGCTGGACTCGCTGCCGGTGCACGACTACGTGTCGGGCATGGCCGAGGTCATCAAGACCGGCTTCATCGCCGACCCGGTCATCCTCGACCTCATCGAGTCCGACCCGGCCGGCGCCCGCACCCCCGAGGGCCCGCACACGGCCGAGCTGATCGAGCGCTCCATCCGGGTCAAGGCCGAAGTGGTCTCCGGCGACCTGAAGGAATCGGGTCGGCGCGAGATCCTCAACTACGGGCACACCCTCGCCCACGCGATCGAGAAGAACGAGCGCTACAAGTGGCGGCACGGCGCGGCCGTCTCCGTGGGCCTGGTCTTCGCGGCCGAACTCGGCCGTCTGGCGGGCCGGTTGGACGACGCGACCGCCGACCGGCACAGCGCCATCCTGGAGTCCGTCGGCCTGCCGCTCACCTACCGCGGCGACCAGTGGCCCAAGCTCCTGGAGAACATGAAGCTGGACAAGAAGTCCCGCGGCAACCTGCTCCGCTTCATCGTCCTGGACGGCCTCGCCAAGCCGACCGTCCTGGAGGGCCCGGATCCGGCGGTGCTGCTCGCCGCGTACGGCGAGGTCTCCGCATGAGCCGACGGGTGTTCGTCCTCAACGGCCCCAACCTGGGCCGCCTCGGCTCCCGCGAGCCGGACGTCTACGGCGCCACCAGCTACGCGGGCCTGGTCGAGGTGTGCGAAGCGCTCGGCAAGGAACTCGGCTTCGACGTCTCGGTCCGCGAGACCAACGACGAGGGCGAGCTGATCCGCTGGCTGCACGAGGCCGCCGACGGCCGGATTCCGGTCGTCATCAACCCGGGCGCGTTCACCCACTATTCGTACGCGATGCGCGACGCGGCCGCCCAGCGCACCGCACCGCTCATCGAGGTGCACATCTCGAACCCGTACGCCCGTGAGGAGTTCCGCCACACCTCGGTGATCGCGCCGGTCGCCACCGGCACCGTCGCGGGCTTCGGCATCGGCTCCTACCGCCTGGCGCTGCGCGCGCTCGCCGACGAAATCGACAGCTGACGGGCACTGTTGCCGCTCTTCGGCCGTTCACACTGTGACGGCCGGGAGAGGTACGGTTCTGCACCGGGCCGTCCGCCGCCGACGGGCGCCCGACCAGCGCCAGTTGCCTGTACGAGACGGAGTGGCACCGGATGCAGCACGCAGGGGGGGCTCCACTGCCGCCGCCCCACGCCCCGGGGCAGCCCCCGCACGACTGGGCCCAGGGCATCGAGCCCGAGCGGACGGCCCCGCTCCGTCCGGGCCCGCCCCCGGCCGGCCCGCCCGCGCCCGCTGCCCCGATACCGCAGCCGCCGCCGTACCAGCCCGGCCCCTCGCCGGGGCCCGAGCCGGCGGCCGCTCAGCTCCCCGCACACCCGCGGCCGCAGGCCCCCCAGCACCCCGTGCTTCCGCACGCGCCGGGCCGCAGCGGTCATCCCGGGCCGCCGCAGGCGCCCGGACCGGGGTGGCGGGGGCCCGCACCGCAGCACGCTCCGGCGCCGCCGTCCCGCGACACGACCGGCCATGTCTCGCTGCCGCCCGGCGGCCCCGTCCCGCTGCCACAGGCGCCCGAGGGCACCGGGGCGACCACGCTCGCGGTGCTGCTCATCGGCCCGGCCGGGGCCGGCAAGACGACCGTGGCGCGGTACTGGGCGCAGCACCGCCGGGTACCGACCGCGCATATCAGCCTCGACGACGTACGCGAATGGGTGTGCTCGGGGTTCGCAGATCCGCAGGCGGGCTGGAACGACCATTCCGAGGCCCAGTACCGGCTCGCCCGCCGCACCTGCGGTTTCGCGGCGCGCAACTTCCTCGCCAACGGGATCTCGTGCATCCTCGACGACGCGGTGTTCCCCGACCGGCCGGTCGTGGGCCTCGGCGGCTGGAAGCGGCACGTGGGCCCGGGGCTGCTGCCGGTCGTGCTGCTGCCGGGCCTCGAAGTGGTCCTGGAGCGCAACGCGGAGCGGAGCGGCAACCGCCGTCTCTCCGACGAGGAGGTCGCCGGAATCCACGGCCGGATGGCTGGCTGGTACGGCTCGGGCCTCCCGATCATCGACAACTCCCAGTACGACGTCCCCACCACGGCCCGCCTCCTGGACGACGTCCTGGCCCGAACCATCGCCAGCCCCCCGAACTGGTAAACCCTGGCGAAAAGGAGCCCGTCCGGCGATTGAGGACGAAGCGCTGGGTGCCCCTGACGACGGGGCCGGGACCGGCCAGCCCAGCAGGGGAGCACCCCCGAGCCCGTCCGGCGATTGAGGACAGGAACGGACCGACTACCGGGGCGGCCCCCGGTCGGACGCGCAGAACCAGCCAACCCCCGCCCCCGCAAATACGCTCAAGACATGTCAGAGGTGTTCGCGGTGCGCCGCGGCTGGCTGCGGGACCGCTGCGCGGCCGCAGGCAGCGCGGCCGCCCTGGTCTCGCGCCCGGCCAATGTCCGCTACCTCGCGGGCGGCGCCCCGCCCGGCGCGGTCCTGCTGATCGGCCCCGTCGAGGACGTACTGCTGTGCCCCGGCACGCCGTCGGGCGACCTCATCGAGGGGCACCTGGACGAGCAGCTGCGCCTCATCGTGCTGCCCGCCCCCGGCGGCGACCCCGCCGTCGCGGCCGCCGACCTCGCCCAGACCAGCGGCGCCGACTCGCTGGCCGTGGAGGAGCACCACCTCTCGGTGGCCCGGCACCGCGCGCTCGGCTCGGTGGCGCCCCGGCTGCTCCTGAGCGACCTCGGCAGCGCCGTCGAGCAGCGCCGCCTCGTCAAGGACGAGGAGGAGATCGCCTGCCTGCGCATCGCCGCGGAGATCACCGACCAGGCGCTCGGCGAACTCCTGGAGTCGATTCTGGTGGGCCGTACCGAGCGGCACCTCGCGCTGGAACTGGAGCGCCGCCTGGTCGACCACGGCGCCGACGGGCCCGCCTTCATGACCTCGGTCGGCACCGGCCCCAACTCCGGCCGGGGCGGCCACCGCCCGGCCGACCGACGGGTCGAGGAGGGTGACTTCCTCTCTGTCTGCCTGGGCGCCTCGTACCGCGGATACCGCTGCGAGATCGGCCGTACGTTTGTGATCGGCACCACCCCCGCCGACTGGCAGATCGAGCTGTACGACGCCGTTTTCGCAGCCCAGCGGGCCGGCCGGGAGGCGCTTGTGCCGGGCGCGGAGTACCGCGCGGTGGACCGCGCGGCTCGCCAGGTGCTGGACGCCGCGGGCCACGCCGAGGCCTTCGGACCGCTCACCGGACACGGTGTCGGCATCGAAATCGACGAGGAGCCGCAGCTCGCACCTGGAGCCATGGGTAAACTGGACACTTGCGTGCCGGTCACCGTCGAACCGGGGGTCCACCTCCCGGGCCGGGGCGGCGTCCGGATCGATGACACGCTCGTCGTACGCCCCGAGGCGGACGGCGGCCCCGAGCTACTCACCATCACGACCAAGGAGCTGCTAGCGCTCTAGCGCGCGTACGTGCCCCGGGTACGTACCCTCGGTCGTCCACCAGCTTTCAGTCCAGGAGATTCCGCAACCGTGGCTTCCACGAACGACCTCAAGAACGGCCTGGTGCTCAAGCTCGACGGAGGCCAGCTCTGGTCCGTCGTCGAGTTCCAGCACGTCAAGCCCGGCAAGGGCCCGGCCTTCGTGCGCACCAAGCTCAAGAACGTGCTCTCCGGCAAGGTGGTCGACAAGACCTTCAACGCCGGTGTGAAGGTCGAGACGGCCACCATCGACCGCCGCGACATGCAGTTCTCGTACATGGACGGCGAGTACTTCGTCTTCATGGACATGAACACCTATGACCAGCTGATGGTCGACCGCAAGTCCGTCGGTGACGCCGCCAACTTCCTCATCGAGGGCTTCACGGCCTCCGTCGCCCAGCACGAGGGCGAGGTGCTCTACGTCGAGCTCCCGGCCGCCGTCGAGCTGACGATCCAGCACACCGACCCGGGCGTCCAGGGCGACCGCTCCACCGGCGGCACCAAGCCGGCCACCCTGGAGACCGGTTACGAGATCGGCGTCCCGCTCTTCATCACCACCGGTGAGAAGATCAAGGTCGACACCCGCACGGGCGACTACCTCGGCCGGGTGAACAGCTAACCGTGGCTGCCCGGAACAAGGCCCGCAAGCGCGCCTTCCAGATCCTCTTCGAGGCCGACCAGCGCGGTGAGTCCGTGCAGACGGTCCTCGCGGACTGGGTGCGGCACTCGCGGTCCGACGACCGTCAGCCGCCAGTCGCCGAGTACACGATGCAGCTTGTCGAGGGGTACGCGGGCCACGTCGCCCGCATCGACGACCTGATCTCCACGTACGCGGTGGGCTGGACGCTCGACCGGATGCCGGTCGTCGACCGGAACATCCTGCGCCTCGGCGCGTACGAGCTGGTCTGGGAGGACGAAACGCCCGACGCGGTCGTCATTGACGAGGCCGTGCAGCTGGCGAAGGAGTTCTCCACGGACGACTCACCGGCCTTTGTGAACGGGCTCCTGGCCCGTTTCAAGGACCTCAAGCCGAACCTGCGCCACGACGACTCCTAGCCGTCCGTCGCACCACCGGCCACGAAGGGCCCGCAGCACGCAGGTGCTGCGGGCCCTTCGGCGTTCTCCTGTCCGCCCGTGCGGGCGCGCGAAAAAGCCGTCGGGGGGGGGGGGGGGGGGGGGGGGGGGGGGGGGGGGGGGGGCCGCCGCCGCGGGCGCGGGGGGGGGGGGGGGGGGGGGGCGCGGGCCCCCCCCCGCGGCCCCCCCCCCCCCCCGCCCCCCCCCCCCCCCCCCCCCCCCCCCCCCCCCCCCCCCCCCCCCCCCCCCCCCCCCCCCCCCCCCCCCCCCCCCCCCCCCACGTTTCTGCTGAAGAGGCGTCAGCCCTCTTCGTGGGCGACCGCACGGCGCGCGTCCGCGTCGAGCACGCCCCAGCTGATCAGCTGCTCGGTCAGCACCGAGGGCGACTGGTCGTAGATCACGGCAAGCGTGCGCAGATCGTCCTGGCGGATCGAGAGGACCTTGCCGTTGTAGTCGCCGCGCTGCGACTGGATCGTCGCGGCATAGCGCTGCAGCGGGCCCGCCTTCTCCGGCGGCACGTGCGCCAGGCGCTCAAGGTCGAGGACCAGCTTCGGCGGCGGCTCGGCGGCCCCGCCCGGCGTGGTGCCCGGCAGCAGCTCCTGCACCGGAACCCCGTAGAAGTCCGCCAGCTCGGCAAGGCGCTGTACGGTCACGGCGCGGTCGCCACGCTCGTACGAGCCCACCACGACGGCCTTCCAGCGGCCCTGCGACTTCTCCTCCACGCCGTGGAGGGAGAGGCCCTGCTGGGTGCGGATGGCGCGGAGCTTGGCCCCGAGCTGTTTTGCGTATTCGCTGGACATATAGCTCCCCGGACGCTGTGACAACGTGCGGCTCCGCCGCGCGGCTGTAACTCACTGTGAGGTTACGCAGCGTTACTTGGCCGCGTCAAGCCGAATGGTCCACACCCCCGCCCCAGAGGAGTGACGGACTCCGCGCGGGGCACGCCCTTGCAGGCCACCGCGATTTCCTCCGGCAGACTCACCCGTTCGGGTGAGGACCCGGTGCGGGGCGCCGGTCGGTCCCTGGTACCGTGGATGAAGCAATTTCGACGTCCTTTAAGGTCCGTCCCGTGAGGCGGAGAAGGAGGTCCGTTTCATATGGACACGCAACACCCGCACCACCAGCAGGATCCGGCGCACTCCGATGCGGCGCGGCCCGTTCTCGAAGGCCCCGACATCGCCCGCGTCCTGACCCGCATCGCCCACGAGATCGTCGAACGTGCCAAGGGCGCCGACGACGTGGTGCTCCTCGGCATCCCGACCCGCGGCGTCTTCCTCGCCGAGCGGCTCGCCGTCAAGCTCCGGGAGATCACCGGGCGCAAGACCCCGGTCGGCTCGCTCGACATCACCATGTACCGCGACGACCTGCGCCTGAAGCCCGCCCGGGCACTGGGCCGCACCGAGATCCCCGGCGACGGGGTGGACGGCCGCCTCGTCGTCCTCGTGGACGACGTCCTCTTCTCCGGCCGCACCATCCGCGCCGCCCTCGACGCGCTCGGCGACATCGGCCGCCCCCGCGCCGTCCAGCTCGCGGTCCTCGTGGACCGCGGCCACCGCGAACTTCCGATCCGCGCCGACTACGTCGGCAAGAACCTCCCCACGTCGCTGCGGGAGACGGTCAAGGTCCAGCTCGCCGAGGAGGACGGCCGCGACGCCGTGCTGCTCGGCGTCAAGCAGACCGCCCCGGCCCGCGAGCAGTAGCCCCCTCGTTCCGTACGGTCCACACCACGCCGTACGGCCCGCTGCCGCGCGCCCGCATGCCCGAAAACCTCCACCACACCTGGAGAACCCCCAGATGAAGCGCCACCTCATCTCGGCCGCCGACCTCACCCGCGACGACGCCGTACTCATCCTCGACACCACCGAGGAGATGGCCCGGGTCGCCGACCGGCCGATAAAGAAGCTCCCCGCCCTGCGCGGCCGGACGATCTGCAACCTCTTCTTCGAGGACTCCACCCGCACCCGGATCTCCTTCGAAGCCGCCGAGAAGCGCCTGTCGGCCGATGTCATCAACTTCGCCGCCAAGGGCTCCTCGGTCTCCAAGGGCGAGTCCCTCAAGGACACCGCGCAGACCCTGGAGGCCATGGGCGTCGACGCCGTCGTCATCCGGCACAGCGCGTCGGGCGCCCCCTACCGCCTGGCGACCTCCGGCTGGATCGACGCCCCCGTGATCAACGCCGGCGACGGCACCCACCAGCACCCCACCCAGGCGCTGCTCGACGCGTTCACCATGCGCCGCCGCCTGGTCGGCAAGGACGCGCTCGGCCAGGACCTGGCCGGCAAGCGCATCACCCTCGTCGGCGACGTGTTGCACAGCCGGGTGGCCCGCTCCAACGTCGACCTGCTGCACACGCTGGGCGCCGAGGTCACCCTGGTGGCCCCGCCGACCCTGCTGCCGGTCGGCGTCGAGCACTGGACCTGCGACGTGTCGTACGACCTGGACACCGTGCTGCCGAAGTCCGACGCGGTGATGATGCTGAGGGTGCAGCGCGAACGCATGAACGCCGCCTTCTTCCCGACCGAGCGCGAGTACTCGCGGCGCTACGGGCTCGACGGCGAGCGCATGGCCAAGATGCCGGAGCACGGCATCGTGATGCACCCCGGCCCGATGGTGCGCGGCATGGAGATCACCGCCGAGGTCGCCGACTCCGACCGCTGCACGGTGGTCGAACAGGTCGCCAACGGCGTCCACACCCGCATGGCGGTCCTGTACCTGCTCCTTGGCGGCAACGAGCCCGCCGTCAGCCACGCCCGTCCCGCCGATTCGGAGAACAAGTAACCATGAGCAAGATCCTTATCCGTGGTGCGAAGGTCCTTGGCGGCGAGGTCCAGGACGTCCTGATCGACGGCGAGACCATCGCCGCGGTCGGTACCGGCCTCGAAGCCGGTGACGCGGCCGTCATCGACGCCGAGGGCCAGATCCTGCTGCCCGGCCTCGTCGACCTGCACACCCACCTGCGCGAGCCCGGCCGCGAGGACTCCGAGACCGTCCTCACCGGCACCCAGGCCGCCGCGCGCGGCGGCTACACCTCGGTGTTCGCCATGGCCAACACCTTCCCCGTCGCCGACACCGCCGGTGTGGTCGAGCAGGTCTGGCGGCTCGGCAAGGAGTCCGGCTACTGCGACGTGCAGCCCATCGGCGCCGTCACCGTCGGCCTCGCGGGCAAGCAGCTCTCCGAGCTCGGCGCCATGCACGACTCCGCGGCCGCGGTCACCGTCTTCTCCGACGACGGCAAGTGCGTGGACGACGCGGTGATCATGCGTCGCGCCCTGGAGTACGTGAAGGCCTTCGGCGGCGTCGTCGCCCAGCACGCCCAGGAGCCCCGCCTCACCGAGGGCGCCCAGATGAACGAGGGCGTCGTCTCGGCCGAACTCGGGCTCGGCGGCTGGCCGGCCGTCGCCGAGGAGTCGATCATCGCCCGCGATGTGCTGCTCGCCGAGCACGTCGGCTCCCGCGTGCACATCTGCCACCTGTCGACCGCCGGTTCGGTCGAGATCGTCCGGTGGGCCAAGTCACGCGGCATCGACGTCACCGCCGAGGTCACCCCGCACCACCTGCTCCTCACCGACGAGCTGGTCCGCTCGTACAACCCGGTCTACAAGGTGAACCCGCCGCTGCGCACCGAGCGCGACGTCCTGGCGCTGCGCGAGGCCCTGGCCGACGGCACGATCGACATCGTCGCCACCGACCACGCCCCGCACCCGCACGAGGACAAGGACTGCGAGTGGGCCGCGGCCGCCATGGGCATGGTGGGCCTGGAGACCGCGCTCTCCGTCGTCCAGCACACGATGGTCGAGACCGGGCTGCTGGACTGGGCCGGCGTCGCCGACCGCATGTCCCACAAGCCCGCTCAGATCGGCCAGGCCACCGGCCACGGACGCCCCGTCTCGGCAGGCGAACCCGCCAACCTGACGCTGGTCGATCCGGCATACCGTGGAGAGGTGAACCCCGCGGGCTTCGCCTCGCGCAGCCGCAACACCCCCTACGAGGGCCGCGAGCTGCCCGGACGCATCACCCACACCTTCCTGCGGGGCCGGGCAACGGTCGTGGACGGGAAGCTGGCGTGACGTACGCATCACTGATCAATCTGGCCGCCGAGGAGAAGTCGGCCGCGGTGACCAACTGGGGCGGGCGGATCGGCTGGGTCGTCGGACTGCTGCTCTTCGTGGCGCTCGTCTACTGGCTGATGCGCCAGGGCTGGCAGTGGCGCGGCCGCCTCCAGTCCGACCTGCCCGCCCTTCCCGCCCGCCCGTCTCCCGCCGCCGCCCTCGACGGAGGCGGCAAGCCGCCGCTGCATGGGATGCCCGAGACGCCGGGCGAGGCGACACTGAAGCTGAGCGGCCGCTACCACGGCTCCACCACCGCCGGTCAGTGGCTCGACCGGATCGTGGCGCACGGCCTGGGCGTCCGCAGCAAGGCCGAGCTCACGCTGACGGACGCGGGCCTGGACGTCGTACGCCCCGGTGCGAACGACTTCTTCGTCCCGGCCGACCGGCTCCGCGAGGCCCGGCTCGACAAGGGCATCGCGGGCAAGGTCCTCACCGAGGGCGGCCTGCTCGTCGTCACCTGGCAGCACGGCGACCGGCTCATCGACTCGGGCTTCCGCTCCGACCGGGCGGAGCAGCACACCGCCTGGGTCGAAGCCATCAACTCCATGACTGAGACTTCTGAACAACCCACCAACACGACGGAAGGCGCCGCACGATGACGACCTCCACCCGGGGAGCCGCCAACGCTCCCGCCGTACTCGTCCTGGAGGACGGCCGCATCTTCCGCGGCCGCGCCTACGGGGCCGTGGGGGAGACCTTCGGCGAGGCCGTGTTCTCCACCGGCATGACCGGCTACCAGGAGACCCTCACCGACCCGTCGTACCACCGCCAGGTCGTCGTGATGACCGCCCCGCACGTCGGCAACACCGGCGTCAACGACGAGGACCCCGAGTCCTCGCGCATCTGGGTGGCCGGCTACGTCGTGCGCGACCCCGCCCGCATCCCGTCCAACTGGCGCTCGCGCCGCTCCCTGGACGACGAGCTCGTCAAGCAGGGCGTCGTCGGGATCTCCGGCATCGACACCCGCGCGCTCACCCGCCACCTGCGCGAGCGCGGCGCCATGCGCGTCGGCATCTTCTCCGGCGACGCTGTCGCCGAGGACGCCAAGCTGCTCGCCCGGGTCAAGGAAGCCCCCCAGATGGTCGGCGCGAACCTCTCCGCCGAGGTCGCCACCAAGGAGGCGTACGTCGTCCCCGCGATCGGCACGAAGCGCTTCACCGTCGCCGCCGTCGACCTCGGCATCAAGGGCATGACCCCGCACCGCATGGCCGAGCGCGGCATCGAGGTGCACGTGCTGCCCGCGACCGCCACCGCCGAGGACGTGTACGCGGTCAACCCCGACGGCGTGTTCTTCTCCAACGGCCCCGGCGACCCGGCCACCGCCGACGGCCCGGTCTCGGTCATGCGAGCCGTCCTCGAACGCAAGACGCCGCTGTTCGGCATCTGCTTCGGCAACCAGATTCTCGGCCGCGCGCTCGGCTTCGGCACGTACAAGCTGAAGTACGGCCACCGCGGCATCAACCAGCCGGTGCAGGACCGTACGACCGGCAAGGTCGAGGTCACCGCGCACAACCACGGCTTCGCCGTCGACGCGCCGCTCGACAAGGTCTCCGAGACGCCCTACGGGCGCGCCGAGGTCTCCCACGTCTGTCTGAACGACCAGGTCGTCGAAGGCCTCCAGCTGCTCGACCAGCCGGCCTTCAGCGTCCAGTACCACCCCGAAGCCGCCGCGGGACCGCACGACGCCGCGTACCTCTTCGACCGCTTCGTACAGCTCATGGAGGGCCAGCGTGCCTAAGCGCTCCGACATCCAGTCCGTCCTGGTCATCGGCTCCGGCCCGATCGTCATCGGCCAGGCCGCCGAGTTCGACTACTCCGGCACCCAGGCCTGCCGCATCCTCAAGGCCGAGGGCCTCAGGGTCATCCTGGTCAACTCCAACCCCGCGACGATCATGACCGACCCGGAGATCGCCGACGCCACGTACGTCGAGCCGATCACCCCGGAGTTCGTGGAGAAGATCATCGCCAAGGAGCGCCCCGACGCGCTCCTGCCCACCCTCGGCGGCCAGACCGCGCTCAACACCGCGATCTCCATGCACGAGCAGGGCGTCCTGGAGAAGTACGGCGTCGAGCTGATCGGCGCCAACGTCGAGGCCATCAACAAGGGCGAGGACCGCGACCTCTTCAAGGGCGTCGTGGCGGCCGTCAAGGAGAAGATCGGCTACGGCGAGTCCGCCCGCTCGGTCATCTGCCACTCCATGGACGACGTCCTCAAGGGCGTCGACACGCTCGGCGGCTACCCCGTCGTCGTCCGCCCCTCCTTCACCATGGGCGGCGCCGGCTCCGGCTTCGCGCACGACGAGGAGGAGCTGCGCCGCATCGCCGGCCAGGGCCTCACGCTCTCCCCGACCACCGAGGTGCTCCTGGAGGAGTCCATCCTCGGCTGGAAGGAGTACGAGCTGGAGCTGATGCGCGACAAGAACGACAACGTCGTGGTCGTCTGCTCCATCGAGAACTTCGACCCGATGGGCGTGCACACCGGCGACTCCATCACCGTCGCCCCGGCGATGACGCTGACCGACCGCGAGTACCAGCGGCTGCGCGACATCGGCATCGCGATCATCCGCGAGGTCGGCGTCGACACCGGCGGCTGCAACATCCAGTTCGCGATCGACCCGGACGACGGCCGCGTCATCGTCATCGAGATGAACCCCCGGGTGTCGCGTTCGTCCGCGCTCGCGTCGAAGGCCACCGGCTTCCCGATCGCCAAGATCGCGGCCAAGCTGGCCATCGGCTACACGCTGGACGAGGTCCCCAACGACATCACCGAGAAGACCCCGGCCTCCTTCGAGCCGACCCTCGACTACGTCGTGGTGAAGGCCCCGCGCTTCGCCTTCGAGAAGTTCCCCTCGGCGGACTCCACCCTCACCACCACCATGAAGTCGGTGGGCGAGGCCATGGCGATCGGCCGCAACTTCACCGAGGCCCTCCAGAAGGCGCTGCGCTCCCTGGAGAAGAAGGGCTCGCAGTTCGACTTCACGGGCCCGGTCGGCACCAAGGACGTGCTCCTGGAGGAGGCCAAGCGGCCGACCGACGGGCGCATCAACACCGTCATGTACGCGATCCGGGCCGGCGCGACCCAGCAGGAGGTCTTCGAGTCCACGAAGATCGACCCGTGGTTCGTGGACCAGCTCTTCCTCATCAAGGAGATCGCCGACGAGCTGGCCGCCGCCGACAAGCTCGGCCCCGAACTGCTCGTCGAGGCCAAGCGGCACGGCTTCTCCGACGCCCAGATCGCCGAGATCCGCGGCCTGCGCGAGGACGTCGTCCGCGAGGTCCGGCACGCGCTCGGGGTGCGCCCGGTCTACAAGACGGTCGACACCTGCGCCGCCGAGTTCGCCGCCAAGACCCCGTACTTCTACTCCTCGTACGACGAGGAGAGCGAGGTCGCGCCGCGCACCAAGCCCGCGGTGATCATCCTGGGTTCGGGCCCCAACCGCATCGGCCAGGGCATCGAGTTCGACTACTCCTGCGTCCACGCCTCCTTCGCGCTGAGCGACGCGGGCTACGAGACCGTGATGGTCAACTGCAACCCGGAGACCGTCTCGACGGACTACGACACCTCCGACCGCCTCTACTTCGAGCCGCTCACGCTCGAAGACGTGCTTGAGATCGTCCACGCCGAGACCCTCGCGGGCCCGGTCGCGGGCGTCGTCGTCCAGCTCGGCGGCCAGACCCCGCTGGGCCTGGCGCAGGCGCTGAAGGACAACGGCGTCCCGGTGGTGGGCACTTCGCCCGAGGCGATCCACGCCGCCGAGGACCGCGGCGCCTTCGGCCGCGTGCTCGCCGAGGCCGGTCTGCCCGCGCCCAAGCACGGCACCGCCACCACCTTCGCGGGCGCCAAGGCCATCGCTGACGAGATCGGCTACCCCGTCCTGGTGCGTCCGTCGTACGTGCTCGGCGGCCGCGGCATGGAGATCGTGTACGACGAGGAGCGGCTGTCCTCGTACATCGCCGAGTCCACCGAGATCAGCCCGACCCGGCCGGTCCTGGTCGACCGCTTCCTGGACGACGCCATCGAGATCGACGTGGACGCCCTCTACGACGGCACCGAGCTCTACCTCGGCGGCGTCATGGAGCACATCGAGGAGGCCGGCATCCACTCCGGCGACTCGGCGTGCGCACTGCCCCCGATCACGCTCGGCGGCTTCGACATCAAGCGCCTGCGCGCGTCGACCGAGGCCATCGCCAAGGGAGTTGGGGTCCGCGGACTGATCAACATCCAGTTCGCGATGGCGGGCGACATCCTGTACGTCCTGGAGGCCAACCCGCGCGCCTCGCGCACCGTGCCCTTCACCTCGAAGGCGACCGCGGTGCCGCTCGCGAAGGCCGCCGCCCGCATCTCGCTGGGCGCGACCATCGCCGAGCTGCGCGCCGAGGGCATGCTCCCGAAGGACGGCGACGGCGGCACGCTGCCGCTGGACGCGCCGATCTCCGTCAAGGAGGCCGTGATGCCGTGGAGCCGCTTCCGCGACGTGCACGGGCGCGGCGTGGACACGGTGCTCGGTCCGGAGATGCGCTCCACCGGTGAAGTCATGGGCATCGACTCGGTGTTCGGCACCGCGTACGCCAAGTCGCAGGCGGGCGCCTACGGTCCGCTGCCGACGAAGGGCCGCGCGTTCATCTCGGTCGCCAACCGGGACAAGCGCACGATGATCTTCCCGGCGCGCGAACTGGTCGCCCACGGCTTCGAGTTGCTCGCCACCTCCGGCACCGCCGAGGTGCTGCGCCGCAACGGCATCAACGCCACGGTCGTACGCAAGCTCAGCGACGGCGAGGGTCCGAACGGCGAGAAGACGATCGTCCAGCTGATCCACGACGGCGAGGTCGACCTCATCGTCAACACCCCGTACGGCACGGGTGGCCGCCTCGACGGCTACGAGATCCGCACGGCGGCCGTCGCCCGGTCCGTACCGTGTCTGACCACGGTCCAGGCGCTCGCCGCCGCCGTCCAGGGCATCGACGCCCTCAATCGCGGTGACGTGGGCGTCCGTTCGCTCCAGGAACACGCGGAACACCTGACCGCGGCCCGCGACTAGCAGCAGTTGAGGGGGACACCGGAAACGGTGTCCCCCTCTTCATGAGCCCTCCTGAGGACACCGAACATGTACAAGCTCTTCTTCAACCTCGTCTTCAAGCGGATGGACCCCGAGCAGGCGCACCACCTGGCCTTCCGCTGGATCCGGCTCGCGGCCCGTGTCCCCGTACTGCGCACCTTCGTCGCCGCGGTCCTCGCCCCCCGCTACCAGGAGCTGCGTACCGAGGCGCTCGGCCTGCGCATGCACGGCCCGTTCGGCCTCGCGGCCGGCTTCGACAAGAACGCCGTCGCCGTCGACGGCATGTCGATGCTGGGCTTCGACCACATCGAGATCGGCACGGTCACCGGCGAGCCCCAGCCGGGCAACCCCAAGAAGCGCCTGTTCCGCCTCGTGCCGGACCGCGCGCTGATCAACCGCATGGGCTTCAACAACGAGGGCTCGGCGGCGGTCGCGGAGCGCCTGGCGGCGCGCAAGGCCGTGTTCCGTACGACCGTCGGCGTCAACATCGGCAAGACCAAGGCCGTACCGGAGGCCGAGGCCGCCGCCGACTACGTGAAGTCGACCGAGCGGCTCGCCGCGCACGCCGACTACCTCGTCGTGAACGTGTCCTCGCCGAACACGCCGGGCCTGCGCAACCTCCAGGCCACCGAGTCGCTCCGCCCGCTGCTCACCGCCGTGCGCGAGGCCGCCGACCGCAGCGTCCCGGGCCGCCGGGTCCCGCTGCTCGTCAAGATCGCGCCCGACCTCGCCGACGCGGACATCGACGCGGTCGCCGACCTCGCCGTCGAGCTCGGCCTGGACGGGATCATCGCCACCAACACGACGATCGCCAGGGACGGGCTCGGCCTGAAGTCCGCGGCGGACCTCGTCGAGGAGACCGGCGGCCTGTCCGGCGCCCCGCTCAAGGAGCGCTCCCTGGAGGTGCTGAGCCGCCTGTACGCGCGCGTCGGCGACCGCCTCGTCCTGATCGGCGTCGGCGGCATCGAGAACGCCGAGGACGCCTGGCAGCGCATCCTCGCCGGCGCCACCCTGGTCCAGGGCTACAGCGCCTTCATCTACGAGGGCCCCTTCTGGGGCCGCGCGATCCACAAGGGCCTCGCGGCCCGGCTCGCCACCTCCCCGTACGCAACCCTCGCCGAGGCCGTCGGCGCCGAGACCCGGAAGAAGGCCGCCGCATGATCCCCTTCGGTACCCGACTGCGCGAGGCGATGGACACCCGCGGCCAGCTCTGCGTGGGCATCGACCCGCACGCCTCCCTCCTCGCGGACTGGGGCCTGAACGACGACATCGCGGGTCTGGAGCGCTTCACGCGCACCGCCGTGGAGGCGCTGGCGGACCGGGTGGCGGTCATGAAGCCGCAGTCGGCGTTCTTCGAGCGGTTCGGCTCGCGCGGCATCGCCGTCCTGGAGAAGGCGGTCGAGGAGGCCCGGGCGGCCGGCACGCTGGTCCTGATGGACGCCAAGCGCGGCGACATCGGCTCCACGATGGCGGCGTACGCGGCCACCTACCTGGACCCCGCGTCCCCGCTCTTCTCCGACGCCGTGACCGTCTCGCCGTACCTGGGCTTCGGCTCGCTGCGCCCGGCGCTCGACCTGGCGGCGAAGTCCGGCTCGGGCGTCTTCGTGCTTGCCCTGACCTCCAATCCGGAGGGCGCCGAGGTGCAGCGCTCCACGGCGGCCGACGGCCGGTCCCTTGCCCAGCTGATGCTGGACCACATGGCGGCGGAGAACGCCGGGGCCGCCCCGCTCGGCTCGGTCGGCGCGGTGGTCGGCGCGACGCTGGGCGACGCCGGAGTGGACCTCGACATCAACGGCCCGCTGCTCGCCCCCGGCATCGGCGCCCAGGGCGCGACCCCGGCCGACCTCCCCGGGGTCTTCGGCTCAGCCATGCGCAACGTGGTCCCGAGCGTCAGCCGCGGTGTGCTGCGCCACGGCCCCGACGTGAGCGCCCTGCGCGAGGCGGCGGCCCGCTACGCGGACGAGGTCCGCGCGGCGCTCCCGCAGGCGTGAGGCGCGGCGCGACCTCGATGTGACATGCGTCGCATCGGGGCCGCGCGCCCTCCGGTGCGCCGGAACCACCGCCCGGACCGGTCGCCGGAACGGTAAAGCGCGCCGTTCGGGGATGCCGCGGGGTGCGCGCACACGGAACGTTGACAAATTCCTTACGCAAAACCCGGGTGTTTTGTCCGGAAAGTCCTGGTCGGCTGAGGCTGACCAGGACTTTTCGTCTGTTCTCGCTGACTGGAGCGGCCTTGGCCGCTAGTCTCCGACGAGAGCAGACGAGCACGTGCGCGAGTGCGTTGTTCGTTGCTCGCCCTGGTGTGGGGCGACTAGCTTCCTCACCGGTCCCGTATCCGACAGTTCGACATCCGAGGTGACGTAGGCGTGGCTCTTCCGCCCCTTACCCCTGAACAGCGCGCAGCCGCGCTCGAAAAGGCCGCCGCGGCTCGCCGGGAGCGGGCCGAGGTCAAGAATCGACTCAAGCACTCCGGCGCCTCCCTCCACGAGGTCATCAAGCAGGGCCAGGAGAACGACGTCATCGGGAAGATGAAGGTCTCCGCCCTCCTTGAGTCCCTGCCCGGCGTGGGCAAGGTCCGCGCCAAGCAGCTCATGGAGCGGCTCGGGATCTCCGAGAGCCGCCGCGTGCGGGGGCTCGGCTCCAACCAGATCGCGTCCCTTGAGCGCGAGTTCGGCGGCTCCGGGGCCTGACGTCTCGGGCATACCCGAGAAGCTGGAATAATCGCCGCATGGCAGCAACACTCCGGGGGACCACCCCCGTACCCCCGGACGCACGTCCGCGGCTGACCGTGCTCTCCGGCCCCTCCGGGGTCGGCAAGAGCACGGTCGTCGCCCATATGCGCAAGGTCCACCCCGAAGTCTGGCTCTCGGTGTCGGCCACCACCCGCAAGCCGCGCCCCGGCGAGCGGCACGGTGTGCAGTACTTCTTCGTGGACGACGAGGAGTTCGACAAGCTCGTCGCCAACGGCGAACTGCTCGAATGGGCCGAGTTCGCGGGCAACCGCTACGGCACCCCGCGCAAGGCCGTCCTGGAGCGCCTCGAAGCGGGCGAGCTCGTCCTCCTGGAGATCGACCTCCAGGGCGCCCGGCTCGTACGCGAGTCGATGCCCGAGGCCCAGCTCGTCTTCCTCGCGCCGCCGAGCTGGGACGAACTGGTCCGCCGGCTCACCGGCCGCGGCACCGAGGCGCCCGAGGTCATCGAGCGCCGGCTGGCCGCCGCGAAGGTCGAACTGGCCGCCGAGGCCGAGTTCGATACGACGCTGGTCAACACCTCGGTCGAGGACGTGGCGCGCGAGCTGCTAGCCTTGATGCGAGTTGTCTGATCGAGTCGTGTGACGTTATTCGGCTCACATCGGTTCAGCCCACATCTTCGATCCCCATCGGAAGGCAGAGAGTGTCCTCTTCCATGACCGCGCCCGAGGGCATCATCAACCCTCCGATTGATGAGCTCCTCGAAGCAACCGACTCGAAGTACAGCCTGGTGATCTACGCGGCCAAGCGCGCCCGCCAGATCAACGCGTACTACTCGCAGCTCGGTGAGGGCCTGCTTGAGTACGTCGGCCCGCTGGTGGACACCCACGTCCACGAGAAGCCGCTCTCGATCGCGCTGCGCGAGATCAACGCGGGTCTGCTGACCTCCGAGGCCATCGAGGGCCCCGCCCAGTAGGCACCAGACGTTCCACCACAGGCCCGGCAGCGCGACTGCCGGGCCTGTGGTGTGTCATGGGTACGTACATGTCATGGGTATGTATCTGCAGACCGAAGATCGCAGGGCGCGGGGAGAGGCGAATTTTCCGATGGGCAAGCCGAAGGTCGTTCTGGGGGTCAGCGGTGGCATCGCCGCCTACAAGGCGTGCGAGCTGCTGCGGCGGCTGACCGAATCGGGTCACGACGTCCGGGTGGTGCCGACCGCGTCGGCGCTGAACTTCGTCGGCGCGGCCACCTGGTCGGCGCTCTCCGGCCACCCCGTCTCGACCGAGGTCTGGTCGGACGTCCACGAGGTGCCCCACGTGCGGATCGGACAGGGCGCCGACCTGGTGATCGTGGCTCCGGCCACCGCCGACATGCTGGCCAAGGCCGCCCACGGCCTCGCCGACGACCTGCTGACCAACACCCTGCTCACCGCCCGCTGCCCGGTCGTCTTCGCGCCCGCGATGCACACCGAGATGTGGGAGCACCCCGCGACCCAGGAGAACGTGGCGACGCTGCGCCGCCGCGGAGCCGTCGTCATCGAGCCCGCCGTCGGCCGCCTCACCGGAGTCGACACCGGCAAGGGGCGGCTGCCCGACCCCGACGAGCTCTTCGAGGTGTGCCGCCGGGTGCTCGCGCGGGGGAGTGCCGAGCGGGATCTGGCCGGGCGGCACGTCGTGATCAGCGCGGGCGGCACGCGCGAGCCGCTCGACCCGGTGCGCTATCTCGGCAACCGCTCCTCCGGGAAGCAGGGGTACGCGCTGGCCCGCACCGCCGTCGCCAGAGGGGCCAGGGTCACCCTGATCGAGGCCAACACCGGTCTGGTGGACCCGGCGGGCGCGGATGTGGTCCGCGTCGGCACCGCCGTACAGCTGCGCGAGGCCGTCCTGAAGGCCGCCGCGGACGCCGACGCCGTGGTGATGGCCGCCGCCGTCGCCGACTTCCGCCCCGAGTCGTACGCCGCCGGAAAGATCAAGAAGAAGGACGGCCAGGAGCCGGCGCCGCTCGCCCTGGTACGTAATCCGGACATCCTCGCCGAGATCTCGGCCGACCGGGCCCGGCCCGGACAACTCGTTGTCGGCTTCGCCGCCGAGACCGACGACGTCCTCGCCAACGGCCGCCTCAAGCTCAGGCGCAAGGGGTGTGACCTGCTCGTGGTCAATGAGGTCGGGGAGCGCAAGACGTTCGGTTCCGAGGAGAACGAGGCGGTCGTCCTCGGGGCCGACGGCTCGCAGACCCCGGTGCCGTATGGTCCCAAGGAGGCCCTCGCGGACACCGTGTGGGACCTGGTGGGCCAGCGTTTCGGTCACACCGGCACCGCCTCGGGCGACCGGCCCTGAAGCCGCCGGACCGCGTGACCGGGGCGTCCTCCGGGGCCCCTGCGGCGTGTCGATACGACCAGTTCCGGAGATCTTCGGACTCCACGGAGCGAGACACGTGGTCCATTGAGCAGAACCGACCGATAAACTGGTCTCGGAACGCCGCCGGGCGCAGCTCCCGGGGCGTCCAACAATGATCAGCCAGCAGCCGCTGCAACCCCAGGGAGCGTTGTGTCCCGTCGTCTCTTCACCTCGGAGTCTGTGACCGAGGGTCACCCCGACAAGATCGCTGACCAGATCAGCGACACGATCCTCGACGCGCTCCTGCGCGAGGACCCGACCTCTCGCGTCGCCGTGGAGACCCTCATCACCACGGGCCTCGTGCACGTGGCCGGCGAGGTCACCACCAAGGCCTACGCGCCCATCGCGCAGCTGGTGCGCGACAAGATCCTCGAGATCGGCTACGACTCGTCGAAGAAGGGCTTCGACGGCGCCTCCTGCGGCGTCTCGGTGTCCATCGGCGCGCAGTCCCCGGACATCGCGCAGGGCGTCGACACCGCGTACGAGAAGCGCGTCGAGGGCGACGAGGACGAGCTGGACAAGCAGGGCGCCGGCGACCAGGGCCTGATGTTCGGGTACGCCACCGACGAGACCCCCGAGCTGATGCCGCTGCCGATCCACATCGCGCACCGGCTCTCGCGCCGCCTCACCGAGGTCCGCAAGAACGGCACCATCCCCTACCTGCGCCCCGACGGCAAGACCCAGGTCACCATCGAGTACGACGGCGACAAGGCGGTCCGCCTCGACACGGTCGTCGTCTCCACGCAGCACGCGAGCGACATCGACCTGGAGTCGCTGCTCGCCCCCGACATCCGCGAGTTCGTGGTCGAGCACGTCATCAACCAGCTCGTCGACGACGGCATCAAGCTGGACACGGACGGCTACCGCCTCCTTGTGAACCCGACCGGCCGCTTCGAGATCGGCGGCCCGATGGGCGACGCGGGCCTCACCGGCCGCAAGATCATCATCGACACGTACGGCGGCATGGCCCGCCACGGCGGCGGCGCGTTCTCGGGCAAGGACCCGTCGAAGGTGGACCGCTCCGCCGCGTACGCGATGCGCTGGGTCGCCAAGAACGTGGTGGCCGCGGGTCTCGCCGCGCGCTGCGAGGTCCAGGTCGCGTACGCGATCGGCAAGGCCGAGCCGGTGGGTCTGTTCGTGGAGACGTTCGGCACCAACACGGTCGACAACGAGAAGATCGAGACCGCCATCACCGAGGTCTTCGACCTCCGCCCGGCCGCGATCATCCGCGACCTCGACCTGCTGCGCCCGATCTACGCGCAGACCGCCGCCTACGGCCACTTCGGCCGCGAGCTCCCCGACTTCACCTGGGAGCGCACGGACCGCGTCGACGCCCTGCGCAGGGCCGCGGGCCTGTAGCCGAAACGGCACTCCACGAGGGCCCCACCCGGACCCTTAAGTTCTAGTGGTCGTCGCAACGCCCCAGCTCAGGGGATGCGATGGACTTCGAGATTCGTAAGGAACGTCTGCAAGGGCCGAAGAAGCTGCACCGGGAACGGGAGGCATACTTCGAGCTCGTGAACCGCGGCGTGAGCAACACGGAGGCTTGCCGGATCGTCGGAGTGAACCGACGGACCGGGAAACGATGGCAGCACGGCCGCCAGCCGACCGGCCGCAGGAAGTGGGTGCCACCCATCACGGTGGCTCCCGCTTCCCGGCCGTCTCGGTACCTGCGCGAGGCGGACCGGATCTACATAGCCGATCGGCTGCGGGAGAACGCGTCGGTCCGTTCCATCGCCGCCGAACTCGGCCGCAGTCCCTCCACCGTAAGTCGCGAGATCAGTCGCAACCGGCATCCAGGCAATGGCCAGTACCGCCCCTTCGCAGCCGATGCACGTGCCCTCGCCCGCCGGCCCCGCCCCAAGCCGGGGAAGATCGGCCGGAATGTGGAGCTGCGGGACTACATCCAGGAACGCCTGGAAAGGCGTTGGAGCCCGGAGCAGATAGTCCATCACCTCCGCAAGGACTTCCCCGACCGTCCGGAGATGCATGTGGTCCACGAGACGATCTATCAGGCCCTCTACGTGCAAGGCCGCGGAGAACTCCGCCGTGACCTGGTGAAGGCGCTCCGCACCGGACGCGCCCGCCGCAAGCCCCGCCGCCAGGCCCAGCAGCGTCAGCCGCGCTACTCGACGCCGATGGTCATGATCAGCGACCGTCCGGCCGAAGCCAGTGACCGCGCGGTCCCGGGCCACTGGGAGGGAGACCTGATCATCGGCAAGGACAACGGCTCCGCGATCGGCACCCTGGTCGAACGCAGCACCCGCTACCTGATGCTCGTCCACCTGCCCCAGGGCCGCAGCACGGAACGAGTACGCGACGCTCTCCTGGACACCGTCAGATATCTACCGCCTCACCTGAAGCGATCACTGACCTGGGACCAGGGAAGTGAGATGGGCCGCCACCACGAGTTCGCCATGGCGGCCCGGATGCCGGTCTATTTCTGCGACCCGGCCAGCCCTTGGCAGCGCGGCTCGAACGAGAACACCAACGGCCTGCTCCGGCAGTACTTCCCCAAGGCCACCGACCTCGCCGTCCACGATCGCGATCGCCTGGATACCGTGGCCACCGAGCTGAACAGCCGCCCACGCAAAACGCTCGACTGGGAGACCCCAGCCGAGCGCCTGCATAAACTGCTCGCCACCACACGTCAGTGATCACGTGTTGCGACGATTCCTAGAATCCACCGTGCCGGTCCGGGGCCCTCGTGTGCCCTCTCCTTGCAGATCGCCTGTTGCGGATCCCGTCACGATTCCATGGTCGGTGTCTCTGGAGGGGCCTCGGGCACCGGGCCGTCGAAGCGGTTCTTGATCTCGGAGGCGGCTTCAGCCTTCCCGTGAGCCTCGGCCACTTGGGCAAGCCGCTTGGCGAACAGGGACAGGTCCGGGTCAGCCGGACTGAACCCGAACCACGCAATCACCTCGTCCAATCGGCGATCCGGCTCCGCCGCGGGTGCCTCTCCGTCCGTATCAGGGGTGCTTTCCGAACCCAACGGACCTCCCGCAGGCAAGTCCGACTGCGGCGGAACGCGTGCGGGCACGAGGTGTTGGAACTGCGGTGCGACTTCGTCGTTGTTGGCCGCCGCGGTGAGCCTGGCCAGGACACCGATGCGGTCCACGGTTTCCTCGATACGGTCCTCGTTGCGGGCGAGCCACCACACGACCGCGCTGCCGGTGTCCTTGAGGACGTCTTCGCCGAGGTAGGCGCGCTTGTTGCGCTCCTGATTGCGCTCGTGCTCCCAGACGTCCTCGTTCTTGCGCACGGTGGAGAGCTTGGAAAGACGTTCGAGATCCTGATCGGGGAGGCAGAGTGAAACCTCCTGCGCCATAGCGAGCAATCGCCCGCTGGGGTCCGGCCGCATGGTTCCGAGAGCGCCGTCGAGCCGGTGCTGCACCAGCGCGCTCCTGGATGGCGGCTGTTCCGCCGTGATCTCCCGGGCGCGGCGCAAGACGGCGTCAACAGCCAGGCCGGATGGATTGATCAGGGGAGCGTCGTCGGGCGGCTCCAGAAGGATCCAGCGCACCGTCGCCGAGAAGATGAAGTCGTAGTCCAGGGCAGCGCTGGGCAGCGCCACATCGCTGACATGCAGCTCCTGTCGGGGAGCAGGTGGTATCGGCAGATCGGGTTCCATGGTGGCGTGATGGGGAAACCCGTCACTGCCCCGGGCCATGAACCGGTTGGCCGCGATGGCGGCTGTGACCAGCACGGTGGCCAGCACGGGCCAGGTCCAGCGCGGCCATTGCAGGGCGATTCCCGCGATGACCAGCAGCAGCCCGCACAGGAGGGTGACGAAGACGGTCATGGTGTTGCGGCCTGAGCCGATCATTTGCTCCCCCGAGGAGTAGTGGTCAGACAGCGGGCACCAGGTGATCAAGGCCCTGGGCAAGGTTGATTTTCTCAATGAGCAGCCCTGTGACGCCCGGCCGTCGAGGACGGGATCGCTCCCAGTCGAGTGCGAGCTGGTAAAGGACACCGAGGAGGACGGCCTCGTTCTGGCAGGCGTTGACGAGCACATCGAGCAGTTGCTCCGGACCGGGGGCGTCCGTGACAGCCGCGAACCACGACAGTGCGTAGGGCTGCCACTGTTCGAGCGGAAGTCGCCGGAAGACTGCGGCCCAGCCTTCGGTGAGTCCGGTTCGCACGTCCCGCGCTGCGACGAGTGGCACCGACTGCGTGAGCGCGAGGAACAGGCCGAAGTCCCGTGCCCATCCTGCTTCCGCCAGGCTGGGGCTGACACGCTGGAGCAGCAGGCGGTACATGCGATCGTCACTGTGGGCAAGACCGAGCACTGCGGTGCGAGCGGTGTCCGCCACCCGCCCGTCCGCCCGTCGGTCCAGATGGTGGAGCCGCACCAGAGCCTGGTAGGGATGGCTTCGCCGCATGGCTTGCGAACAGACCAGTACGAGTACCTGCTTGAGGTTCTGCGGCAGGGTCTTGGTGGTCGACCAGTCGTAGATCTGCTGCCGAAACCTCTGCCCGTACTGTTCGTGCGCGAGACCGTGGACGAGGACCTGTGCCGCATCCGGGATGAGCCGGATGTGGCCGTGGTGCCCGGTCCACGATTCTGCCAGCCACAGCAGGTCGTCGGGCCGGCCGGAATTGAGGCACTGCTCAGCGAACCGGGTGATGACGGGGCCGCGTTCGTCCTCGCCGAGACCGGGCCAAGCCAGGCAGTCGCGGATCCAGCGGCGGAGCTGTTCGGTCAGGTCCGGGAAGTACATCCAGAAGTGGTCCCGGACGCCTCGGTCGTAATTGTGCGTCCGGAACTGTACGAGCCCATCGGGTCCGGTTTCTGCGCCGAGCTCCGTCAGCTCCCGGCTGAGGTCTGCCTGTTCCAGGCGGGGCTGGTCGCTCGGAGGGTGCGACAGGACCGCCAGCAGCGCCCCCGCCGTGTGCAGCACGGTGGCCGGCGACGATTCATGGAACATCGCAAGGGCGAGTAGCAGCGCCCGCCGACGGCCCGAGTGATGAGTGGCCAGGTCTGCCGCGACCTCCGCGCTCCGGTCGGCCACCCGCTTGATCGCTCTGTCCCGCCAGTTCGGGAAGCCTCCGGGCGTGCCCTTGTCCCGCAGGTCCCGGATCCGATCTGAGAGCTCGGCGATTTCTCGCACGGGAACCCTGGCCAGATAGGTGGCCATGCCGTGGGCGGCCATTTCCTCCGTCGGCGGGCGGATATTGTCCAGCTGGAGATACCTGCTCAGCACGTCACGGGAAGCCGGTTTGGTGATTTCCGCCGTGTAGTGCTTGAGATCCACTCCTTGCAGGTACGCGTGACGGTGCGGCAACACGACGGCGAGCCGGGCCCCCCGCTCGATGAGCTTGGCGCGGAATCCCAGCAACCTGCTCTGCAGGGAAAGGTAGTGCGTCTCGTCGACGACCGACAGGTCGAGCAGTAACCGGTCACCTGTATTCGGCTCAACCGCGTCCAGAACGGACCCACTGTCGTCCTCGGTGTCCGGCAGCTCGTACAGTCCGCCTGTCCCGTTCGCCAGTTCGTGCAGCAACTTCAAGGCAGCGGCCCGTCTGCCGGATCCCGGGGGTCCGGAGAGGAGCACGACGGAGTGGGTCCGCAGCAGGCTGCGTGCGCGCTGCATTCCACCAGGCGCGACAAAGCGCTGATCGAGCCAGTCACCGTCATGATCGGTGATGCCGCGCAGGCTCGGCCCCACTTTGTCCTGGACCCGAGTCGACGCCGCGGCGAGGTAGACGTTGAGCTGGGTTCCGTCGCCGGTGTGCACAGCGCCGTAGGACTCGCTGATGTATGCGCTGACCGGCTCGGTCACCTGCCGGTCCCAGGGTGCTTCGGATCCCCGAATCGCTGGCGGATCCCGCCACGGTTGTCTCCGGCAACGTAGTTGGTTCCGTCGCCGTTGATCCGGGGCCCGTTGATCTGGCGGCCCGAACCCGTGTGCAGAGGGCCGTGTGCTTCGTTGATGAACGTTCCGAGATCGCCGTGGACGGCGCCGACTCCGCCGCTCTGCCGAGCGTTGTGGATTTCGGTGCGGCCTCGGGATGCTTCAGCCGCGGGTTGGGCGCCACCCGCCTGAGCGTTCAGCGCGGCAAGCTCCGGGACCTGGCGGACCAGCCTGTCGCCGAGTCGCGTGAGGTCGGCTTCGGCGGTACGTGTGCTGTATCGCTCGTACTGGCACTCGGCAAGGGTTGCCAAGGACTTCGGAAGCCTCAAGGGGTCTATCTGCTCCACATGGCGTCCGAGCAGGACCGGCACCACCAGAACTCCGGAACTGAATGCCTCTTCGATCTCGCGGCGCACCCAGTCCTTCGGGTTGGCGAGTGCCCTGCGGCCCGGCCCCTTCGGGTCCGGGGTGTCGACCCAGTCCCTTCCGATGAGTGCTAGCAGCACCCGGCTGCGGCGGACACCCTTGATCAGGGTCTCGACGTAATTGGCGCCGGGGGCGATGGACTTCTGTGCGCGGAAGACACTGTTCGTGCCGAACCGTTTGGACAGCTCGTAGTCGAAGACGTGGGCGGCGTCTTTGCCGCCCTGGGTGCGGTAGTTGATGAAGAGCTCGTGCACAGGTCGGTCCCTTCGATCGGGGGCTTCCGTTACAAGGGGCGGTGCGGCAGGGCGGCGGTGAGACGCGGAGTGATCTCACGTACGTGGGCATTGCGCGGATGCCGCCCGAGCAGGCGAGCGAGGCGAATGAGATCGGTCGAGATCGTGGCCGAGTTGACCGTGCCGGTGGACGAGAGCAGGTCTGCCGTGATGGCGCACGCCTGGTCGATGTCCCCGGCGGCGGTGTGTGCGAGGGCGCGGCGGACGCCGTGTCGTGCCCGGGCGCGCAACGCGTGGGCGGGGAGACGGCCTGTCTCCCGATCGAGGAGATCCGCCGCCTGCCTCACTCGGCCCAGTTCGTACAGGCACCAGCCGGTGTACATCTCCACGACGTTGGGCACGTGCGAGGCGCCCAGCACAGGTGTATCGGGGTGGCGGGTGTCTGCTGCCAGCAACTCGCGGGCACGGTCCAGACTCCGCATGGTCCCGATGTGGTCGCCGGTGACCGCGAGGCTCTGTGCCAAGTGCTGGGCCGCGAGCCCGGCGACGCGAGGAGCGGTGGCACTCTCCAGCGCCCTCTCGGCCAGCTCTGCGGCTTGTACCGGGTCGCCGCCGAACAGACAGATGAGCGATCTTCGGACCAGGGCGTAGGAGGCCAGCATGTCGTCGCCACCCCCACGGGCGAGCTGCACCGCGCGGTCGGTCCACCACAGAGCCGCCCGATCATCCCCGGCCTCCTGAGCCATCCATCCCGTGTATTCCGCGTAGCGTGAAGCGAGGACAAGCAGCTCGTTTCTCGTCCGGGGCCCCGCGAGACGGGCCAACTGTTCCAGTGAGTGTGTCTGGGTGATCAGAGCCGGAAGGAGACTGCCGGGACTCGCCGCCTGGCCGATCCTGCGAAACTGGCCGAACAGCGTTCGGGACGCTTCCACAAGTGTGCTGGCTCCCGTGTCCACCGGTAATGGCTCGCCGCTCAGCTGCAGGGACAGCGCCGATGCGGCACCGACGGCGATCAAGCTGCGGCGCTTCACCGGTTGGAGTGTGCTGGTGCCGTTCTTGTCCAGATACATCAACCACACCTCGTCGTCGTGCCCGGTGTCGGGCAGGGACATGGGTGAAACCGTCGTAGGTGACAACAGTTGGGCCAGTGAACCGCCGGCATCGAGCTCGGTGTCACACAACCGGGCAAGCTCGAGGCTCGGCCGTTTGAGGCCGCGCTCCACCTTGCTCAGCTGGGCCTTGCTGTAGTGCACACGCTTGCCGAGCTGCTCCAGGGAGAGCGCCGCCGCTAGACGTCGTCGGCGAAGTTCCTCCCCAAAGGCGTACGAGTGCTGCACCTGAACCTCCGTCGCTGGCCGTCCGAGGAGTCGGCGGCGACGAGCATCAGCGTGCGACAGCCGACTGTGTGGGACAAGGCGAATGGGGACGTTTCCCGTTTCCTCAACCGGAGCGAACAGCACCCGTTTCAGACTGTCGAGGATGCCTGGCCCGAACCGGCCAACGGCGTCCGCCCGGCGCCGTTGTCAGTCGGGTCTGGTAGGAATTTGGCTGTGAGCAGCGAGAACGAACGGCCGGGCGGGGTGCCGGAGCAGCTTGCGCTCATCCGGGAGAGCGTGCGCAAGGCCAAGGTGCCCAAGGCCAAGCCGCGGACCTGGCGGGGGGCGGCGCTGGCCAAGGAGCTGCCCATCGCGCGGGTCGTGGTGAACAAGGGGGTGCTGCATCTTGATCAGTACTTCGACTACGCCGTGCCCGAGGAGCTGGACGCCGACGCGCAGCCGGGCGTGCGGGTGCGGGTGCGCTTCGGGGCCGGGTCGCGGAACGTGCGGGAGGGGCGCCGGGAGGGCGGCGGGCTGATCGACGGGTTCGTCGTCGAGCGGCGGGCCGATTCGGACTACTCCGGCCCGCTGGCCGCGCTGGCCGGCGTCGTCTCACCGGAGCGGGTGCTGAGCCCCGAGATGCTGTCCCTGGCCCGGGCCGTCGCGGACCGGTACGCGGGGAGTCTCGCCGATGTGCTCCAGGTCGCCGTCCCGCCCAGGAACGCCCGGGCCGAGGCCAAGCCGTCGCCCGAACCGCCCGCGCCACCGGCCGAGCCGGCCGCCGGGACCTGGGAGAGATATCAGCAAGGGCCCGCGTTCCTGCGGGCGTTGGGCAGCGGCGGAGCACCCCGGGCGGTATGGACCGCGCTGCCCGGACCGCACTGGGCCGAGGAGATCGCGCGAGCGGTGGCGGCGACACTCGCCTCCGGGCGGGGCGCCCTCGTCGTCGTACCGGACGGCCGCAGCGCGGGCCGGGTGGACGCGGCGCTGACCGCGCTGCTCGGCGAGGGCCGGCATGCGGTGCTCACCGCCGATTCGGGCCCGGAACGGCGCTACCGGCAGTGGCTCTCCGTGCGGCGCGGCGCGGTACGGGCCGTAGTCGGTACCCGCGCGGCGATGTTCGCACCCGTGAAGGACCTCGGGCTCGTCGTGGTGTGGGAGGACGGCGATTCCAGCCACAGCGACGACAACGCGCCGTTCCCGCATGTGCGGGAGGTGCTCGAACTGCGCGCGGCGCACGACAAGTGCGCCTTCCTGCTCGGCAGTACGAGCTGCACGGTCGAGGCCGCCCAGCTCGTGCAGAGCGGCTGGGCCGCGCCGCTGGTCGCCGACCGGACCGTGGCGCGCGCCGCAGCCCCGCTCGTACGCACCGTCGGGGACGGGGAGTTGGCGCGCGACGAGGCGGCCCGGGCGGCCCGGCTGCCGAGCCTCGCGTGGCAGGCCGTCCGCGAGGGGCTCAAGAGCGGCCCCGTCCTCGTGCAGGTCCCCAGGCGGGGGTACGCGCCGCGGCTGGCCTGCGCCCGCTGCCGTACGCCTGCCCGGTGCGGACACTGCGCGGGCCCGCTGGAGGCACCGGACGAGCGCGCGCTGCGCTGCGCCTGGTGCGGGACGGCGGAGAGCGACTGGCACTGCGCGGAGTGCGGCTCGAACCGGCTGCGCGCCCAGGTGGTCGGCGCCCGCCGGACCGCGGAGGAGCTCGGGCGGGCGTTCCCCGCCGTACCCGTACGGACCTCGGGGCGCGACCACATCCTGGACAGCGTGCCCGGACAGCCCGCGCTCGTCGTCTCCACCCCGGGCGCCGAACCCGTCGCCGAGGGCGGCTACGCGGCGGCGCTGCTCCTGGACGGCTGGGCGATGCTCACCCGGCCCGACCTCAGGGCCGGCGAGGAGGCGCTGCGGCGCTGGATCGGCGCCGCCTCGCTGGTACGCGGGCAGGACGAGGGCGGAACCGTGGTCGTCGTCGCCGAGCCGACGCTGCGGCCGGTGCAGGCCCTGGTTCGCTGGGACCCGGTCGGGCACGCTCTGCGCGAACTGGCCGAGCGGGCCGAGCTCGGCTTCCCCCCGGTCTCCCGGATGGCCGAGGTCATCGGCGGCCCCGAGGCGGTCGAGGCCTTTCTGCGATCGGCTCAACTACCGTCCGACGCCGAGGTGTTGGGGCCGGTTCCGCTGCCCGTCGCCGATCCCGGCCGGGCCCGGCGGCCCGGCGATCCGCCGGTGGGGGAGCAGTGGGAGCGGGCTCTGGTGCGGGTGCCGCCGGGCAGCGGGGCCGCGCTGGCCGCCGCGCTCAAGGCCGCCCAGGCCGGGCGCCTTGCCCGCGGCGGCGGCGACCCGGTGCGCATCAGGATCGACCCGCCCGACATCGGCTGAGGCCCGGGCAGCGGCAGATGCATGACATCGGTCGAGGCCCGACAGCAGCCGACGCCCGGCATCGATCCCGGCCCCACATCCGCTCAGGCCCGGGACATGCGGGACATGGGTGTGCCCTCGCGGTGTGTCCGGACGCGAGGGCACGAAGGGGCGGAGTCGCGGGTGGTCAGCCGTTGCGGGGGCCGGGGAAGGCGCTGGTGCGGACCTCCTCGCGCAGGGACTGGCTGCTCGCCGTCGGCTGCGGCGGCATCGAACGGGCGGCGGGCACCGCGGGCATGGGGGGCAGCGGCGGCAGGGTGCGGGTCACCGCGGTCTCGGCCGGACGCTCGGCGTCGGCCTGGCCCGTGTTCTGGGCGCCGGCCCGACGGGATCCGTAACGGCGGTGTACCGCCTGCTTGGTGACGCCGAGCGCCGAGCCCACCGCGTCCCAGGAGAAGCCGAGGGAGCGGTCGAAGTCCACGGCCGCGGTGACCAGCGTCTCGACGCTGTCCCGCAGTTCCTGGGCGAGCCGTACGGTCGGGGCCGGGGCGCGCCCGTACACGACGAAGCCCGTGGAGGGGCCGGAGCGGCGCGGGCGGTAGACGTTGCCCAGCTGCGCGGTGAGGGTGCGCAGTGCGTCCACCTGCCGGCGGACCCGCTCGATGTCCCGCACCAACAGGTGCAGGCTGGCCCGCGCTTGGGCGTCGTGGGTTGCGTGGTCGGCCATGAACAAGCCTCTCGAACCGGCGATGAAAGGGACGGTGAAGACGGTGTTGTCACTGGGTGGTGCTGGTACTGCGTTGACGTTGATACTGCGTGGTGCTGGTACCGCGTTGACGCTCGTGCGGGTGCTGAAAAGGCGCGGGCCGCGCAGGCGGCCCGGTTCGGTCAATCTCTCTTGACCAACGCGCTACCCGCTGTTGTGGTCACGCTGCGGGGGCGTATGGGCATATGCACGGGGCGCACGAGTCCCCGTACGCCCCTGCCGTACGGTTCTCGGCGGCCGGCCCGCGCGGCACCTGGCACCTGCGCGTACGCCCGCCTGCCACGGGCCCCTAGACTGGGACGCCGCTCTCGACAAAGCGAGGTAACCCCCAGTGAAGCTCGTCTTCGCAGGCACCCCCGAGGTCGCCGTACCCGCCCTGGACGCCCTGATCGCCTCCGGGCGGCACGAGGTCGCCGCGGTGGTCACCCGGCCCGACGCACCCGCCGGGCGCGGCCGCCGCCTGGTGGCGAGCCCCGTCGCCGAGCGCGCCGAGGAGGCCGGCATCGAGGTGCTCAAGCCGGTGAAGCCGCGCGACGAGCAGTTCCTGGCCAGGCTGCGTGAGATCGCGCCGGACTGCTGCCCGGTCGTCGCGTACGGGGCCCTGCTGCCCAAGGTCGCCCTCGACATCCCGGCGCACGGCTGGGTCAACCTGCACTTCTCGCTGCTGCCCGCCTGGCGCGGAGCCGCGCCGGTGCAGCACGCGGTCATGGCGGGCGACGAGATCACCGGCGCCGCCACCTTCCTGATCGAGCAGGGGCTCGACTCGGGTCCCGTGTACGGCACGGTCACCGAGGAGGTCCGGCCGACGGACACCAGCGGCGACCTGCTCACGCGGCTCGCGTTCGCGGGCGCCGGGCTGCTCGCCGCGACCATGGACGGCATCGAGGACGGCTCCCTGAAGGCTGTTCCGCAGCCCGCCGAGGGGATCTCGCTCGCCCCGAAGATCACCGTCGAGAACGCGCTGATCGACTGGTCGGCCCCCGCGCTGCGGGTCGACCGGGTGGTGCGCGGCTGCACGCCCGCGCCCGGCGCCTGGACCGTCTTCCGCGGCGAGCGGCTCAAGCTCATCCAGGCCGCGCTCGTCACCGACCGCACCGACCTCGCGCCCGGCGAGCTCTCCGTCGCCAAGAACAACGTGTACGCCGGCACCGGCTCGCACGCCGTGGAACTGCTCTGGGTCCAGCCCCAGGGCAAGAAGCCGATGCGCGGCGCGGACTGGGCGCGCGGGGTCCGGATCGCCCCGGGTGAGCGTCTTGGGGCGGCGGACGTACGCTGAAAGGGTTCGCCCCATCTGATCAGCGGAGCACCTTTCACGTGAACGATTCGCCACGTCGCAGCCCGAACAACAACCCGGGCAAGGCCGGCAAGCCCTACCGCCGTCCCAAGAAGGACCCGGTCCGCATCCTGGCCTTCGAGGCGCTGCGGGCGGTCGACGAACGCGACGCCTACGCCAACCTCGTCCTGCCCCCGCTGCTGCGCAAGGCGCGCGATGGCGGGAACTTCGACGCCCGGGACGCGGCGCTCGCCACCGAGCTCGTCTACGGGACGCTGCGCCGCCAGGGCACCTACGACGCGATCATCGCGGCCTGCATCGACCGGCCGCTGCGCGAGGTCGACCCGCCGGTGCTCGATGTGCTCGCGCTCGGCGCCCACCAGCTGCTCGGCACGCGGATCCCCACCCACGCCGCGGTCTCGGCGAGCGTCGAGCTGGCCCGGGTGGTGCTCGGCGACGGGCGGGCCAAGTTCGTCAACGCCGTACTGCGGAAGATCTCCGCGGACGACCTCGACGGCTGGCTGGAGAAGGTGGCGCCTTCTTACGAGGAGGACGCCGAGGACCACCTCGCCGTCGTCCACTCGCATCCGCGCTGGGTCGTCTCCGCGCTCTGGGACGCCCTCGGCGGCGGCCGGGCCGGCATCGAGGACCTCCTGGAGGCCGACAACGAGCGCCCCGAGGTGACCCTCGTCGCCCGCCCCGGGCGTTCCACCACCGATGAACTCCTCGACGCCCTGGGCGAGGACGGCGGCCTGCCCGGCCGCTGGTCGCCGTACGCGGTGCGGATGGCCGAGGGCGGCGAGCCCGGAGCGCTCGACGCCGTACGGGACGGCCGGGCGGGCGTGCAGGACGAGGGCAGCCAGCTGGTCGCCACCGCCCTCGCGAACGCGCCCATCGAGGGCCGCGACGAGCGCTGGCTCGACGGCTGCGCGGGCCCCGGCGGCAAGGCCGCGCTGCTCGCCGCGCTCGCCGCCGGGCGCGGCGCCGCGCTGCTCGCCTCCGAGAAACAGCCGCACCGGGCCCGCCTGGTCGAGCGCGCGCTGGCCGGTAACCCGGGCCCGTACCAGGTCATCGCGGCCGACGGCACGCGCCCGCCGTGGCTGCCGGGGTCCTTCGACCGCGTTCTGATGGACGTGCCCTGCTCCGGACTCGGCGCGCTGCGCCGCCGCCCGGAGGCCCGCTGGCGCCGCCGCCCCGAGGACCTGGAGGGCTTCGCCCCGCTCCAGCGGTCGCTGCTGCGCGAGGCACTGTCGGCGGTGCGGGTCGGCGGAGTCGTCGGGTACGCGACGTGCTCACCGCACCTGGCCGAGACGCGGATCGTGGTCGAGGACGTCCTGAAGGGCCGCGGCGGGGCCCAGCCCGTCGAGGCCGACTGGATCGACGTCCGCCCCCTGATGCCGTCGGTCGCGGGCCTGGGCGAGGGCCCCGACGTCCAGCTCTGGCCCCATCTGCACGGCACGGACGCCATGTACCTCGCGCTGCTGAGGCGCACGGCCTGAGTCCCTCGGCGGCGACCGGGGCGCTGCCCCCAACTCCCGGGCGGCTCCCCGGCGTTGGGGGCAGCGCCGGTCCCGGGCGCTCCTCCCCGGCACCGGTCGCGATCGCGAACTCCGGCTGCCGCCGCGCGGTAGAACCCAAGCCCGGCCGGTGTCGGCGGGCCGGTATCGGACGGGTTCGCCCGGCACCATGGCAGGCAAGTTGCCCAGGGCATGGCAGGCTTGGGGCATGGCTCAGATCAACCCCAGCATCCTCTCCGCGGACTTCGCCAGGCTGGCCGACGAGGCTCAGGCCGTCAAAGGCGCCGACTGGCTGCACGTCGATGTGATGGACAACCACTTCGTGCCGAACCTCACGCTCGGGGTACCGGTCGTGGAATCCCTCAGCAGGGCGACGGACACGCCACTGGACTGCCATCTGATGATCGAGGACCCGGACCGCTGGGCCCCGCAGTACGTGGAGGCGGGGGCCGGATCGGTCACCTTCCACGTGGAGGCGGCGGCGGCCCCGGTACGGCTGGCCCGCGAGATCCGTGCCAAGGGCGCCCGCGCGTCGATGGCCCTGAAGCCCGCCACGCCGATCGAGCCGTACGAGGATCTGCTCCCCGAGCTCGACATGCTGCTGATCATGACGGTGGAGCCGGGCTTCGGCGGCCAGTCGTTTCTCGACATCATGCTGCCGAAGATCCGCCGGACCCGGGAGCTGATCGGCAAACACGGACTTGAACTGTGGCTCCAGGTCGACGGCGGCGTTTCGGCCTCCACGATCGAGCGGTGCGCCGAGGCGGGCGCCGATGTGTTCGTCGCCGGATCGGCCGTGTACGGGGCGCACGACCCGGCCGAGGCGGTGCGCACGCTGCGCTCCATGGCCGAACTGGCGACGGCGGGAGCACCCTGGGCATGCGCACACTGAGCCACGGCTCGGTGAACGGGAGCCTGCGGGGCTGATCAAGGACCGTTGGATCTGACAGGATGAACAGCGAGTCCAGTGTGTGAACAGCAGTTGTGAACAGCAGTGAGGAGATCGCGGTGTCTGCAATGTCGGCGGGTCGGTCAGCCCTGCGGATGGGACCCGCGGAGCTGGTGCAGGCGGCGGCCATGGCCCGCCGCTTCTACCTGGAGGGGAAGTCCAAGATTCAGATCGCCGAGGAGTTCGGCGTGAGCCGCTTCAAGGTGGCCCGGGTCCTGGAGACCGCCCTTGAGCGTGATCTCGTACGGATCGAGATCCGGGTCCCCGCCGAACTGGACGCGGAGCGCTCGGACGCGCTGCGGGCCCGTTACGGACTGCGGCACGCGGTGGTCGTCGAGTCCCCGGCCGAGGGCGAGGAGACCTCGCCCGATCCGGAGAACCTCGGCGAAGTCGCCGCCGACCTGCTCGGCGAGCTCGTCAGCGAGGGCGATGTGCTGGGCCTGGCCTGGGGTCGCTCCACCATCCACATGGCCGCGGCCCTCGACCGGCTGCCGCCCTGCACCGTCGTCCAGCTGACCGGCGTCTACGACGCGGGCACCGCCGAGCGCGGTTCCGTCGAGGCCGTGCGCCGGGCCGCCCAGGTCTCCGGCGGCGAGGCCCACCCCATCTACGCCCCGATGCTGCTGCCCGACCCGGCCACCGCCGCGGCCCTGCGCAACCAGACCGGGATCGCCCGCGCCTTCGAGTACTTCGACAAGGTGACCGTCGCCGCGGTGTCCATCGGCTCCTGGGAGCCCGGCATCTCCACCGTCCACGACATGCTGACCGACGAGGAGCGGGCGCACTACGCCTCGCTCGGCGTCGCCGCCGAGATGTCCGCCCACCTCTTCGACGCGCAGGGCCGCCGGGTCGGGCGCGACCTGGGCGAGCGCTGCATCACCGTCGAGGCGGACCGGCTGCGCCGGATCCCGGAGGTCGTCGCGATCGCGGGCGGCCAGCGCAAGGCGTCCGCGATCGACGCGGTGCTGCGGTCCGGACTCGTGACGAGCCTGGTCACGGACACCGCGGCGGCGGACTTCCTCCTCAACGAGACGGGCCCCCAGCCCCGGCCCGCGCTCGACCGCGCGGACCCGGACGGGGTCTGAGACCCCCGAGGTCCGTGGGAACGCGGGGTCAGTACAGCCGCTCCGCGTTCCCCGCGGAGACCAGCCCCGCCACCCGCTCCGCGTCCCGCGCCGACCAACTCCCGGACGCCGTCCACCCGTTGAGGAGCCGGTCCAGGGCGTCCTGGAAGAGGCGGGCCCCCACCACGTACAGCTCGGCGAGGCCGTACGCGTCCGTCGAGAAGAGCAGCTTGCCGAACGGGCTCAGTTCGAGGAACTCGGCGAGCACCGCCTCGGCCCGTGCCCCCGTGTACGAGAGCGAGAGGCCCATATCGGCGTACACATGCGGATACACCTGCGCGAGATAGCCCGCGCCGCGGTGGTACGGGTAGCCGTGCAGCAGGACCAGGCGGCAGCCCGTCGGGCGCACGGCCCGGATGAAATCGGTGAGCAGCAGCGGATCGCACTGGTGCAGCCGCAGGTCGGGGTCGCCGAACCCGGTGTGGAACTGGAGCGGCAGCCCCGTCGCCGCCGCCGACCACAGCAGATGGCGCAGCAGCACGGGTGAGGCGAGCCGGCCGGCCCCGGCTGCCAGCCAGTCGGCGGTGGCGGCGCGGAGCTCGGCCGGGCCCGGCGGCTCGGGGGCGAGATCCAGGCCGTGGCGGTATCCGGCGACCGATTTGAAGCCCGCCGCCGTGCGGGCCGCGGCGCCGATGGCATCGGCGAGGGCCGCGAGGAACTCGTCCGGATCCGGTGCCTCGGCGGCGATGCCTTCCGCGAGGAGTTCCAGGCGTACGATCTCGCGCGCCGTTCCCCCGCTCAGCTCGGCGAGCTCCGCCGGGCTCGTCAGATCGCCCGGCAGCCCGGTGTCCACCAGGAACGTGGTGATGCCACTGGCGCTCAGGAGCAGCCGGTTGGCCTCCCGGGCGCCCAGCTCGCGGCGGCGGGCCAGATAGACCTCCGGCGGGCAGTGCGGTTCCAGGCCGAGCAGCGGCGGGCACCAGCGGCGCACGGCGAAGCCGAGCTGGGAGTCGAAGAAGCTGGTGCCGGGCGCGGCCGGGGCGTCCGACTCGGTCAGGAACGACTCGAAGACCGCGTCGTCGGGATCCGAGCGCAGCACGCCGTGGCAGTGGTGGTCGACCAGCGGCGGCACTCAGTACCTCCCACGGGTGGCCTCGGCGATCTCGCGCGGCGTCAGGCCGTCGAAGAGCTTCGTCTCGGCCTGGCGCACCGCGGTGATCGCCTCGAAGAGCGGATCACCGAGCGCCTCGCGCAGCACCGCCGATCCGGTGAAGTGGCCGAGCGCCTCCGGCAGCGAGGCGGGCAGCCGCCGCTGGCCGTGGGAGTGGACGGGGTCGCCCGACACCGGGTCGGGCAGGCGCAGGCCCGCGTCGAGCCCGGCGAGCCCGGCGGCGATCACCGCGCCGGTCACGAGGTAGGGGTTGGCGGCCGGGTCGAAGCACTTGACCTCGGCGTTCGCGGCGTCCTCGGCCCCCGGCGGCCCGGCGATGAAGCGCAGCGCCGCCTCCCGGTTCTCCAGGCCCCAGCACTGGAACGCGCCCGCCCAGCGCGACGGCGCGAGCCGGAGGTAGCTCGCCGGGGACGGGGCGCCGATGGCGAGCAGCGCGGGCAGCGCGTCCAGGATCCCGGCGAGGAACGCCTCGCTGGCCGCACTCATCCCGAAGGGGCCCTCGCCGCCCCGGCACAGGTTGCGGCCGTCCTGCCAGAGGCTGAGGTGGAGGTGTCCGCCGTTGCCCACGCCCTCGGGGTCGGCCACCGGCCCGAACCAGGGCGTGAGGCCGTGCTGGAGCGACACCGCCCGGATCGTCTCGCGGACCAGCACCGCCAGGTCCGCCGCGCCCACCGGGTCGGCCGGCGCGACCGACACCTCGAACTGGCCCGGCGTGTACTCCGGGTGGATCTGGAGCACCTCGACGCCCTGCGTCCCGAGGGCGCCGAGCACATCGGCGACGTACTCCGAGCGCTCGACCACCCGCGCCATCCCGTACGCCGGGCCCGCCAGCGGCGGGTCCACGATCCACTCCGTCTCGAAGCCCATCCGCAGCTCGATGCCGCGCCCGGCGGCGCGCTCCGCCATCTTGCGGGCGAACTGCCGCTGGCAGGCGGTGTACGGCTGCCCCGACTGCTCGAAGCGGTCGGCCGGCGCCCACGCCCAGCCGGGCTGGGCGGCGAGCACGGTGAGCCGGTCCAGGTCGGGGACGAGCCGCAGATCGCCGTCGGGGCCGCCGATGTGCGGGCTGCTGGTGACCGAGTCGTCCACCAGGTACACGTCGAAGACCGGCGACATGCCCACGCCATGGGCCGCGACGTGCGGCAGCCGGGCGGTCGGCACCACCTTGACGCGGGTGAGACCCGCCACGTCCACCCAGGTCAGCGCGACCGCCCGGACCCCTTCGGCGGTCAGCTGGGCGGCCTCGATCCTGGCCGCCCCCGCCCGCTGGTGCGCCTGCTCCTGCCGTCCCGTGCTGTGATCCTGCTCCACCGGTTCAGTCCTTCCCGTCGCGATGGGGGTCCCCCCTGTGCATGGGGGTCCCCCCTGTTCGAGCGAAGCCGAGAACTTGGGGGGAAGCCGAGAACGTGGGGGAGCGATCACCGTCGCGACCATGTCCGCTTCCGAGGCCCTCTTGTCCTCGCGATAGCGCACTACCCGCGCGAAGCGCAGTGTCACCCCTTCCGGGTAGCGCGATGATCTCTGTACGCCGTCGAAGGCCACCTCGACGACGAGTTCCGGCCGCACCCGCACCCCCCAGGGCTCCTCGGCGACCGCCAACTCCCGCAGCCGTCCGGTCTGCCAGGCCAGCAGGGTGTCGGTGAGGCCCTTGAACGTCTTGCCGAGCATGGCGAAGGTGCCGTCGGGGCGGCGCGCCCCCAGGTGCAGATTGGAGAGCATGCCGGTGCGCCGGCCGTGCCCCCACTCGGCCGCGAGGACCACCAGATCCAGCGTGTGCACGGGCTTGACCTTCAGCCAGGAGGCACCGCGCCGCCCCGCCGCGTACGTCGAGTCCAGCGCCTTGAGGACCACCCCCTCGTGCCCGCGTGCCAGGGTGGCCGCGTTGAACTCCTCGGCCGCGCGCCGCAGTTCGGGATCGGCCGGATCCGCCACCACCACCCGCCGCACTCGCCGGGGCCCCGGCGCGATGCGGGCGAGCTCCGCGTGACGCTCCCGTACGGGCAGATCGAGCAGGTCCCGCCCGTCCACCGACAGCAGGTCGAAGAAGACGGGGAGGAGCGGCAGCCGGTCCTGGGCGCCCGCGACATCGAGCCGGGAGCCGACGCGCGAGGCGATGTCCTGGAACGAGCGGGGCCGCCCAGCCGCGTCCAGCGCGATCACCTCGCCGTCGAGCACCGCCCGCCCGGCCGTCAACTCCCGTGCGGCGGCCACCACTTCGGGCAGCCGGTCGGTGATGTCGTCCAGGGTGCGGGTGAAGACCCGTACCGTGTCGCCGTCCTTGTGGACCTGGGCCCGGATGCCGTCGAGCTTCTCCTCGACCGCGCACGGGCCGAGCCGGTCGAGCGCCTCGGCCACGTCCTTCGCGCTCTGCGCCAGCATCGGCAGTACGGGGCGGCCCACCTCCAGCCGGAACGCGGCGAGCGCCGCCGGGCCCTGGGCGAGCAGCGCGCGGGCGACCGTGCCGAGCGAGCCGCCCAGCATCACCGCCCGCCGCACCTCGCCCGCGGGCGCCCCGGCCGCCGCCGCGAGGCCCTCCACGGCCGCCGCGTCCAGCGCGCCCTGCCGCACATCGCCGGTGATCAGCGCGAAGAGGAAGGACTGCTCCTGCTCGGTGGCCGCGGCCATCAGCTCCCCGGCGAGCCGTCTGCGCTCGCCCTGGGCACCCTTTCCGGCCAGCGCCGAGATCCGGTCGAGCGCCGCGTCCACCTCACGGACCGTCAGCCGGGGCGAAACGGCGGCCGGCGGGCGGTCCTTGAGGGTGTTCCAGCCGAGCCCGGTGCGCCGCTGCGGCAGCCGTCCCGCGAGGTACGTCACCACCAGCGGCGCCTCGTCGGGCTCGGTGATCCTGAAGAGCCGGGCGAGCAGCGCGGACTTCTCCGAGCGCGACGCGGTGGCCGCGATCTCGGCCGAGGTCCTTGCCACGTCGGCGAGCAGCATGGATCCATCGTCGCCCGAAAACATTCACCGACGCATTCGCTCGCGCCGCCGTTCGGTGGCAGCATCGGGGCATGATCAACAGGTTTGCCCGGGTCGCCCTCGCCGCCGTGCTGGCGTGCCTCGCCGTGCTGCTCGTCGGCTGCGGCGGCAAGGACAGTGCGAAACCGGCGGGCTCCAAGCCCGCCGCGGCCGCTTCCACGCCCGCTTCTACGCCCGCCTGGGTCAAGGGCAGGGCCACGGTCCCGGCCGCCCAGCTGCCGCCCGAGGCGCAGCGGACCCTCCAGCTCATCGACAAGGGCGGCCCGTTCCCGTACAGCAAGGACGGCGCCGTGTTCGGCAACTTCGAGAAGGCCCTGCCGCAGGAGAAGCGCGGCTACTACCACGAGTACACCGTCGACACCCCCAACTCCCGTGACCGCGGCGCCCGCCGCCTCGTCACCGGGCAGGGTGGCGAGACCTACTACACCGGCGATCATTACAAGACGTTCAAGGCGGTGCTTCGATGACGGCCGACCCGTTCGGCGGGCTGCTCGCCGGTGCCCGCGCCGAGGGCTGGGCCACCGAGGTGCTCGACCTCGCCGGGGTCACCGGCAAGGCCGCCCTCATGGACCGCTTCGCCCGCGTCCTGAACCTGCCGGACTGGTTCGGTCGCAACTGGGACGCGCTCGCCGACTCGCTCGGCGACCTCCCGGCCCGCCCCGGCTCCGAGCGCGGCCTGCTCCTGTTCGTCACCGGCTGGCAGGGGTACGCCGAGACGCGGCCCGAGGAGTGGGCGATCGCCCGCGAGGTCATGGACGCGGCCACCGGCCCCGAGCTGTGCGTTCTGCTCGCGCTCGGAGGATCGCACTAGGGACCGGGCCCCGGTCCTGGACGTTCGGCCGGGGCGGCGCAATCGTACGAACATGGGACAATGAACTACGTGCTTTTCCCCTGGCTGAAATGCTTGGGGCCACCTCGAACGACTGGGATGTTCAGCACGTGCGTTTCCTCAACGACATCAAGCCGCCGTACGACCTGACGTACGACGATGTGTTCATGGTGCCGAGCCGCTCCGCGGTGGGCTCCCGCCAGGGCGTCGACCTGGCCTCCCCCGACGGCACGGGCACCACCATCCCGCTCGTCGTCGCCAACATGACCGCGATCGCCGGCCGCCGCATGGCCGAGACCGTGGCCCGTCGCGGCGGCATCGTCGTGATCCCCCAGGACATCCCGATCGAGGTCGTCACCGACGTCATCACCTGGGTCAAGACCCGCCACCACGTCCTGGACACCCCGATCGTGCTCGCCCCGACGCAGACGGTGGCCGACGCGCTGGCCCTGCTGCCGAAGCGGGCGCACAACGCGGGCGTCGTCGTGGACGGCGACCAGAAGCCGGTCGGTGTCGTCACCGACGCCGACCTGACGGGCGTGGACCGCTTCACCCAGCTGTCCGAGGTCATGTCCAAGGACCTGCTGCTGCTCGACGCGGACATCGACCCGCGCGAGGCCTTCAACAAGCTGGACGGCGCCAACCGCCGCTACGCCCCCGCCGTGGACAAGGACGGCCGCCTGGCCGGCATCCTGACCCGCAAGGGCGCCCTGCGCGCGACGCTCTACACCCCGGCCACCGACGCCAACGGCAAGCTGCGCATCGCCGCCGCCGTCGGCATCAACGGCGACGTGGCCGGCAAGGCCAAGCAGCTCCTGGACGCCGGCGCGGACACGATCGTCGTGGACACCGCGCACGGCCACCAGGAGTCGATGATCGCCGCGATCAAGGCCGTCCGCGGCCTCGACCCGCAGGTCCCGATCGTCGCGGGCAACATCGTCGCCGCCGAGGGCGTGCGCGACCTCATCGAGGCCGGTGCCGACATCATCAAGGTCGGTGTGGGCCCCGGCGCCATGTGCACCACCCGCATGATGACCGGCGTCGGCCGCCCGCAGTTCTCCGCCGTCCTGGAGTGCGCCGCCGAGGCCAAGAAGTTCGGCAAGCACGTCTGGGCCGACGGTGGCGTCCGTCACCCGCGCGACGTGGCCATGGCGCTCGCCGCCGGCGCCTCCAACGTCATGATCGGCTCCTGGTTCGCGGGCACCTACGAGTCCCCGGGCGACCTCCACACCTCCGCCGAGGGCCACCTCTACAAGGAGTCCTTCGGCATGGCCTCCGCCCGCGCGGTCAAGAACCGCACCAGCGACGAGTCCGGCTACGACCGCGCCCGCAAGGCTTTGTTCGAGGAGGGCATCTCCACCTCGCGCATGTTCCTCGACCCGGCCCGCCCGGGCGTCGAGGACCTGATCGACTCGATCATCGCGGGCGTCCGCTCCTCCTGCACCTACGCCGGTGCCTCCTCGCTCGCCGAGTTCGAGGAGAAGGCCGTCGTCGGCATCCAGTCCGCCGCCGGTTACGCCGAGGGCAAGCCCCTGCACGCCAGCTGGAGCTAGTACGCACCGTTCGACGGCCCCCGTGAATCTCCTTGATTCCGGGGGCCGTTGACGTACCGTCATAGAATTTTGCGGAGGGTCGCCGTCACGGCGGCCGCGATCCGGGCGTGCCCCGCGTCATTGGGGTGCAGGCCGTCCGCGAGGTCGTCGGGGCCGAGCAGATCCCGGCCGGGCAGCACGTGCAGCCGCCGGTCGCCGCACCCGACGAGGTCCCGGCCCGCCTCCTCCATCGCCGTACGCAACTCGGCGAGCGTGGCCCCCAGTCGGTTGGGGGACGACTCCGCCTCCGGGCGCAGCACGGGGGAGAGCAGCAGGATCGGCAGGTCCGGATGGCCCAGGCGTACGAGCCGTACGAACGCCAGCGTCGTCTCGTACAGCAAAGTGGCCGAAAATGGCGTCCGCGACCAGCAGTTGGTGCCAAAGGCGAGCGTGATGACATCGGCCGGGAGCCTCGCGAGCTGTTCGGCGGTGGGCAGTTCACCGCGCGCCGCGCCCGCGTAGCCGAGGTTCACCGTGTCCAGGCCGAGCGCGCGGCCCGCGACGGCCGGCCAGGCGTACGCGGGCCGGGTCGACCACCAGCCCTCGGTGATGGAGTCGCCGTGCACCACCCAGCGGGGCCCGCGCGGGGCCGGGGCGATGGCGCCCCCGACCGCGCGCACCGCGACGATCCTCGGACCCTGCGACTCGGGCGGATGCACAGTGAACGGCCCCTCGGAACACGGTAATTGGAGGCGTACGCGCCCTTCCTCCAGCGGCCTCGCGGCCGTCTCGCCGAGGCACTCGCCGCCCTGCCAGAGTGCGAAGGTGTGCGCGAACGCGTGCAGCGCGTCGGCGGGATCCGGCACCCGGGCGCGGTAACGGATCTCGATCGCCGAGGCTCCTCGCGCGGTGAACTCGATCCGCATCCCGATGGGCAGCGCGGCCCGCTCGCCGGTGTCCCACGGCAGCCGCATCGTGTCCTCGGGGTCCGCGCGCACCGCCCGCCCCTCGGCGTCCAGCCACGCCACCCCGCGCAGAAAGGGGGCGGGATCCAGCCACTGTGAACCGGCGGCCCCGCGCCCCTCGGGCACGGCCTGTGGCCCCGGCTCGGCCGCCCGCGTCCCGCCCCGCCCATCCCGTCCCATGGGGCCGGACCCTGCAGCAGGCCCGGCCACGTGTCAATGGCGCCCATGGGGCGACCGCGAACCGGTCCGGCGCACGGATCGAACGTTGATGTGCAACAAACACCCATCCGTCGGCCTTGTGCGCAATGATCAACCGGCGATGCGCAAGGTTGCTGCATTACGACTGGGAAGCAGAAACCCATAAGGTTCTCGCCGTACGTGGAGTGGCGGGAACCGCCTGCTCGGCGGAACCGGCCACGGGAAGGCTCCATGCTGCCCGGAACGTCCCTGTATGCGGGAAGGCCGGACCGTCGCGGTCACCCCACCGCCCGATCGGCAGCGATAAGGAGCCACCTCAGTGTTGGATCACGGCGCAGCGCCACCTTCGACCGACGCCCCCGCGACCGGGGGTCCCCGCCCCGGCCGCGGTCTCATGCGGCGCAAGCCGGTGGAAGCGCTGGTCGCGGAGGGCGGCCAGGGCGAGGGCGGCTCCCTGAAGCGCTCGCTCGGCATGTGGCAGCTGACCATGATCAGCATCGGTGCGACGCTCGGCACCGGTATCTTCGTGGTGCTCGGCGAGGCCGTCCCCAAGGCCGGACCCGCCGTCACGATCTCCTTCATCCTCGCCGGCCTCACGGCGCTCTTCTCCGCCCTGTCCTACGCGGAACTGGCGGGCTCCATCCCCGTCGCGGGCTCTTCGTATTCGTACGCTTACGCAACCCTCGGTGAACTCATCGCCTGGATCTGCGGCTGGTGCCTGATCCTGGAGTACGGCGTCTCGGTCGCCGCGGTGGCCGTCGGCTGGGGCCAGTACCTCAATGAGTTCCTGGACGGCACGATCGGCGTCACCATCCCGGACGCGCTGTCCGCGCCGCCCGGCGACGGCGGGATATTCAACCTGCCCGCGCTGATCGTCGTCGTGCTCGCGATGGGGCTGCTGCTCGGCGGCGCCCGCGAGTCCGCCCGCGCCAACACGATCATGGTCGGCGTGAAGATCGCCGCCCTGATCCTGTTCTGCGTGATCGGCTTCATGGGCTTCAAGTCGGGGAACTACTCGAACTTCATGCCGCTCGGCACGGCCGGAGTCAGCGGGGCCGCCTCGACCCTGTTCTTCTCCTACATCGGCTTCGACGCGGCCTCGACGGCCGGCGAGGAGGCGAAGAACCCCAAGAAGGACCTGCCCCGCGCGATCATGCTCTCGCTGGTCATCGTCACCGCGCTGTACGTCCTGGTCGCGTTCGTCGCCGTCGGCGCCCGCCCCTGGAAGCAGTTCGAGGGCTCGGAAGCGGCCCTGGCCGGCATCATGAAGGACGTCACCGGCCACTCCTTCTGGGCCACGCTGCTCGCCGCCTGCGCCGTGATCGCCATCGCCAGCGTCGTCCTGACCGTGCTCTACGGCCAGACACGCATCCTCTTCGCGATGGCCCGCGACGGTCTGGTCCCCAAGGTGTTCGCCAAGGTCAGCCCGCGCAGCGGAACGCCCGTCGCCAACACCGTGGTCGTGTCGCTGTTCTGCGGCGTGCTGGCGGCCGCGGTGCCGCTCGGCAACCTCGCCGACGCCACCAGCATCGGCACGCTGTTCGCCTTCGCGCTGGTCAACGTCGCCGTCGTGGTACTCCGCCGGACCCGCCCGGACATGCCGCGCACCTTCCGGGTGCCGCTCGGCTGGGTCGTCCCGGTGCTCGGCTTCCTGAGCTGCGCCTACCTGATGTGGAACCTCTCCCTGATCACCTGGGAGTACTTCGGAGGCTGGATGGCCGCCGGTCTCGTGATCTACTTCGGGTACGGCTACCGCCGCTCCAGGCTGGCCACCGCCTCACAGAAGTGATCCACCCGCAGTGCGACTCAATGACCTCGACGAACGCATCGTCCATGCGCTCGCTGAAGACGCCCGCCGCTCCTACGCCGACATCGGCTCGCTGATCGGTCTGTCCGCGCCCGCCGTCAAGCGGCGCGTCGACCGGCTGCGGGCCGAGGGGGCCATCACCGGGTTCACCGTCCGCGTGGACCCGGCGGCCCTCGGCTGGGAGACCGAGGGATTCATCGAGATCTACTGCCGTCGCAACACCTCGCCCGACGCCATCAAGCGCGGGCTGGAGCGTTACCCCGAGGTCGCGTCCGCCTCCACCGTCACCGGTGAGGCGGACGCGGTCGTCCAGGTCTTCGCCTCCGACATGCGGCACTTCGAACGGGTCCTGGAGCGCATCGCGGGCGAGCCGTACGTGGAGCGCACGAAGTCCGTGCTCGTCCTGTCGCCGCTGCTGCGCCGCTACACGTCCGGCTCACCCGCGTAGGCGCTCCGCGCGGTCGTGCGGTTATCGGCTGCGGACCGATGGGGGTCCCCCCCGCTCGAACGAAGTTGAGAGCTCGGGGGAGGCTGGTCGCGCAGTTCCCCGCGCCCCTTAGGGGCTTCAGCCGGCCCCGCGCCTCTGACAGGCTCAGCTCTTCGGCTGCTCGTACACCGGGTGCCACGGCAACACCTTGAAGTCGCCGGTGCCCTCCTTGACCTTCTCGAAGGGGGCCGAGCTCACGCACTTCGGCAGCTGCTGCTGCTCGACGTTCCTGCCGACCCAGCTGTAGCCGAGCGTGTCGTGCTTGCCCTGGTCGTGCACGGTGACACCGACCCGCTTGCCCTTGAACGGGGTGTCCGAGTCGGTCACGATCCCGGTGACCACGGCGACCTTCCCGCCCGTGACCAGGCAGTCCACCTTCGCCTTGGCCCAGCCCGACTGCCCGTTCGGGAAGACGTGCTTGAAGGAGAAGGTGCCGGTCGCCGCCTCCGGGTCCATGTTGTCCTTGGCCGCCAGATGCGCGTCGAAGGTGAACGTGATGTCGTCCCCGGCCGGCCGGTACAGCTTCGCGGTGCCGGTCAGGGCGGCCGCCTCACGGGGCTTGCCGTTGTCGGCACCATTACCGGCGGCCGACGCCGCTCCGGTGGCTCCGGCGGCGATGAGGAGGGCCGCGCCCACGGCGAGGACACGGGTGCGGGCGGGGGTGGAGGCGATGCGGGACATGGCAGGACCCTTCGTACGGTCACGAGGCGGCGCACCCGGTCGTTCCGGGCAGGACCAGCCTTCCGCGCCCGGCGGCCGCGCACATCGCACCGCGGGCCGGGCCCACTCCGCCGCGCGGGGGAGGAGACCTGGACCGAAGTCGTAAGGGCCCCGTCAAGACGGCGCAACAAATCGCCGCCGACCGGCCCGGACGCGCAACGAATCATGCGGAGGCGCGCAACGGTGGCGCCTTGTCCGGGCCGAACACCGGAACGTACCGTCTATCCGACCCCACAACGCACTTCCGCCCCTGCCGAGGACTGCCCATGCCGCCGTTGCGCACCGCCCTGCTCCAGAGCTCCGGCCGCCTCTCGGATGTCGCCGCGAACCTGACGGCGCTGGACGAGGCGGCCGAGCGGGCGGCCGCGACCGGCGCCGGGCTGCTGGTCTGCCCCGAGCTGTTCCTCACCGGGTACGCCATCGGCAACGACGTGGCGAAGCTGGCCGAGGCCGCCGACGGCCCCTCCGCGCGGGCGATCGCCGACATCGCGGTACGGCACGGCCTGGCCGTCGCCTACGGCTACCCCGAGCGCGACGGTGAGACCGTCTACAACGCGGTCCAGCTCATCGGCTCCGACGGCGGGCGCCTCGCGAACTACCGCAAGACCCACCTCTTCGGCTGCTTCGAGCAGGAGGCGTTCACGCCGGGCGACCAGCCGGTCGTCCAGGCCGAGCTGAACGGCCTCCGGGTCGGCCTGATGATCTGCTACGACGTGGAGTTCCCGGAGAACGTGCGGGCGCACGCGCTGGCCGGCACCGACCTCCTCCTCGTGCCCACCGCGCAGATGCACCCCTTCCAGTTCGTCGCCGAGTCCGTCGTCCCGGTCCGTGCCTTCGAGAACCAGATGTACGTCGCCTACGTCAACCGGACCGGCCCGGAAGGGGAGTTCGAGTTCGTCGGGCTGAGCTGCCTGGCCGGTCCCGACGGGGCCGCGCGGGCCCGCGCGGGGCGCGGCACCGAACTGGTCGCGGGCGACGTCGACCCCGAGTTCCTGGCCGCCTCGCGCGCCGACAACCCGTATCTGCGCGACCGCCGCCCCGGGCTCTACGCCTCCCTCGTCTGAGCCCCCAGCTCCCTCAACTTCCGTACTGTGCAAGGAGTCCGTACCCCATGACGTCCACGGTGCCCACCGCCGTCCAGCACATCGACGAGCAGCCGCCCGTCACGATGTTCGGGCCGGACTTCCCCTACGCGTACGACGACTTCCTCGCGCACCCGGCCGGGCTCGGCCAGATACCCGCGACCGAGTACGGCGCGGAGGTCGCGGTCATCGGCGGCGGCCTCTCCGGCATCGTCGCCGCATACGAGCTGATGAAGATGGGCCTCAAGCCCGTCGTGTACGAGGCCGACCAGATCGGCGGCCGGCTGCGCACCGTCGGCTTCCCGGGCTGCGACCCCGAGCTGACCGCCGAGATGGGCGCGATGCGCTTCCCCCCGTGCTCCACCGCGCTCCAGCACTACATCGACCTGGTGGGCCTGGAGACCAAGCCGTTCCCCAACCCGCTCGCGCCCGAAACCCCCTCGACCGTGGTCGACCTCAAGGGCGAGTCCCACTACGCCACTTCGGTGGACGAGCTGCCGCCCGTGTACCGCGAGGTCATGGACGCGTGGAACGCCTGCCTCGAAGCGGGCGCCGACTTCTCCGACATGAACGAGGCGATCCGCGAGCGGGACATCCCGCGCATCCGCGAGATCTGGGCCAAGCTCGTGGAGAAGCTCGACAACCAGACCTTCTACGGCTTCCTCTGCGAGTCGGAGGCCTTCAAGTCCTTCCGGTACCGCGAGATCTTCGGCCAGGTCGGCTTCGGCACCGGCGGCTGGGACACCGACTTCCCGAACTCCATCCTGGAGATCCTCCGCGTCGTCTACACCGAGGCCGACGACCACCACCGCGGCATCGTCGGCGGTTCCCAGCAGCTGCCGCTGCGCCTGTGGGAGCGCGAGCCGGAGAAGCTCGTGCACTGGACGCCCGGCACCTCGCTGAGCTCGCTGCACGACGGCGACCCCAAGCCCGCCGTGACCCGGCTGCACCGCACCGCGGGCAACCGCATCACAGTCACCGACGCGGACGGCGACATCCGCACCTACCGTGCGGCGATCTTCACCGCGCAGTCCTGGATGCTGCTGTCCAAGATCGCCTGTGACGACTCGCTCTTCCCGATCGACCACTGGACGGCGATCGAGCGCACTCACTACATGGAGTCCTCGAAGCTGTTCGTCCCGGTGGACCGGCCGTTCTGGCTGGACAAGGACGAGGAGACGGGCCGTGACGTCATGTCGATGACGCTCACCGACCGCATGACGCGCGGGACCTATCTGCTCGACAACGGGCCGGACAAGCCCGCCGTCATCTGCCTCTCCTACACCTGGTGCGACGACAGCCTGAAGTGGCTGCCGCTCTCGGCGGGCGAGCGCATGGAGGTCATGCTCAAGTCGCTCGGCGAGATATACCCGAAGGTCGACATCCGGGGCCACATCATCGGCAATCCGGTGACGGTCTCCTGGGAGAACGAGCCGTACTTCATGGGCGCGTTCAAGGCGAACCTGCCCGGCCACTACCGCTACCAGCGCCGGCTGTTCACCCACTTCATGCAGGACTCGCTGCCCGAGGACAAGCGGGGCATCTTCCTCGCGGGCGACGACATCTCGTGGACGGCGGGCTGGGCGGAGGGCGCGGTGCAGACCGCGCTGAACGCGGTGTGGGGGGTCATGCACCACTTCGGCGGCACGACCGACGCGACCAACCCGGGGCCGGGCGACCTGTACGACGAGATCGCCCCCGTCGAGCTCCCGGAGGACTGAACCCCCCCGCCGGGTCCTGCCGCGCCCGGCGGCCAGCTCCTTGAGCCCGGTCCACGCCTCGGTGAGCTGGGCGGCGCCCTGGGCCACGGGCAGCCAGCCGTCCGCGCGGTCCACCAGGCGGCGCGCCGCTCTGGGGCCCATCGCCGGGAGGTAGACCGGGATGGGGCGGGCCGACTTGGGGCCGACCTCGGACGGGGCGATGGTCGTCAACTCGTCCTGATACGCCACCGGATCGGGCCCCCACACCGCGGCGCACACGTCGAGGAGCTCGTCGAGGACCTTGCCCCGCTGCTCGAAGGGCGCCACGGCCGCCGCCGCGAACTCGTCGTGCGACCAGCCCGTGCCGAGCCCGGCGACGACCCGGCCGCCGCTCGCCGCGTCCAGCGTGGCGAGCGAGCGGGCCAGCTGGAACGGCACGTGCAGCGGAGCGATCAGCACGCTGGAGCCGACCCGGGCCCGCTCGGTCGCTGCGGCCGCCAGCGTCAGCGTGACCAGCGGGTCGGCGACCGAGCGGTAGATGTCGGGCCAGGGCAGGCCCGGAACCCCGTACAGCCCCTGGGTGGCGGGCTCGGGGAACAGCACCCGCTCGAAGACCCACAGGCTCTCGAAACCGATGTCCTCGGCCGCCCGCGCCACCGCGGGAACATCGCGGCCGATGTCGTACTGCTTCATCTGCGGAAGGCCGAGTCCGAGCCGGGTCGCCATGGTCACTCCTCAGTAGGGAAGCGAAAGCGGTGTGAGCAGGCACCGGTTCACCAGACCGACACCCGCGTCCAACCGATCTGTGAACTCCCGGGCGAGGCCCGGAAGTTCCCGTAGGTGCCACAGCACCTTCGCCTCGGACCAGGCGGCGTCCCGGGCCCGCTCCAGGCTCCAGCAGGCGAGGAGGTGGGTCAACGGATCGGCCACCTCCAACAGGTCGGGCCCCGGCATGAGTTCCTCGCGGATCCGCTCCTCCAGGGCCGCGAGCGTGTCGCCCACGCGCTCGAAGTCCCGTTCCAGGGCGGCGGGTCCGGCACCGAGCTCGCGGCAGGCGTCCACCACGGCGATCGTCAGATCGTGCCCGATGTGCGCGTTGATCCCGGCCAGCGCGAACTGCAGGGGATGGACGCCGGGATGGCGCCGGTACTGGAACAGCGGGCGCCAGCAGGCCGGCGGGCGCCGCCCGGCCGACGCCGCGTCCACGGCCGCGAGATAGCGCCCCGCGAACAGCACGTCGAGGGTGGCCGAGGCCCGGGGATCGGCGAACGCGCCGTGTCCGAGGAGCCGGGCGATCTCCTCGGTGACCTCCAGATAGACCCGGTTGAAGACCGCGATGCCGTCCCGGGCCGGCAGATCGGCCCGCAGTGCGCGCATCCGCCGCACCACGGGGGCGAGCGGCGCGGCGAGGCGGTCGGTGTGCGGAAGGTGTCCGGTCTGCGTCATGGTGGGCAGCGTCCCAGCCCGGCGCGGCGCTGAGCGCCGCCGGACCCGGGGCTTGACCGGAACGGATGAATACGCGGGCCACGCGGTGGCCCGTCGACCCCCTACGCCTCGTTCTTCTCCGGAGCCGCCGATCCTGAGCCGCACCGATCCTGAGCCGCACCGATCCGGAGCCGTCGAGAGGCAGCCACTCGAATACCCCTTCCGACTCGGTTTGTCCCTGCCGGGGTGATCGACTATTAATCACTTCGGCTCTGCGGTCCGCGGGGCGTCGAAAGATGTGGAGTGTGGAACATGGCCGGCTTCGGGTGGAAGCTGCACGGAGATGGCAAGCACCTGAGGCCCGGCGAGGTTGTCAAGCCGGGGGAGCGGCTGACCTGGGGGCGTACGGCAGGCCTCGGCGCACAGCACGTGGTCTCCATGATCGGCGCATGTTTCGTCGCGCCCGTTCTCATGGGGCTGGACCCCAACCTCGCGCTGATGGCGTCGGGCGTGGCGACCATCCTCTTCCTCCTGATGACCCGCGGACGCATCCCCAGCTACCTGGGATCCTCACTTTCGTTCGTCGGCGTGTCAGCCGTTATCGCGGGCCAGGGCGGGGACCTGGGCACCCTGACGGGCGCCATGCTCGTGGTCGGAGCCTCCTTGGCGGCGTGCGGCATCGTGATCCAGATCCTTGGCGCTCGGATCATTCATGCCGTACTCCCGCCGGCGGTGACCGGCGCTGTCGTGATGCTCATCGGTTTCAACCTGGCGCCCGTCACGGCGAAGACCTACTGGCCGCAGGACCAGTGGACGGCGCTTGCCACCATGCTGGCCACCGGCCTGGCGCTTGTGGTGCTGAGAGGTTTCTGGTCCCGCATCGCCATCTTCCTCGGCCTCGTGTTCGGGTACGCACTGTCGTGGGTTCTGGACCGTACGGCCGGCAAGATCCACTCTGCGGACGGCTCGGGCAAGATGACCGACCACTGGCGGATCGACTTCTCCGGCGTCGCGCACGCGGACTGGATCGGGGTGCCCACCTTCCACGCACCGAACTTCTCGGCATCGGCGATCCTGGTCGCCCTGCCGGTGCTGGTGGCACTGATCGCCGAGAACGCCGGACACGTCAAGGCCGTCGGTGAGATGACCGGGGACCCGCTCGACGACAAGATGGGCACGGCCATCATCGCGGACGGCGCAGCGACGATGCTGTCGACCGCCGTTGGCGGCCCGGCAACCACGACGTACGCGGAGAACATCGGCGTGATGGCCGCCACCCGCGTCTACTCGACCGCCGCCTACTGGGCCGCCGCCGGATTCGCGCTGCTCTTCGGCCTGTGCCCCAAGTTCGGCGCGGTCGTCGCGGCCATTCCGGGCGGTGTCCTCGGCGGCATCACCGTCATCCTGTACGGCATGATCGGCCTGCTCGGCGCTCAGATCTGGGTTCGTAACAAGGTTGATTTTGCTCAGCCGTTGAACCTGGTGCCGGCCGCCGCGGGCATCGTCGTCGGCATTGGCGGGGTCTCGCTGAAGTTCACCGACAACTTCGAACTCAGCGGCATCGCCCTGGGCACATTGATCGTGCTGACCGGCTACCACGCACTGCGCTGGCTGTCCCGAGCCGCCGGCACGCAGCAGCCGCCCCTGCTGGACGGCGGCACTACCGAATACGACGAAGGCGCCGGCAGTCCGGGTTGAGCCTCGGCTTCGCCGCGGCAGGTACTGCACGGGGGTGCATGAGCGTTTGCTTAGGATGGCTGGAAATCGCCTGGGCGGCATCTCGCCGCCGGCCCCGTCCCAGCAGCTGCGCCCCACCCCCTGGAGCGACCGGTTCAGGGCTGACGGACAGGCGCTGCTGCGTCCGCAGAGCTGACAGACGTCTGCGGGCGGGCGCCCGCCCGCAGTACCCGGGCCCCCGCGACCAGTCCGAGCCCGAGCGCCGTCACCAGGCCGAACGACACTACGAGTGACGTCAGATCGGCGATCGAACCGATCGCGGAGGGCGCGACCAGGCCCGAGGTGTACGTGATGGTCGCGACGCCCGCGATGGCCTGGCTCGGGTTCGGACCGCTGCGCCCCGCCGCCGCGAAGGCGAGCGGCACGACGACGGCCACGCCCAGACCCATCAGCGCGAATCCGCTCATCGCCACCGCGGGGTCCGGCGCGACCACCACGAGCAGCCCGCCGAGCGTGGCCAGGACGCCTCCGCCGCGCACCGTCCGCACGGCGCCGAAACGGTCGACCACCTTGTCGCCCGCGATCCGTGCCGCCGCCATGGTCAGGGTGAACGCGGTGGTGCAGGCCGCCGCCGCCCCGGCCGAACTGCCGAGCTCGTCGCGCAGATAGACCGCCGACCAGTCCAGGCTCGCGCCCTCCGCGAACACCGCGCAGAACCCCCACCATGCCGATGATCAGCGCCGACCCGGGCGGCAGCGCGAACCGCGGCGGCGGCGCCGCGCCGGGCGCGCTGCGCAGATCGAGCACGCCCTGGCAGGCGGCGAGGCCGAGCAGCGTGAGCACGGCGGCGGCCACCATGTGGTGCAGCCGCGCGTCGGCCCCCAGGTGTGCGGCCAGCGTGCCGGCCGCCGAGCCGATCAGTGCCCCCGCGCTCCACATGCCGTGCAGGCCGGACATGATCGAACGGCCCAGGCGGTTCTCGGTCTCCACGCCCAGCGCGTTCATCGCCACGTCCGCCATGCCCGCGGTCGCCCCGTACAGGAAGAGCGCGGCGCACAGCGTGTAGACGTTCGGGGCGAGCGCGGGCAGTGCCAGGGCCAGCGTCCACAGGGCGAGCAGCCCGCGCAGCGCGGTGCGGGCCCCGAACCAGTGGGTGACGGCACCGGACAGCGGCATCAGCAGGGACGAGCCGATCGCCGGGAAGGCGAGGGCGATACCGAGCTGGCCAGTGGACACCCCCGCGTGCTCCTGGATCCACGGGACCCGGGTGGCGAAGTTGCCGGTGACCGCGCCGTGCACACAGAAGACCGCGGCGACCGCGAACCTCGCCCGCCTCAACTGCCGTTGCTCCAGAGCCAATTCGGCTGCCATCGGCCGCATTCCCCCTCCCTCGGGGCGGCTTCCCCGCCGCCGGGGCGTAAACTATCAGGAACCCTGCCTGATAAATAGAACGGGCGGCGACCGACCTTCGGTGATCTGGAAGGATTCCCGGCATGCCCGCATCTCCGAGCACCGCCCGGGCCATCAACGACCGGCTCGCCCTGCGTCTCCTGCAGGACGAAGGTCCGTTGACGGCAGGCCAGTTGAAGAAGCTCACCGGACTGTCCCGGCCCACCGTCGCCGACCTCGTGGAACGCCTCCAGCGTGCGGGCCTGGTCCATGTCGTGGGGGAGTCCGGCGCCGAGCGGCGCGGCCCCAATGCCCGGCTGTACGCCATCGTCGCCGACCGGGCCCATCTCGCGGCTCTGGACGTCCGCACCCGGAGCGTCTCCCTCGTCGTCGCCGATCTGCTGGGGGAGACGCTGGCCGAGGCGACACTGCCGATCGAGCCGGACGCCGGGACGGGACCCGCCGTCGAGCAGGTCGTCGCGCTGCTTGAGCGCACGGCCAAGGAAGCGGGCGTGGAGCGGCTGCACAGCGTGGGCATCGGCGCACCCGGCCTCATCGACCCGGCGAGCGGTGAACTGCGCGACACCAGCGGGCTGCCCGCCTGGCACCGCGAACTCGTCTCGGTACTCGCGCGCCGCCTGCCCGCCGCCGTCCTGGTCGAGAACGAGACCAATCTGGCCGCCGTGGCCGAGCAGCGGCTCGGTGCGGCCCGGGGGCAGGACACCTTCGTGCTGCTCTGGCTCGGGCAGGGCATCGGCGCGGCCGTCGTCCTGGACGGGAAGCTGCGCCGGGGAGCCTCGGGCGGCGCGGGGGAGATCGGCTTCCTGCCGGTGCCCGGCACCGGCGGACTGCCGTCGGCGACCAGTTGCGACGGAGGCTTCCACGAACTGGTGCACGCCGGCGCGGTCACCCGGCTCGCCGCCGAGCACGGCCGGACGGGCGGCGCGCAGCAGGCGGTACGCGACGCCGACGGGCCCTTCCTCGACGCGCTGGCCGAACGGATCGCCATCGGGGCGGCGGCCGTGGTCGCGGTCCTCGACCCCGGTCTGATCGTCCTGGGCGGCGAACTGGGCCACGCGGGCGGGGAGTTGCTCGCCGTCCGTGTCCAGCAGCGGCTCGCCGGTCTCACCCCGCTCGCCACCGAGGTCAGACCCAGCGAACTCGGCGACCGCGCGGTCCTCGGCGGCGCCCTGCTGACCGCGCGGGACGCGGCCCAGGACGAACTCTTCGCCCCGAAGTCCTGACGAACTCCGGGAGTGAAGTCGTAACGGAACTCCGGGAGTACGGAGCCCGACGGCGGCCAAGGGCCGGGAGACCGCCGTCGGGCGTCAGGGGCCGCGCACACCGGCCGCGCCTCTCCTCGGAGGTCCGGGCCTCTCCTCGGAGGTGACGCAGAGATTAAGAGGACTAGACCATTGCGTCAATAGGTGGGGGTCGGATGCGTCACGGGGCGCGAACCGGAAGAGGGAAGTCCCCTTCCTGGCTACGGCTTGCGACGGGAAGGTCCCCTTCCCGGCCCCCGCTTGAGCCTCGCTCGAATCCGGCCACCTGTGAGCCAGGCCACAACCGTTCACTCGCATGGCCGTCGATCGGGCGTGGCACACTGGCCGTGTACCAGCAGCAGCGCACTCCGGGGTCGGTGTAATTCCGAACCGGCGGTAATAGTCCGCGACCCGTCCGCATCCAGCGGCCGGTTGACCAGGTGAAATTCCTGGACCGACGGTGAAAGTCCGGATGGGAGGCAGTGCGCGGCGGGCGGACCGTTCCACGGTCGCGCCGGCCGTCTGTTACCGGTCGCCATCCGTGGCACCGGTCTCTTTCGGTCATGGCGTGAGCTGTGCGCGATGGTCTTGTTTCCCGCTCTCTGTCGTCATCGACAGGCCCCGGAGTCCGTGCCCGAAGAGGCAGGAGGACCCGGTGGACACCGCAGCCGACGCAGACGCCATGCGCCGAGCCATTGAGCTCGCCGCCCGCGGACTCGGCTCCACCAGCCCCAATCCGGTCGTCGGATGCGTCATCACCGACGCCTCGGGCGCACGCGTCGGGGAGGGCTTCCACCAGCGGGCCGGCGGCCCGCACGCCGAGGTCCACGCCCTCGAAGCCGCAGGCGGCAAGGCCCGCGGCGGCACCGCGTACGTCACCCTCGAACCCTGCAACCACACCGGCCGCACCGGCCCCTGCGCCCAGGCGCTCATCGCGGCCGGCGTCACTCGCGTCTTCTACGCGGTCGGCGATCCAAACCCCCAGGCCACCGGTGGCGCCGACACACTGCGCGCGGCCGGCGTCCAGGTCGCGCAGGGCCTCCTCGCCGACGAGGCCGAGGCGGTCAACGCCGCCTGGCTCACCTCCGTACGGCTCGGCCGCCCCCACGTCACCTGGAAGTACGCGGCGACGCTCGACGGCCGGATCGCCGCGGCCGACGGCACCAGCCGCTGGATCACCTCCGCCGAGTCCCGCGCCGACGTCCACCGGCTGCGCGCCGCGTCCGACGCCGTGGTCGTCGGCTCCGGCACCGCCCGCACCGACGACCCGCACCTCGCGGTCCGCGGTATCGAGGGAGCAACTCAGCCACTGCGCCTGGTGGTTGACACCAATGCCACCGCCGTCAAACCGGGCGCCCGCGTCCTCGACGACGCCGCGCCCACGCTGATCGCGGTCGCCGAGGACGCCGACGCGGCCCACCTGCCCGAAGCGGCGGTCGTGCGCATCGCGCGCACCGCCACCGGCCTTGACATCCCGGCCCTGCTCGCCGCCCTGCACGCGCGGGGCGTGCGCTCCGTACTCCTCGAAGGCGGCCCGACACTGGCCGGCGCCTTCGTCGCCGCGGGCGCCGTCGACAGGGTCGTCGGCTACCTCGCGCCCGTCCTGCTCGGCGCCGGGCCCGGCGCCCTCGCCGACGCCGGAATCTCCACCATCGCCGAGGCGTTGCGTCTCGACATCAGCGAGACCGTGCGCATCGGCCCCGATCTGCGCATTACTGCTACCCCTTCCGTCAAGGAGCGTTGAGCGTGTTCACCGGAATCGTCGAAGAGCTGGGTGAGGTCACCGCCATCGAGAACCTCGGTGACGCCTCCCGCTTCCGTCTGCGCGGCCCCGTCGTCACCGAGGGCGCCGGCCACGGCGACTCGATCGCAGTCAACGGCGTGTGCCTGACCGTCGTGGAGTTCGGGGACGGCGAGTTCACCGCCGACGTGATGGAGGAGACGCTGAAGCGCTCCAGCCTCGGCGCCCTCGAAATCGGCTCCCGGGTCAACCTGGAGCGGCCCATGGCCGTCGGCGGCCGGCTCGGCGGACACATCGTGCAGGGCCACGTCGACGGCACCGGCACGATCGTGGCGCGCACGCCCTCCGAGAACTGGGAGATCGTCAAGATCTCGCTGCCCGGGGACCTCTCCCGGTACGTCGTGGAGAAGGGCTCCATCACCGTGGACGGCGTCAGCCTCACCGTCGTGGAGGCCGCCGCCGACTACTTCACCATCAGCCTCATCCCGACCACCCTCGCGCTGACCACGCTCGGCATCAAGCAGCCCGGCGACCCGGTCAACCTAGAGGTCGACGTCATCGCCAAGTACGTCGAGCGGCTGCTCGGCGCCAGCCACGGGGGGAACGACAAGTGAGCGCAGTGAACTGGCTGAACGGCGAGGCCTTCACGGTCTTCGGGCAGCACATCAAGTGGTCGGACATGATCGGCAACACGATCGGGCTCATCGCCCTCGCGCTCGGCTGGCGGCGCTCCATATGGACCTGGCCCGCCCAGTTCGTGTCGGGCCTCATCCTGTTCGTGGCCTTCGCCGCCGGACACCTCTCCGGCAGCGCGGGCAAGCAGGTCGTGGTGATGGCCGTGGCGGCGGGCGGCTGGTTCGCCTGGAGCCGCGGCAGGCAGCAGGCGCAGGACGGCACCATCGCCGTACGGTTCGCCACCTGGCGCGAGCGGGCCTTCCTGCTCGGCGGCGCCGCCCTCGGCACGGTGGCCGTCGCGAGCCTCTTCACCGCCTACCCGTCGCTGTCCTGGGACCCGTGGCCCGACGCCTACGTCTTCGTCGGCACCGTCGTCGCCATGTTCGCCCAGGCCCGGGGAATGGTCGAGTTCTGGTTCGCCTGGCTGCTGGTCGACCTCGTGGGCGTGCCCCTCAACTTCGCCAACGGCTACGCCTTCTCCGGCTTCGTCTACGTCATATACGGCGCGCTCGTCCTGTGGGGCCTGCGCGACTGGTGGCTGCGCTCGCGCACGAGCGTCAAGCCCGTCCTGGAAGGAGCGACGGCATGACCACGCACGCACCCACCTGGTACTCCACCGACAACCGCGAGGACCTCTCCCTCGACCCCATCGAGCAGGCCATCCGCGACATCGCGGCCGGCCGCCCCGTGGTCGTCGTGGACGACGAGGACCGCGAGAACGAGGGCGACCTCGTCATCGCCGCCGAGATGGCCACCCCCGAGATCGTCGCCTTCATGATGAGTGAGTGCCGCGGCCTGATCTGCGCGCCCATGGAGGGCGAGGCGCTCGACCGCCTCCAGCTGCCGCAGATGGTCGACCACAACACCGAGTCGATGAAGACGGCGTTCACCGTCTCCGTCGACGCGAGTGCCGCGCACGGCGTGAGCACCGGCATCTCCGCCGCCGACCGCGCCACCACACTGCGCCTGCTCGCCGACGGCCGGTCCGGCGCCGCCGACTTCGTACGCCCCGGCCACGTCTTCCCGCTGCGCGCCAAGCCCGGCGGCGTGCTCGTCCGCAACGGCCACACCGAGGCCGCGGTCGACCTCGCCCGGCTCGCCGGGCTCGCCCCGGCCGGCGCCATCGTCGAGATCGCGGGCGAGGACGGTGTGATGCTGCGGCTTCCCGAGCTCGTCCCGTTCGCCCGCAAGCACGGCCTGACGATCATCTCCATCGAGGACCTGATCGCCTACCGGCGCTCCGCGGAACCGACCGTCCGGCGCGAGGCCGAGGTCCATCTGCCCACCGCCTCCGGCGAGTTCACCGCATACGGCTACCGCTCCACGGTCGACGGCGTCGAGCACGTCGCCCTCGTCCACGGCGAACTCGGTGACGGCGAGGACGTCCTGGTCCGGGTCCACTCCGAGTGCCTGACCGGCGACATCTTCCACTCCCTGCGCTGCGACTGCGGCCCCCAGCTCCAGGCCTCGATGGAACGCATCACCGAGGCCGGCCGCGGCGTCGTGGTCTACCTGCGCGGCCACGAGGGGCGCGGCATCGGCCTCCTGTCCAAGCTGCGGGCGTACGAACTCCAGGAGCGCGGCCGCGACACGCTGGACGCCAACCTGGAACTCGGCCTGCCCGCCGACGCCCGCGACTACGCGGCGGGCGCCCAGATCCTCGCCGACCTCGGCGTGCACAGCCTGCGGCTCATGACCAACAACCCCGACAAGATCACCGCGCTCGTACGGCACGGCCTGAAGGTGTCGGGACGCGAGCCCATGCCCGTCCAGGCGGGCGAGCACAACCTGCGGTACCTGCGGACCAAGCGGGACCGGATGGGCCACGACCTGCCGTGGCTGGACAGCGACCCGACGTCGATGTCCGCCTGCGGCAACCAGTAAGCACACCCGAGAAACACCTGAGGAGAGCACGTGAGTGGCAAGGGCGCACCCGAACTGTCCGTACGCAACTGCGGAGACCTCCGCGTCGCCGTGATCGCGGCACAGTGGCACGAGAAGGTGATGGACGGACTCGTCGACGGCGCGCTGCGCGCCCTGCACGAACTCGGCATCGACGAGCCGACGCTGCTGCGCGTCCCCGGCAGCTTCGAACTGCCGGTCGTGGCGAAGGTGCTCGCCGGCCGCGGCTACGATGCCATCGTCGCGCTCGGCGTCGTCATCAGGGGCGGCACCCCGCACTTCGAGTACGTGTGCCAGGGTGTCACCAACGGCCTCACCCAGGTCAGCGTGGACACCGGCGTACCCGTCGGCTTCGGCGTGCTGACCTGCGACACCGAGGAGCAGGCCCTGGACCGGGCCGGCCTCGAAGGGTCGAACGAGGACAAGGGGCATGAAGCGGTCACCGCCGCCGTCGCCACCGCTACCACGCTGCGCACCGTCAGCGAACCCTGGCGCTGAGCGAGCGACCCCACCCCTTACCCTAAGAAGCATCATGGCGAACAAACCCCCCAAGAGCTTCGAAGAGCTCTTCACCGAGCTCCAGCTCAAGGCCGCCAACGGCGACCCGGCCACCTCTCGCACCGCCGAGCTGGTGGACAAGGGCGTGCATGCCATCGGCAAGAAGGTCGTCGAGGAGGCCGCCGAAGTCTGGATGGCCGCCGAGTACGAGGGCAAGGAAGCCGCCGCCGAGGAGATCTCGCAGCTGCTGTACCACGTCCAGGTGATGATGGTCGCGCGCGGGATCACCCTCGACGACGTCTACGCCCACCTTTAAGCACGCCGGAACTTCACACTTCACCGAACGAAGGAAGCTGACCTCATGCTGCGCATCGCCGTCCCCAACAAGGGTTCACTGTCCGGACCTGCGTCGGCGATGCTCCATGAGGCCGGCTACCAGATGCGCAAGGAGTCGAAGGAGCTCGTCCTCGTCGACCCCGAGAACGAGGTCGAGTTCTTCTACCTGCGCCCCAAGGACATCGCGATCTACGTGTCCGCGGGCAGGCTCGACATCGGCATCACCGGCGAGGACCTCCTGGTCGACTCCGGTGCGAACGCCGAGGTGATCCTGCCGCTCGGCTTCGCCCGCTCCACCTTCCGCTACGCCACCAAGCCCGGCACCGCGAACGGCATCGCCGACTTCGGCGGCATGACGATCGCGACCTCCTACGAGGGCATCGTCGCCAAGCACCTCGCGGACAACGGCGTCGACGCCTCCGTCGTCCACCTCGACGGCGCCGTCGAGACCGCCATCGAACTGGGCGTCGCCCAGGTCATCGCGGACGTCGTGGAGACCGGCACCTCGCTGCGCAACGCGGGCCTCGAAGTCATCGGCGAGCCGATCATGAAGTCCGAGGCGGTCGTCATCCGCCGCACCGGTGCCACCGCCGACGACCCGAAGGTCCAGCAGTTCCTGCGCCGCCTCCAGGGCGTCCTGGTGGCCCGCAGCTACGTGATGATGGACTACGACTGCCGCGCCGAGCACCTGGAGCGCGCCGTCGCCCTCACTCCGGGCCTGGAGTCGCCGACGATCTCCCCGCTGCACAACGAGGGCTGGGTCGCGGTCCGCTCGATGGTCCCCGCCAAGGACTCCCAGCGGGTCATGGACGACCTGTACGAGCTGGGCGCCCGCGCGATCCTCACCACGGCCATCCACGCCTGCCGCCTCTGAGCGCCCGCTCCGTGCCCGGACCTCATGGTCTGGACACGGCCTTTGACGCCCGGCCCGCGACAGCTACGAAAGTGAACGACACCGTGTCCGCCCCCGCACCCCAACCGCCCGTCCTCCCGGTCACGTTCAGGCCGACCCGCACCCGGGCCGTCCTGCTGATCAGCGGAGCCGCCATGTTCGTCGCCATGACGGCCATGTCGCTGCTCCTGGACGGTCTGAGCGGGGGCGAGCGGGGCAGCTTCATCCTCATGGCCGCCCTGTTCCTCGGGGTGCTCGTGCTGCTCAGCAGGCCCAAGGTCGTCGCCGACGACGCGGGCGTCACGGTCGTCAACCTCACCGCCAGGCGCCGGCTCGCCTGGGCGGAGATCCTCCGGGTGAACCTCCGTCCGGGCGACCCCTGGGTCTTCCTCGACCTCAGCGACGGCACCAGCCTGCCCGCGCTCGGCATCCAGCCCGGAATCGGCCGGGCCCAGGCGATCCGCGACGCCAAGGCGCTGCGCGCCCTCGCCGAAACCCGCGGCACGCACACCGATTCACCCGGCACGGCTCACGACAACGGCTGAGCCCCCTGCCCCACCAGGCACCATCTTGATTACCCTGATGTCGGCGGCGCCGAGCGCGCCCCGCCCCGCACACGGGCCCGCACCATCGGCCGCGGGGCACCAGCGACCCGAGGAGTGACTCCCTCCAGCAATGGACGGATCGTCCGGTAGTACCTGCGCCGTCCCCTCCCAGGAGGCGGCGGCATGACGTTCACGCTTCTGCCGCTGGCCGCGGCATTCCTTCTGATCCTCGCCAACGGATTCTTCGTGGCGGCCGAATTCGGCCTGGTCACCGTCGACCGGCCGGACGCCGAGCGCGCCGCCGCCGAGGGCGACCGCCGGGCCCGCACCGTGGTGGCGGCCCTGCGCGAGCTGTCCTTCCAGCTGTCCGGCACCCAGCTCGGCATCACCATCACCTCGCTGGTCGTCGGCATGCTCGCCGAACCGGCGCTCGCCGACCTGCTCGACGGCCCCATCGGCGCCACCGGCCTCCCGGCCGGCGCCGCCTCGGGCATCAGCGTCGTCCTCGGCATGCTGCTCGCCGCCGCCGTCCAGATGGTGATCGGCGAGCTCGTCCCGAAGAACTGGGCGGTCTCCCGGCCGCTCCAGGTGGCCCGCTTCGTCGCCGGCCCGCAGAACCGCTTCTCGCGGCTCTTCCGCCCGGTGATCGCCCTGCTCAACACCGTCGCCAACCGCCTGGTGCGGGCGCTCGGGGTGGAGCCCGCCGACGAGCTGGCCTCCGCCCGCACCCCCGGCGAACTGGTCTCCCTGGTCAAGCACTCGGCCCAGGCCGGCGCGCTGGAACAGGACACCGCCGACCTCTTCGTACGGACCCTCTCACTCGGCCACCTCACCGCCGAGAACGTCATGACCCCGCGCGTCAAGGTCAGCGCCCTGCAGACCACCGCGACCGCCGCCGACGTCCTCAACCTCACCCGGGCCACCGGACTCTCCCGCTTCCCGGTCTACCGGGACCGGATCGACGAGGTCGTCGGCATGGTCCACCTCAAGGACGCACTCGCGGTGCGGCCGGCGGAACGGCTGCGCACCCCGGTCGGCCTGATCGCCGTGCCGCCGCTGCTCGTACCGGAGACGCTGCCGGTGCAGCAGCTCCTCGAACGGCTGCGCAGCGAACAGCCCATAGCCGTCGTCGTGGACGAGTACGGCGGCACGGCTGGCGTGGTCACCCTCGAAGACATCGTCGAGGAACTGGTCGGCGAGGTGCGTGACGAACACGACGGCGCGGATGCCGCCCGTCCCGAACTGGCCGTGGTGGCCGGCGAGGACGGCCGGCCCGCCTGGGAGGCCGACGGCAGCTGCCGGATCCTCTCGCTGCGCCGGATAGGCCTCGCCGCGCCCGAGGGCCCGTACGAGACCGTGGCCGGACTGGTCGCCGACCTGCTCGGCCGGATCCCGGTACCGGGCGACCGGGTCGAGCTGCCGGGCTGGCGGATCCAGGTCCGCCAGGTGGAGCGGTACCGCGCGGAGCGGGTCCGCTTCGTGCGGGCGGCCGACGTGCCGGTGGTCGACGTGCCGGTGGCGGGGGCCGTCCGATGAGCCTGCTCCAACTCCTGTTCGCGCTGCTCCTCGTGCTCGCCAACGGCTTCTTCGTCGGCGCCGAGTTCGCGCTCGTCTCCGTACGCCGCAGCCAGATCGAACCGCTCGCCGGTGAATCCGCCCGAGCCCGCCAGGTGCTGCACGGCTTGGAGAACCTGCCGCAGATGATGGCGGCCGCCCAATTCGGCATCACCGTCTGCTCGTTGACGCTCGGCGCGGTCGCCGAGCCGACCGTGGCCCGGCTCCTTGAGCCCGTCTTCCAGGCGGCCCGGCTGCCCGAGGGCCTGGTCCACCCGCTCGGCTACGTCATCGCCCTCGCCCTGGTGGTCTCGCTCCACCTCGTCATCGGCGAGATGGTCCCGAAGAACCTGGCGATGGCGGCGCCCGAGAAGACCGCGCTCTGGTTCAGCCCGGGCCTGGTCGCCTTCGCCCGGGTCTGCAAGCCCGTGACGATCACGCTCGGCGCCTGCGCACGGCTGATCCTGAAACTGTTCCGGGTCGAGCCGAAGGACGAGGTGGAGGCCGTTTTCACCAGCGTCCAGCTCGGCCGTCTCGTCGAGGACTCCGGCCAGGCCGGGCTGCTCGCGCCCGAGGCCCAGGAACGCCTGGAGGACGCCCTGGAACTGGGCAGCCGCCCGGTGACGGACGTCCTGCTCGACCGGGCCTCGCTGATCACGGTCGGCTGCTCGGTGACGCCCCGGGAGCTGGAGGAGCTGACGGTACGCACCGGATACTCCCGCTTCCCGGTGTGCGCGGAGGGCGGCGCCTTCATGGGCTTCCTGCACGTCAAGGACGTACTGGACGTGGAGGACCGGGAGCGCGCGGTGCCGCAGAAGCTGTGGCGGCCGCTCGCCGTGCTGCGCGCCGAACTGCCCCTGGACGACGCCTTGACGGTGATGCGCCGCGCGGCCGCGCACCTCGCCCAGGTCGCGGACGGTTCGGGCCGGGTGCTCGGCCTGGTCGCCCTGGAGGACGTCCTGGAAATGCTGGTGGGCGAGGTCCGCGACCCCGCCCACCGCGAGGAGCCCACCCCGCTGACGCGCTTCGCCGAACCCCGCAGCGAACAGGCGGAACAGGCGCTGGCGCGCTAGGGGTGTCCGGCGGGTCATGGCCGAGGGCGCGACGCCCGGCCCGCCGGACACCGCCTACAGCGGATCCTGCGGGTCGCGGCGCGTGGGGCCGCGACCCGACAGGACCTCTCCGTACGCCTGCATCAGATCGGGCAGCCGCAGGGTGGACAGATCGTCCCGGGTGGGTGTCGACGGGTACATCGACAGCCTCAAGTCGCGGTAGGCGCAGCTCTTTTCGTACAGGGTGCGCAGGAAGCGGCCGTTGCCGAGCTCGTCGATCCAGCCCTGGTCCACCACGTGCCCGCTGATCGAGCGCAGCTCCTCCAGCGCCTCCTCGTCCCAGACGTCCCCGTTCTCGCCCGCGAGCACCTCGCCGATCGAGGTGAGTTCGAGCGGCCGGTACGAGGGGAAGTCGACCCGGGTGGTGAAGCGGGAGGACAGGCCGGGGTTGGCGGCGAGCAGCCGGTCCATGCCCTCGGGGTAGCCCGCGAGGATGACCACCAGGTGGTCGCGGTTGTCCTCGGCGCGCTTGAGGAGTACCTGGAGTGCCTCGTCGCCGTAGGCGTCGCCCTTGCTGTAACCGGAGTTGGAGAGCGAGTACGCTTCGTCCACGAAGAGCACTCCGCCCAGTGCCGAGTCGATCAGCTCATTGGCCTTGACGGCCGTCTGGCCGAGGAACTCGCCCACCAGGTCGGCTCGTTGGGCCTCCACCAGGTGATCGCCGCCGAGCAGTCCGAGCGCGTAGAAGACCCGGCCCAGGATGCGGGCCACGGTGGTCTTGCCGGTGCCGGAGGGGCCGGAGAAGACAAAGTGACGTTTCGGCGGCTGCACCGGCAGGCCCTGACTGGCCCTGAGCCGGGCCATGTTGAGCTGCGCGGAGAGCGCCTTGACCTGGCGCTTGACCGGTTCGAGACCGACCATCCGCTCCAGTTCGGCGAGCGCTTCGGCGAGCAGCACGGCATCGGTGGGCCCGGCCGGGAACTGCGGGGGACCGGGCTGGGCCGGCACGCCCGGCTTCTCCCGTACGCCGTCGGGCAGGGCCCGGGGCGGCCCGGCCGGCGGCAGTTGCGGCTCGCTGCCGGGTCTGAGCTCGCGGCCCTCGGGCGGATCGAGGCCCAGGGCGGAATCGGCGTCCGCCTCCACGGTGTCGCCGAAGCCGGACAGGGCGACCGCGGCGAGGTCGGGGGAGTCCTCGGAGCCGTCGAACCCGTCGTTCTCGGTGATCGCGGTGAGCCGCGCGGCGGTGTCCATGAACGCCGGGTCGACCCGGTGCACGGCCCGGTACAGGGGGAGCGCCGCGGCTGAGCGCCCGGTGCCCTCGTGGGCGCGGGCCAGCCAGTAGCGCAGCTCCTTGCGCTGGGGCTGTTCACTGCGGCAGCGCATCAGCGCGGCCGAGAGCAGCGGCTCGGCCTGGCCGAACATCTCCAGGCGGACCCGGGCCATCCCGCCGAAAAGCCCGGCCTCGATGCCGAGCAGCGGATCGTCCACCAACGGCTCGGTGTGGCGGACGAGTTGCTCCCAGTCCTTGACGAGATAGGCGCGGCAGGCGTGCAGGAAGCGCACCTGGGGATCGGCGTCGACGGGCGGCAGCCCCGCCAACGCCCGGTCCAGCTCCGGGACATGGCGTCCGTCCAGCCAGTGCGAGGCGTGGGCGAGCAGCAGATCGCGCGGGCTCTCCAGGACCGGCTGCACCCACCAGCCGAGCCAGTACCAGGAGTTGAGGGCCCTGCGGTGTCCGGCCCGCTGTTCCCCGAACCGCGCGCGGTGACGGTACATGCGCAGCAGGGCGGTCGTGGTGTCCACGCGCAGCGCGTGCAGTCCCAGCCAGCCGTCCGCCATCGCGGGATCGAGCCGCACGGCCGTGCGGAACTCCTCCTCGGCCTGCGGATAGGCGCCCATGGTGTACGCATCCACACCGCGCAGCCAGGCGAGATCGGCCGGGGCGTGCGCGCCCGTAGTGCCGAAGTCCATCACGTCCCCCACCACCGTGCCCCGTGCTGAACCGCCAATTCACACAAGGGAATTGACGGGAGTTGACCGCACCGATGTGCATCGTACCTGCGGGAAGGCCTGCTGCCGAAGGGGGCGCGGGGGGCGCTCTGGCGGTGACCCAGGGTGAGCGGAATGCCCTGCGTGACGGGCCCGATGCGGAAAATTGGGGCAGAACGAAGCCCCCGATCACGGGGGAACAACCGGGGGCTTCGCGTCTGCGGCGGCTTCGGAAAGCCGCACATTGAGAACGTAAGACCTGTATGGCCCCCGGGTCAAGCGGAGTTGAGGCACTCTCGAGGCTGTTTTGCGCCGGTTCAATGCGGTGGGGTGAGCTCATCACCCTCAGTGATGACGCGGTTCGCACGCGCTGCCGAATCAGGCCCCGGGAGCCACTCGTACCCCTCCCGCCCCTGGCGTACCAGGGTGTCGGCGAAGGGCCTCGACGGGTCCTCGGTGAAATGGCGTATCTCCGCCTCCGTCCAGTCGTCCCAGAAAGCGGAGAGTCCGATTCCATCGCGTTGCCGGCCCCGTACCCAGGAGGCTTCCGCGTCGAGCTCCATCCACAGCAGCAGGGCCAGTGAGGGCCGCAGCGCCCGGCGGCCGGCCCCCACCCCCTCGATCAGCACCACGGGCGCGGGCTCCAGGACGCGGGCCGCCCCGAAGCGCCGGAGGTTCCAGTCGTACGGGTCGTAGCGCGCGGCCCCGCCGCGCTCGAACGGGTCGAGGACCTGTCGGCGGAACCGGTCCGTCCAGTCGAAGAACTCCTCGTGGGTGGCCAGATCATCCAGGTGCAGCACCGGCGCCCCGCCCAGTTCCGCCGCGAGCCGCGCCGCGAACGTGGACTTCCCGGAGCCCGCGTGCCCGTCGACCCCGACCAGCCGCACCGGTCCGCAGGACGGCGTCAACTCGCTGATGCGTACGGCCAGTTCGGGCAGGTCGGTCTCGGGGGGCGGGGTGCTGTTCATGCGTCCTTCCCGGGTCTGCGGCGGCTGGGGCGGATCCGTGCGGGGCGGCGTGCGCGAAAGCGCAGGTCGGCCCATGGGACTCCGACCGTACCCCGGTGGCCGGTGCGGATCCGGTGCGCCGCTTCGGGTCCCGGGTCCGGGGGCGCGGGCATCGGCACCCCCGCAGGTCACGCCAGTGGTCGAGACCAATATTGGCGGCGGGACGCGGGGCGAATCACTGGCCGAAGGGCCGCCGGACCCGGGATAGTTGGGCCGCCGACGTGCACCCGCCGCCCCATCCATGACCGACTGGGGGTCCTACCGTGACCAGCTCCACCCCGCGCAGAACCGTCCTCGCCGCAGCCGTCGCCTTCGCGGCCGGTGCGACCGTGACCGCCTCGGCCGGACCGGCGGCGGCCTCCGGCGGCCCGTCCCGGCCGAGGCGGGCCCCGAAGCTCGTGGACAACCATGCCTGGATCTCGCAGGCCCAATGGCGCTCGGGCAGCGCCGACGGGGTGCGCGCCGAAGGGGGCCGCCGTCCCGGCATCGTCATCGACGAGCCCGCCGCAAGCACCGCCTACACCGATCCGCACACCCACAAGACCGCCACCTGGGAGTACGCGAGCTGGACCTCCCCGGTGCACCGCTCCGCCGTCCCCGCCACCGAGGCCGTCGCCCACTGGAACGCGCACGCCCCGGCCGGCACCTGGCTCCAGGTCGAACTGCTCGGCACCTATACGGACGGCACCGCCACACCCGCGTACGTCATGGGCCGCTGGACCGCGGGCGACGGCGACACCGACATCCGGCGCACCTCCGTCGACGGCCAGGGCGACGGCAAGAGCTCGATCTCCACCGACACCTTCGCGATCGACACCCCGGCCGGGGGCCTGCGGCTGGCCGCCTACCAGCTGCGGGTCACCCTCTACCGGCTCCCGGGCAGCGGGCTCACACCCACCGTGTGGCGGCTCGGCGCCATGGCCTCCGACATCCCGGACCGGTTCACGGTGGATGCCTCGACCCCGGGATTCGCGGGCGAGCTGGAGGTGCCGCGCTACTCGCAGGAGGTCCACAAGGGCCAGTACCCGCAGTACGACAACGGCGGCGAGGCCTGGTGCAGCCCCACCTCCTCGCAGATGATCACCGAGTACTGGGGGCGGAAGCCCAGCGCCGCCGACCTCGCCTGGGTCGACCCGTCCTACGCCGACCCGCAGGTCTGCCAGGCCGCCCGGGGCACCTACGACTACCAGTACGCGGGCTGCGGCAACTGGCCCTTCAACGCCGCGTACGCCGCCACGTACCAGGACATGAGCTCCGTGGTGACCCGGCTGCGGTCGCTGACCGACCTGGAGACGCTGATCCGCGCGGGCATCCCCGCCATAACGTCCCAGTCGTTCCTGAAGACCGAGCTGACCGGCGCGGGCTACGGCACCTCGGGGCATCTGATGACGGTGATCGGCTTCACCGACGACGGCGACGTGATCGCCAACGACCCGGCCTCGCCGGACGACGCCGCCGTGCGCCGCGTCTACAAGAGGCGCGAGTTCGAGAACATCTGGCTGCGGACCAAGCGCCACAACGCGAGCGGAAAGGTGGTGTCCGGCACAGGGGGCGTCTGCTACCTGTACTGGCCCGCGCGTCCGACGGCCGGGCAGCGCAAGGCACTCGCGGCCGTGGGCATCGGCTGAGCGGCCACCGGCCCCCGGGGCAGTGACGAACGTCTCTCCCCCGGGGGACGGATCCGCTGGCACTGTGGAGAGGCCACCCGGGGGGACCGTGCACCGCCACACGACCGAGTGAGTTCCCATGACCCTGCCTGCCACCACCGCCGACGACCCCCGCGCGCTGGCCGAGCTCCGCGCCCGCACCGGCGGCCCCCAGGACACCGGCCCCAAGATCCTGGAGCACATCCTGGGCTGGACCCTCGTGGTGGTCCTCGCGATGCTGGTCACGCAGTCGGGCCTGCTGTAAGCGGTCTTGTGGGACCGCGGCCGACGAACGCCACTTCCCGTGGAGCGCTCAGTACGTGAGCTCCAGGCCGGGGTCGGCCTTCCAGTGCCGCTTCGGGACGCCGACCAGACCGTAGAGCAGCCGCACCGGTGAACGCCGGGCCAGCAGGGTGTAGCCCGCCACCGCGGCGAAGACCGCGAGGCCCAGCGGCCACCCCGCGAGGCGCACCAGCAGACTCGCCCCGAGGGCGCCGGCGAACGGCAGCCCGTAGACCCCGGCCGCGGCGATGGCGACCGCCAGCACCCGCGCCACTTTGCGGTCCTCGTCCGCGCCCGGCAGCTCCCAGCCCTCCATCAGCCAGCCGATCTCCGTGATCAGCATCGTGCCGATCACCGCGGCCCCGAGGACGAGCAGGGCGAGGAACGTCCCCGAGGTCAGGAAGTGCAGCAGGTTGTTGGCCACGCTGTCCTTCGCCCAGTCCCGCAAGGCCCCCTGGCTCGTGGTCAGCAGACGGCGGTAGCCGGTCCCGTCCCAGCCGTGGACGAGCACCCCGAACAGCAGGAAGTGCGCGCCCACACACTGGAGGTACGCCCAGTAGCCCGCCCCCACGAGCACCAGCGACTGCGCCACGAGGAAGCCGAGCAGTGCGGCGACGACGGTGCCGCCCGCGTAGCACAGCACGAACCCGGCCCAGATCCCGTGGTGGTCGCGGGCCACCTGCATGGTCGCCCACGACGGGTTCCGCCACATCATGAAGAGTCCGGTGGGCACCAGGAGCACGGCCGCGAACAGTACCGTCAGCATCAGGTACGGGTTGGCGGCGCGGCTGCGGGTGCGTACGCCCTCCTCGTGCACCGAGCGCTGCCACCACTGGAGTTGGCGGGCCGCCGAGACGGCGAAGGCCGCGCCGGTTCCGTACGCCCAGAAGAGCGCGGCCTGGATCTGGATCACGATGCCCCCAGGGTCAGTCCGTTCGCGACGATCAAGTCCGAGGTGACCAGGGCCTGTTCGGCCGTGACGTCGGTCATGAAGACGAACGGCGGGACGACCGGCGGCACCGGCAGGGTGTCGGGGTCGAAGGTCAGACAGAGCAGCCCTTCGAGGCAGCCGCTGAACTTGGTGAGGTAGAGGGTCACATCACCGCTGAGGTCCAACGAGCGTGCGCCGAGGGCGAGTTCGTCGTGTCCGTCCCGGGTGCGGAGGCGGTAGTCGGTGAGCGAGGCCGACCTCATCTTGAGGATCATGGCCTTGAGGGGGCCGTGCGCGGTGGGCACGGTCGTCACCCCGGCGAGCAGGAAGCCGTCGGGTGCGAAGCGGGTGGTGGTGATGGTCGGCGGGACCGCCGGCGCGGTGACCGCGCCGGGCCGGGGAGCCTGGGTGATCGCCGTCCCGGCTACGGTGCTCAGCTGGGGCGCCTGCGCGATTGCCGCCGCGGCGGCCGTGCCTGGCTGCGGCGCCTGCGCGAGCGGCCACCCGCCGCCGATGGTGATGAGCAGGGCGACGGGCAGGGCCGCGGCGAGGGTGCGCTGGGTGCGGGCGTTCGGCGCCTGCGCCGCGGGTGCCTCCTTCGGGGTCCAGCCGAAGCCCATCGCGCTGCCCGCGATCCCCAGCGCCATCCCGACCAGGAACCCGCCGAGATTGGTGGCCGCGAACGACAGCACGGACAGGATCAGGGCGTTGACGGACACATAGTGCCGGGTGTGCGGCAGGAACCACAGGAAGAGCCCGGCGACGGCCAGGGCGAGCCCGATGCCGATCGCGGCGATGCCGCCGAGCCCGAGGCTGACCAGGATGGTCAGCGGCGACAGCGGCACGACGAGCAGTTCGACGCCGCCGAGCAGGAGGAAGAGCCCCGCCCAGAAGGGCCGCGTCCGCCGCCACCCCCGGAACACCCGCCGGGCTCCGGGCAGCGGCAGCCGCGCATCGAGCCATGCCGTCGGCCCCGCACCGGTCGAACCGTACGAAGCCGCGCCCCAGGAGGCCCGGCCGGGTTCGCGGGCGGTGGGTTCGGTACCCCCGGCCTGCCGCCGACCTGGCACCCGGCCCCGGGTGCCACCCTGCACCCCGACCTGCGGGCCGCTCTGCACATTCGGGGCCCCGGGCCGGGGTGCACCCTGTACCCCGCCCCGCGGGCCACCCTGCGCATCCGGGCCGTCGGCCCCATCGGCCGGCCCGGCCCCGCCCCGCAGGTGCCTCGCGGGAGCGGCCGTCCCGGACTGGGGGACCCGGAGCAACCCCACTCGTTTCAGAAGCACTTCTTGCCGCCGATGCTCACATCGACCTTCATCCCCTTCAGCCGGAAGTTGCCGCCGGTCGCCGACCAGGCATGCGACTTCACGCCGTTGACCTCGATGTCCCCGGCCTGCAGCCCGAACTTGCCCGGCTCGCCCTGGACGCCCTTCACCGCATCCAGCGTCGAGGCGTCCCGGCCGATCTGCGCCGTGCCGAAGCGGGCGTCGCCGACCAGGTCCGCACCGTCGATGACGAGGTCGCTGGCCGTGACCTCGCCCGCGTCACCGCCCGCCGTCAGTTTGAACACCACTGTTCCGACAGGGGTGTTGACCTCCGCCGACTGGCAGATGTCGCTGAGCTTGGCGTCGCCGATGCCGAGCAGCGCCACCGGGTGGCCCTTGCCGTCGACCGACCTGTCGGTCTGCACGAACGAGGAGAGCCCCGAACTGGTCAGCTTCCCCGACGCGACCTGGAAACTCGTTCCGGAGACCGCGAACGACGCGGCCAGCGCGCCCTCGGCCATCACATTGGCCATGATCCCGACCGCCACCACTGCCGGCAGGGCGACGACCGCGGTCTTCTTCCATGCTGTTCTGCCTTCGGCCAACGGCCGTCCAGCTGCGCTCACTTGATCCTCCCGTACGGTCCGTGTCCAGCGGTGCAGGGGGAGTGCGAATGCAGGTCTGCCATACTGCGGGCATCCTGTGGCAGTTGGAGACTAGGGCCGAATTTGAATAATAGTCAACAGCGCGGTACGACCGAGAGATCCCAGGTCCGCCGCTCCGAACTCATCGCAACCGGCCGGAAGTTGTTCGCGGACACCTCGTACGACGCGCTGTCGATGGACGACATCGCCCAGCACGCGGGGGTCGCGAAGGGCCTGATCTACTACTACTTCAAGTCCAAACGGGGCTACTACCTGGCCATCGTCGAGGACTCCGTCGCCGACCTGGTGTCCCGCGCCGGGAGCGACACCGATCTGCCCCGCGCCGAACGCGTCCACCGCACCATCGACGGCTATCTCCGCTACGCCGAGCACCACCAGGCGGCGTACCGGACGATCGTCACCGGCGGCGTCGGCTTCGACACCGAGGTGCAGGCCATCCGGGACGCCGTGCGCGAGGAGCTGATCGCCACCATCGCCTACGGCGCCTACGGCACCCGGGAGATACCGCCGCTCGCCCGGCTCGCCCTGCTCGGCTGGCTGGGCAGCGTGGAGAGCGTCACCCTGGACTGGCTCGGCACGCTGGAGCCGCCGCGCGACACGGTGCGCGAACTGCTCGTACGGATGCTGCGGCACACCCTCGACACCATCGAGGAGTTCGAGCCGTTCTGCCCGTCGCCCGATCCCGCCTAGCCGTGCCGAAGGGGCGGACGGCCGCCGCCGTCCGCCCCTCCAACTCCCTTGCTAGCCGATCGACTTGATGAGTTCACCGTTGCTGGTGTCGCCGCTCAGCTCCCAGAAGAAGGTCCCGCCGAGGCCCTGGTCGTTCTTGTAGGCCGTCTTCCCGGCGATGGTGGACGGGGTGTCGTAGCTCCACCAGTCGTTGCCGCAGTAGGCGTACGCCGTCCCCGCGACCGTCCCGTTGGCGGGGCACTTGGTCTTGAGCACCTTGTAGTCGTCGATGCCCTGCTCGTACGTTCCCGCCGCGGGCCCCGTCGCGGTGCCGCCGGGCGCCTGCTGCGTCACGCCCGTCCAGCCGCGCCCGTAGAAGCCGATGCCGAGCAGTAGCTTGCTCGACGGAACCCCGAGGCCCTTCAGCCTCTGGATGGCGGCGTCGGTGTTGAAGCCCTGCGTGGGGATCCCGCTGTAGGAGGTGAGCGGGGAGTGCGGGGCGGTCGGGCCCTGGGCCGCCCAGGCGCCGAAGAAGTCGTACGTCATCGGGTTGTACCAGTCGACGTACTGCGCGGCGCCCGCGTAGTCGGTGGCGTCCATCTTGCCGTTCGCCGAGGCGTCGGCGGTGATGGCTGCGGTGACCAGACTCGACCCGCCGAACTTCGAACGCAGCGCCGCCAGCAGGTTCTTGAACGCGTCGCGCCCGCTGGTGTCGCAGGAGAGGCCGCAGGCGTTGGGGTACTCCCAGTCGACGTCGATGCCGTCGAAGACGTCGGCCCAGCGCGGGTCCTTGACCAGGGAGTAGCAGGAATCGGCGAACGCGGCGGGGTTCTTGGCCGCCTCGCCGAAGCCGCCCGACCAGGTCCAACCGCCGAACGACCAGAGGACCTTGAGCCCGGGATGCTTCTTCTTGAGCTCCCTCAGCTGGTTGAAGCTGCCCGCGACCGGCTGGTTCCAGGTGTCGGCGGTGCCGTCGACGCTGGAGGCGGCGTCGTACGTCTTCTGGTAGTCGGCGTAGGCGTCGCCGATGGCGCACTTGCCGCCGGTGACATTGCCGAACGCGTAGTTGATGTGGGTCAGTCTGTCCGCCGAGCCCGAGGTCTCGATGTTCTTGACGTGGTAATTGCGCTGGTAGACGCCCCAGTCGGTGAAGTACCCGACGACCTTGGAACCGGCCGCGACGGGCCGGGGGGCCTGCTCGGGGGAGGCGGTCGCGCTGCCCGCGCCGGCGAGCAGGGTGACACCGAGCGCGGTCGTGCACACGGCGGCGAGCAGCGCCCGGAGCGGGGTACGCCCCGCTCGAACGGAGTTGAGGGCTTGGGGGAGGGCGTGGCGGCGGTGGGGTCCGAGCATCGTGATCTCCTCGTGGGGAGGGGGGGTGGGGGGCCGGTCACGGGTGCTTTGACATGAACGCACTAAGGCGCCGAGGGGAACGCTAGAAGGACTAGACCAGTGCGGTCAATGGTTCGGACCAATTCCGGAGGGCTCGGTTCCATGACGCCGCCCGGCGCGGAGCCCGGGGAAATCGTGATCTTGGAGCCAGTGACGGGACGCGTCCGATCGGGCATACTCACAGCGCCACAGCCGCCCGCCTGCTACTTCCGTGACCCGGAGGGGAAGGCAACGGGTGTAGAGCAGAGTCACCGGCGGCGCCGCCACACCCTGCGCGTGCGTCCGCCGAAGCGCCCGACAGGGAGGAGAGCGCCGCCATGCCCGACCGTGCCCCGCAGCCGGTGGAACGACAGCTGCCCACCGAGGAGGCCCGGGACCTTGTAGCGCTGGTGCGCGACATCGTCCAGCGGGAGATCGCACCTCAGGCCGCAGAGCAGGAGGATGCCGGGCACTTCCCGCGCGAGGTCTTCACCCTGCTCTCCGAAGCCGGACTGCTCGGCCTGCCGTACGACTCCGAGTTCGGCGGTGGCGACCAGCCCTACGAGGTCTACCTCCAGGTGCTGGAGGAGCTCGCCTCGGCCCGCCTCACGGTCGGCCTAGGCGTCAGCGTCCACTCACTCGCCTGCCACGCCCTCGCGGGCTACGGCACCAAGGAGCAGCAGGCCGAGCACCTGCCCGCCATGCTGGGCGGCGGCCTGCTCGGCGCGTACTGCCTCTCGGAGCCCTCCTCGGGATCCGACGCGGCATCGCTGCGCACCAAGGCCGTACGGGACGGCGCCGACTGGGTCATCACCGGCACCAAGGCCTGGATCACCCACGGCGGGCTCGCCGACTTCTACACCGTGCTGGCCCGCACCGGCGGCGAGGGCGCCCGCGGCATCACGGCCTTCCTCGTCCCGGGCGACGCCGAGGGGCTGACCCCGGCCGCCCCCGAGAAGAAGATGGGCATGAAGGGCTCGCCCACCGCCCAGCTCCACTTCGACGGCGTACGCGTCCCCGACGCGCGCCGCATCGGAGAAGAGGGCCAGGGCTTCGCGATCGCGCTCTCCGCGCTCGACTCGGGCCGGCTCGGGATCGCGGCCTGCGCGATCGGCGTCGCCCAGGCCGCACTCGACGAGGCGCTCTCGTACGCCACCGGGCGGCAGCAGTTCGGCCGCCCCATCGCCGACTTCCAGGGCCTGCGCTTCATGCTCGCCGACATGGCGACCCAGATCGAGGCGGGCCGCGCCCTGTACCTGGCCGCCGCCCGGCTCCGCGACGCGGGGCGCCCCTTCTCCCGGCAGGCCGCGATGGCCAAGCTGTTCTGCACGGACGCGGCGATGAAGGTGACCACGGACGCGGTCCAGGTCCTGGGCGGCTACGGCTACACGGCCGACTTCCCGGTCGAGCGGTACATGCGCGAGGCGAAGGTCCTCCAGATCGTCGAGGGCACCAACCAGATCCAGCGCATGGTCATCGCCCGCCACCTCGCGGGTCCGGAGACCCGCTGACCCCCACCCGGGCCGCCGCGAGCCGGGACCACTCCTGATCGCGGCGCCCCGGCAGGGCCCGCCCACTGCTCGCCCAGTGGTGCAGGGGGCGAAGCCCCCGCAGGGTCTGGGGCGAAGCCCCAGGGCTCAGCTTTCTCAACCCGGGTGGGCCTGAGCACCCCGACCGGTGGTGCCCGGTGGTGCTGGGGCCGCTGATCCGGCCCCCTGGGTATGGCCAGCAGGGGCTAGCTGACGTACCGTCAACTCCTTCCGTCCGGCAGGAGGTTGGCCATGCCGCAGGACCGCCCCGTCCCTCTCGACGAGTACCCCGTACACCAGGCCCCGCTCTCGATGAAGCACCTCGTCACCGGCGACCGCAACGCCTACGACCGCTGCATCTTCCACGCCTTCGACCACCAGGGCCGGGCCCTGCTCATCGCGGGCCTCGGGGTCTACCCCAACACCGGGGTGATCGACGCCTACGCCACCCTCCGCGTGGGCGACCGGCTGCACGCCGTCAGAGCCTCCGACGCCCTCACCGACGACCGCATGAACCTTTCCGTCGGCCCCCTGCGGATCACCGTCGACACCCCGTTGCGCCGCCTCACACTGCACTGCGCTCCCGATCCGGACGACCCGAATTCACTCTCGTACGAAATCGTCTGGAACGCGGACTTCCCCGCGCTGTGGGAACCCCATCACACGCAGCGCAAGGGGGACCGGCTCACGCTGGAGGGGCGCCGGTTCGTGCAGGCGGGGCACTGCACCGGCGTGATCCGCGTCGCCGGCGAGGAGATTCCCGTCACGGCGGGGGAGTGGACCGGGACGCGCGACCGCAGTTGGGGGGTGCGGCCGATCCCCGGCGAGGACGCCGGGCGCGGCGACGAGTACCGGCCGGAGGGGTTCCACTGGCTGTGGGTGCCGGCCCGCTTCGACGACCGGTTCGTCATGGTCATCGCCCAGGAGGACGCCGACGGCTACCGCACCCTCAACGAGGCGGTACTCGTCCGCGACGGCCACCGCGACGCCCAACTCGGCTGGCCCCAGGCCGACATCACCTACCGCCCCGGCACCCGCCACCCCGAGCGCGCGGTCATCCACCTCACCGACCAGTCCCGCAAGCCCCTCGAACTCGGCGTCGAGATCCTCGCCTCCTCACCCCTCGCGGTCGGCGCGGGCTATCCGCCCGCCGACGGCTGGCAGCACGGTACCTGGCAGGGCCGCGGCTGGACCGACCGTCAGACCTATGACCTGTCCGATCCGGCGGCCCACCCGATGGCCGCGTTCGGCGTGACCGACCACGCGGCCCGGTTCACCCTCGACGGGCAGACCGGTTACGGGATCTTCGAGCACGGCAGCTTCGGCCGCCACGACCCCAGCGGCTTCACCGACTACACCTCCGTCGCGCTCTGATCCGCCGCCCCGATCCGTCGCCCCGATTCGCCCCCCTGATCCTTTGCCCTGATCCGCTGCCCTGATCCCGTCTGTCCCGTCCGGTTCCGACCGGTTCCGTCTGAGATCCGCCGCCCTGGTCCCGTCTGATCCCGTCTGAGATCCTCCACCCTGATCTCGCCTGGTCCCGTCCGGTCCCGACGTGATCTCGTCTGACCCCGCCGCCCCTGCCTTTCCGTCGTGAAGGGAGCACCTCCGTGGCCACCGCGCCCCGACCCCGCACCTCCACCCGCGACCCCGAGGACGTCGGCCGCCGGCTCACCGCCTGGCTGGACGCCCGGCTGCCCGGCGCCCGGGTCATGGACATCCGGGTGCCGTCCTCCAACGGCATGTCGAGCGAGACCCTCCTCTTCGACATCGAGCACCCCGAAACCCCCGTCCGGGCCTGCGCCCTGCGGCTCGCCGCCGACCCGGCCGCGTACACCGTCTTCCCCGTGTACGACATGGCCCGCCAGTACCGCGTGATGCGTCTCGTCGCCGAGCACACCGACGTTCCCGTGCCCCGGGTTCGCTGGCTGGAAGAAGACCCCGCGCCGCTCGGGGCGCCGTTCTTCGTGATGGACCGGGCCGAGGGGCGCGTACCGCCGGACGTCATGCCCTATACGTACGAGGGGAATTGGCTGCACGCGGCCACCGACGCGGAACGCGCCCGCCTCCAGGACGCCACCGTCTCCGTGCTCGCCCGGTTGCACGATCAATTCCCATCCAGGGAAGCCGAGTTCCTGCTTCCGGAGGGAAAGGGGTCAGCGCTGAGCCGTCACGTGGGCGCCCAACGGGATTACTACGAATGGGTGATTGACGGCGTTGCGCGATCGCCGCTCATAGAGTCGGCCTTCGACTGGCTCGACGCGCACTGGCCCGAGGACGAAGGCCCCTCGGTACTCAACTGGGGCGACGCCCGCATCGGAAACATCGTCTACGGCGGATTCGACCCCGTGGCGGTGCTCGACTGGGAGATGGCCGCCTGCGGACCGCGCGAACTCGACCTGGGATGGACCGTCTATCTGCACCGCTTCTTCCAGGACTTGACGGTGAGTTTCGGCCAGCCGGGCCTCCCCGGCTTCCTGCGCCGCGACGACATCGAGCGCCACTACGCCCAACTCACCGGCCACACCCCGCGCGACATGGAGTTCCACACCCTGTACGCGGCGCTCCGGCACGCCGTCGTCATGCTGCGGATTGCCCACCGGCAACTGCACTTCGGCGAGGTCGAACCGCCCTCGGACCCGGACGCACTGATCATGCACCGGGCCAGTCTGGAGGCCATGGTGCGCGGTACGTACTGGAGTTGAGGATTCCGGCGGCTCAAGCGCGCTCAGGGGCGGTCAAGCGGGCACAGGGGCCGGACGCGCCTCGGCGGCGCCCGGCCCACCGGCGGGTTCGCGCGCTCAGGCGGCGCGGCGCATCTGCGGCACGCGCATCGGGCGCGAGCCCGGGCCGCCGACGTGCGAGAAGGGCTGGGTGCGCCAGTCGAGCCCCTGGGGAAGCGTGAGCAGCAGCGCGGTGTCCTGCTCCTGGACGTCGAGCGACTCGTCCGCCGCCTCCGCGTCCCCCGCGGCACGCCCGGTCCCGGCACACACGGTCAGGACGAACGGGTTCCACGGGCTGGGGCACAGCGCGTGCTCGGGCAGCTCGTCCTCGTCGGCGAGCAGGGCGATCGGCTGCCCGCAGTCCGGGCAGATCACCCGGTACATCTCGAAGGTGTCGTACGCGTCGAGCGAGTCCTCTTCCTCGACTTCCTCGCTGAACCCGCCGATATCGACAGGCTCCGGTTCGGCGCGTTCGCGTTCCGTACGTCCGGTGCGCTTGGGATTCTGCATTGGGACACTCCCCCTCGGGTGGGCCGGCATGTGCGCCGTGGCCGCGACCAAAGCAAGCACTTCCCGCCATGCCCGGGAGGTAACCGCGCGGGCCCCCGCGACCCGTCCGCAAACCTGTGGTGTTCGTCACATGCCGCCCGCAGGTGCCGATTCCCGCGCCGTCCGACTGTGCCGGAAGCGACCCGGGGCAATAGGTTGATCGCCATGGAGGAGCTGGACCGTCAGATCGTGGATCTGCTCGTCAAGGACGGGCGGATGAGCTACACCGACCTGGGCAAGGCCACCGGCCTGTCCACCTCGGCGGTGCACCAGCGGGTACGCCGTCTCGAACAGCGCGGGGTCATCCGCGGATACGCGGCCGTCGTGGACCCCGAGGCGGTGGGCCTGCCGCTGACCGCGTTCATCTCGGTGAAACCCTTCGACCCCAGCGCCCCCGACGACATCGCGGAGCGCCTGGCGGGCGTACCGGAGCTGGAGGCCTGCCACAGCGTGGCCGGCGACGAGAACTACATCCTCAAGGTCCGGGTGGCGACGCCGCTTGAGCTGGAGCACCTGCTGACCCGCATCCGCACGTTGGCCGGAGTCTCGACCCGTACGACCGTCGTCCTGTCCACCGCGTACGAGGCACGGCCGCCGCGCATCTAGTACGAAGCACGGCCGCAGCGAATCCGGGGGGGCTGTCCGGTGGGTCGCGACCCGGTGCCCGGTGGGTCGCGACCCCGGCCATGACCCATCGGACACCGCCCTAGGCTGTCCTCCATGAGTTCCGCAACTGAAGAGACCGCCCACCGCACCGTCCTGCTGCGCGGGGGCGACGTGCACAGTCCCGCCGACCCCTTCGCGACCGCAATGGTCGTCGAACGCGGACACGTCGCCTGGGTGGGCTCGGAAGGCGCCGCGGACGCCTTCGCCTCCGGTGTCGACGAGGTCGTGGACCTCGAAGGCGCCCTGGTCACCCCCGCGTTCACCGACGCGCATGTGCACACCACCGCCACCGGCCTCGCGCTGACCGGCCTCGACCTCTCCGCGGCCCGCACCCTCGCCGAAGCCCTCGACTCCGTACGCGCCCACGCGGCCGCCCGCCCCGACGACCGGGTGCTGCTCGGCCACGGCTGGGACGCCGCCCGCTGGCCCGAGCGGCGCCACCCCTCGCGCGCCGAGCTCGACGCGGCCACCGGCGGCCGCCCGCTGTACCTGCCGCGCATCGACGTCCACTCGGCCGTCGTCACCACCGCCCTGCTCGACCTGGTGCCCGGCGTCCGCGACCTGGCCGGATACCGCGACGGCGAGCCCCTCACCGGCGCCGCGCACCACGCGGTGCGGGCCGCCGCCCACGGCGCGATCACCCCGCACCAGCGCGCCGAGGCCCAGCGCGCGGCACGCCGCCACGCCGCATCGCTCGGCATCGGCACCCTGCACGAGTGCGGCGGCCCCGACATCTCCGACGAGGATGACTTCACCTCGCTGCTCCGGCTGGCCCGCGAAGAAGCCGGGCCGCGGGTCTTCGGCTACTGGGCCGAGCGCGTGGCGGGGGCCAAGGACGCCGATCGCATCCGCGAACTCGGTGCTGTCGGCGCGGCCGGCGACCTCTTCGTGGACGGCTCCCTCGGCTCCCACACCGCCTGTCTGCACGCGCCCTACGCCGACGCCCCGCACACCGGCACCGGCCACCTGGACGCCGCCGACGTGGCCGCCCATGTGGCCGCCTGCACCGAGGCCGGGCTCCAGGCCGGCTTCCACGCCATCGGCGACGGCGCCGTCAGCGCGGTCGTGGCGGGCGTCCGGGCCGCCGCCGAGCGGGTCGGCCTCGGCCGGATCAGGGCCGCGCGGCACCGCGTCGAGCACGCCGAAATGCTCACCCCCGCGACCATCGCCGCCTTCGCCGAGCTCGGCCTCACCGCCTCCGTGCAGCCCGCGTTCGACGCGCTGTGGGGCGGCGAGGCGGGCATGTACGCCGAGCGGCTCGGCGTCGAGCGGGCCCGCACCCTCAACCCGTACGCCGCCCTGCTGCGGGCCGGAGTGCCGCTCGCGTTCGGCTCCGACTCACCGGTGACCCCGCTGGACCCCTGGGGGACCGTCCGCGCGGCCGCCTTCCACCGCACCCCCGAGCACCGGATCTCGGCGCGGGCCGCCTTCACCGCCCACACCCGGGGCGGCTGGCGTGCGATCGGCCGGGACGACGCGGGCACCCTGGTGCCGGGCGCCCCGGCCGACTACGCGGTCTGGCGCACCGAGAACCTCGTGGTCCAGGCCCCGGACGACCGGGTGGCCCGCTGGTCCACCGACCCGCGCTCGGGCACCCCGGGCCTGCCGGACCTCACTCCGGGCACCGCGCTGCCGGTCTGTCTGCGCACCGTGGTGTTCGGACAAACGGTATTTGCGCAGCCAAACGAGTGACATAGGGACATTTCGTACCGTTGGTGGACGGCTGTCACGGCATCGCCACGACCTGCGGATCTTCGTCACTGACCTGGCGATTCGCAGAAACGTCGCAGCTCAAACGGCTGTTGACAGAAAGCGGCCAGGGGCCGGTAGGTTCGGCCGAGTCCACCACAGGACGTCCGACCGGTTAAGCCTCCACGCAGTCGTCGAACGCCGCTGGGTCATGGGGTGGTGTCCCGCACCGGTACACCACCACTGGGAGCCAGGTTCAGCGCCCGCGCCTCGGGGGCGAGGGAAGGTTTCAGCCGTGCGGGCGTCCCCCCTGGCCCCGTGCGGGCCCAGGGGGCGGTGCGACCCGGGTGGGGCCCGGATGCTCAGTAGACAACGGCTTTCGGTCGACCCGCAGCCAGCGGGTCCGAGGTCGGCCCGAAGGGCACCGGGCCCCCGTACCGACCCTTCCGCGACATCCGGCGATTCCGGCGTACCGACGCTTCCCCGACTTCCGGCATTCCGGCGGATCCCCACCGCCATCCGGGCGCATCCGACACCACCCACCCTCGCGGTGCGGCCGGACCACGACCGCTCGCTATGGTGGTCACCTGCGTACGGACAATAAGGGGCAGCAGTGAACGACGGCGGTCAGAGGCGGTACGGCCCGCTGGGCAGAGCCTTGGTGATCATTCCGACCTACAACGAGGCGGAGAACATCAAGCCGATCGTCGCCCGCGTCAGAGCGGCGGTCCCCGAGGCCCACATTCTGGTCGCCGACGACAACAGCCCCGACGGCACAGGCAAGTTCGCGGACGAGATCGCGGCCGATGACGACCAGGTGCACGTCCTGCACCGCAAGGGCAAGGAAGGCCTCGGCGCGGCCTACCTGGCGGGCTTCCGCTGGGGCATCGAGCACGACTACGGCGTACTCGTCGAAATGGACGCCGACGGCTCCCACCAGCCCGAGGAACTGCCCCGGCTGCTCACCGCCCTCAAGGGCGCCGACCTGGTGCTGGGATCGCGCTGGGTGCCCGGCGGGCGGATCGTGAACTGGCCCAAGTACCGCGAGTTCATCTCGCGCGGCGGCTCCACCTACTCGCGGCTGCTGCTCGGCGTCCCGATCCGGGACGTCACCGGCGGCTACCGGGCCTTCCGCCGCGAGACCCTCGAAGGCCTCGGCCTCGACGAGGTCGCCTCCGCCGGCTACTGCTTCCAGGTCGACCTGGCCCGCCGCGCGGTCGGGGCGGGCTTCCACGTCGTGGAGGTCCCCATCACGTTCGTCGAGCGCGAACGCGGCGACTCCAAGATGAGCAACGACATCCTGGTCGAGGCGCTCTGGCGGGTCACCGCCTGGGGAGTCGGCTCGCGCGCCAATAGACTCCTGGGCCGCAAACGCTCATGACCAGCGCGTACTGATCTCCTCCTTACGCCGTACGGATCGGCTCCCAGGCACACTGGGACCATGACGACCGGCACTCCGCCTCCGACAGTTCCCAAGCGCTCGCGCGCACGCACCTTCGTACCCCTGGGGATCGCCGCCTGGCTGGTCCTGGAGATCTGGCTGCTCACCGTGGTGGCCGGCGCCACCAGCGGCCTCACCGTTCTGCTGCTGCTCATCGGCGGCTTCGTGCTCGGCTCGTACGTCATCAAGCGGGCCGGGCGCCGCGCCTTCCGCACGCTCACCGAGACGTTTCAGCAACAGCAGTCCGGGGCCGCCCCGGCCGCCGCCCAGAACGGTGGCGAGGGCAACGCCCTGACCATGCTGGGCGGCCTTCTGCTGATCATCCCCGGGTTCCTGTCGGACGCGGTTGGGCTGCTCTGCCTGCTTCCGCCGGTACGGAAGTTCGCGGCCCGCTTCGCCGAGCGCTCGCTGCAGAAGCGGATGCGCACCGCCCCGCCCGGCAGCTTCGGCGACGCCTTCCAGCAGGCCCGCATCCACTACCCGGACGGCAAGGTCGTGCCGGGCGAGGTCATCCGGGACGACGCCCCGCCCTCGTACCCCTCGCGCGACGACCGGGGCCCCCGCCCGCCGCTGACTCCCTGACCGCAGGCAAAAGCTGAGGGCCGGTCACACCAGATGGTGTGACCGGCCCTCAGCTTCTCTGCGCTGTGTCGCCGAACTGCGCGACTAGGCGGACTTGCGGCTGTCGCGCGGATGCACGGCAATGTTCATGGTGCCGGAACGAAGGACCTCCAGCCTCTCCGCCAGAACCTCCTCCAGCTCCTCGCGGGTGCGCCGCTCCATGAGCATGTCCCAGTGCGTACGCGCGGGCTTGCCCTTCTTCTCTTCAGGGCCGTCGCCGTCCACCAGGAGTGCGGGGGCCCCGCAGACCTTGCACTCCCACTCCGGCGGGATCTCCGCCTCCACCGAGAAGGGCATCTCAAAGCGATGTCCCTTCTCGCATGCGTACTCCACGGCCTGGCGCGGGGCCAGATCGATGCCGCGGTCGGTCTCGTAGCTGGTCACCACGAGGCGCGTGCCGCGAAGAGCTCGCTCACTCATGAATCGTGCCTCCCGGGCTTGTCGCCCACAGGACAGGTGTCACTGTCGTCGTCATCCGGTCAACGTCCGGTCGGCGGTAAAGATTCCCGTTCTGGGTCATGCGTCGCCGTCGTGCCGCCCCTTGTTGTACCCACCAGTGACCGGTTTGTCACATCTGACAGCAGATGTCACCCAGCGTCTTCACTACTTGAGCACGCAGTAACGGTCCGCCTGGCAGGCCAAAGGCGTACACTACCGGCCTTTCACTTCAACGTCTAAATCCGCGCCGGAACCGGGTTCCCGGCGGCCGCCACGGCGGCCCGTACCGGCACCCGGGCGAGCAGGACGAATCCGGCCGCGAAGAACACCACCAGCGAGATGATGGCATCCCGGTAGCTCCCGGTCAGCTGATACGCGAGACCGAACACCAACGGTCCCAGCCAGCTCAGGCCCCGGTCGCTCATCTCGTAGGCCGAGAAGTACTCGGCCTCCTTGCCGCTCGGCACCATGTGTGAGAAAAGCGACCTCGACAGGGCCTGGCTGCCGCCGAGCACCGTCCCGATCGCCGCCGCGAGCACGAAGAAGAGGACCGGCTGCCGGGCCGGCAGGAAGTAGCCGACCCCGAGGATCACCGCCCAGACCGCGAGCGAGCCCAGAATGGTGCGCTTCGCGCCGTACGTCTGCGCCATCCGCCCCATGGTGAGCGCGCCCGCCACCGCCAGGACCTGCACGAGGAGCACGGCGACGATGAGCGTGTTCTGATCCAGGCCGAGCTCCTCGGACCCGTAGATCGAGGCCTGCGAGATCACCGTCTGCACACCGTCGTTGTAGATGAGGTACGCGAGCAGGAAGGCGAGCGTCAGCGGACGGGCCCGCATGTCCCGCAGGGTCGCGATCAGCTGCCGCCAGCCCGCTCCGACCTTCCCCTCAGCCGCCGCCACCGCCACCTTGCGGTCGCGCAGCCGCCTGAGCGGTACGAGGGTGAACGCGCCCCACCAGACCCCGGCCGATGCCAGGCAGATCCGTACCGCGGCCGACTCCGACAGGCCGAAGCTGTCGTGCCCCGAGTAGAGGATCAGATTCAGGACCAGGACCCCGGCGCCCGAGGTGTACCCGAAGGCCCAGCCGCGCGAGGAGACCCGGTCGCGTTCCTCCGGGCCCGCGATCTGCGGCAGATAGGCGTTGTACAGGACCATCGACACCGAGAGCGAGGCGTTCGCCACGATCAGCAGGACCGCGCCGAGCAGATAGCGGTGCCCGTCCAGGAAGAACATCCCGGCCGTCGCGGTCGCACCCGTGTAGGCGGCGGCCGCCAGGAGCGGTTTCTTACGGCCGCTTCGGTCCGCGGCCGCGCCCACGATCGGCATGAGGACCACCGCGAGGATCACCGAGGCGGACACGGCGTACGCGAAGAGCGAGCCCGCGCGCACCGGGACGCCCAGCGGATGAACGAAGCCGTCGGGGTCCGCCGCAGACTTGGCGATCGAGGTCAGATAGGGGCCCACGAACACGGTGAGCACGCTCGTCGAATACACCGAGCAGGCGAAGTCGTAGAAGTACCAGCCGTGTTGCTCCCGCTTGCGGTCGGCCGTGCTCACCGGCTGATCCGCCCGGTCAACGGTTCCAGCGCTCAACCCGCGCCCCCTCGCTCGTCCCCGTACGCGAGCGGTGGCCGCCGGGTGGTCAGTGCCAGACTCCCCGGTCGGTCAGTACCGTGCGCAGTGTCTCCAGATGATCGGTCATGATGCCATCCACGCCGAGGTCGAGGAGCGCCCCCATCCGATCGGGATCATTGACCGTCCAGACGTGCACCTGCAGGCCGAGCGCGTGCGCGGTGCGCACGAAGCGGCGGTCCACGACCCGGATGCCGCTCTGGCTCTCGGGCACCTGGGCGCTGACGGCGCCCGCCCGCAGCGGCACCGGGATCCCGTAGGAGCGCAGCCGGAGGGCGGCGACGCCCCGCACGCCGTACGAGGTGGCCAGGCGCGGTCCCGCGAGCCGGTGCGCCCGCGCTACCCGGGCCTCCGAGAACGAGCCGACGCAGACCCGGTCCCAGGCGTCGGTGCGGCGGATCAGGTCGAGCAGCGGGACGAGCGCGGACTCGGCCTTGAGGTCGACGTTCCAGCGGGCCTGAGGGAAGGCCTCCAGGAGCTCCTCGAACAGGGGCAGCGGCTCACGGCCCGCCACCCGGGCCCGCCGCACCTCGGCCCAGGGCAGCTCGGCGATCTTTCCCCGGGAGTCGGTGACGCGGTCGAGCGTCGGGTCGTGGAAGGCGACCAGGCGCCCGTCGGCCGTGGTGTGCACATCGGTCTCGAAGTACCGGTAGCCCGCCTCGGCCGCCCGCGCGAAGGCGGCGGCGGTGTTCTCGACGCCGTCCGCCGCCCCGCCGCGGTGGGCGAACGGGATCGGCGTCGGATGGTCCAGATAGGGGTGGCGTACGCGAGTCACCCGGGAAGTATGGCGCGCTCCGGTGTCGGCCCGGCGACGGCGGTGCTGCCCGCGGGTGCCGCGGATGCGACCGCGGGGTCGCCTTCCGGGGCGGGGCCCGATGCGCTTTCCCCGGCCGTCTCGGGTTCCCCGGCCGTTTCGGGGATCGCGAAGATACGGAGGAAGAACTGGGCGAGCGGCCCGATCGCGAGCGCGTAGAGGACCGTGCCGATACCGAGCGAGCCGCCGAGCAGGAAGCCGGTCGCCACGACGACCACCTCAAGTGCCGTGCGGACGAGCCGGATTGAACGTCCCGTCGCCTTGTGCAGGCCCGTCATCAGGCCGTCGCGCGGACCGGGGCCGAAGCGGGCCGAGATGTAGAGGCCGGTCGCCACGCCGTTGCAGACGATGGCGGCGGCGGTCAGCGGAACCTGGGCGAGCAGACCGTGCACATCGGGGACCACGGCGAGCGTCCCGTCCATGAAGACGCCGATCGCGAAGACGTTGGAGACGGTGCCGAGCCCCGGCCGCTGCCGGATGGGGATCCACAGCAGCAGGACCGCCGCGCCGACGATGATGGATATGACGCCCATCGAGAGGCCGGTGTGCTTGGCGAGACCCTGGTGCAGCACTCCCCACGGTTCGAGACCGAGCCCGGCGCGGACCAGCAGCCCCGAGCTGACGCCGTACAACGCGAGACCGACGTAGAGCTGCAGCAGCCTCCGCGTGAGGTGCGTGGACAAGATGATTCCCCCTGTGTGGTGATAGTGGACTGACTCATGACACTCTGTGGCGGGGAAATGGACTCCAACCATGGCCAATTCGAGGAAGGTGGACTGACTTTCATGGCTCAGTGGACCTCGGCGATCGGGCCCGCCCAGCTCGCCCTTCAGCTCAAGGCGCAGCAGCCCCGCCCGGCCGGTGCGGGAGTGCGCAAACCGCCTGCCTACCGGGCGCTGGCCGACGGCATCCGGCTGCTCGTCCTCGAAGGCCGGGTCCCGGCCGCCGCCCGGCTGCCCGCCGAGCGCGAACTGGCCGTCGCCCTGTCGGTGAGCCGCACGACGGTCGCCGCCGCCTACGAGGCGCTGCGCGGCGAGGGCTTCCTCGAATCGAGGCGCGGCGCCGGCAGCTGGACCGCCGTGCCCGCCGGGCATCCGCTGCCCGGCCGCGGCCTCGAACCGCTCCCGCCCGAGCAGCTCGGCTCCATGATCGACCTGGGCTGCGCGGCCCTGCCGGCCCCCGAACCCTGGCTGACCCGGGGAGTGCAGGGCGCGCTCGAGGAGCTCCCGCCGTACGCCCACACCCACGGCGACTACCCGGCCGGTCTGCCCGCGCTGCGCCAGATGCTCGCCGAGCGCTACACCGCGCGCGGCATCCCGACGATGCCCGAGCAGATCATGGTGACGACGGGTGCGATGGGGGCGATGGACGCCATCTGTCATCTGTTCGCCGGACGTGGTGAACGCATCGCCGTCGAATCACCCTCGTACGCCAACATCCTCCAGCTCATGCGCGAGGCGGGCGCCCGACTGGTGCCGATCGCCATGGCCGAGGGGCTGACCGGCTGGGACCTGCCGCGCTGGCGCCAGGTGCTGAGGGACGCCGCGCCCCGGCTGGCCTATGTCGTCGCCGACTTCCACAACCCCACCGGCGCACTCGCCGACGAGGACCAGCGGCGCCAGCTCGTGGACGCCGCGCGCTCGGCCGGCACCGTGCTCGTCGTCGACGAGACGATGAGCGAGCTGTGGCTCGACGAGGACCTGGACATGCCGCGCCCGGTCTGCGCCTTCGACCCGGCCGGAGCCACGGTGCTGACGGTCGGCTCGGCGAGCAAGGCGTTCTGGGCGGGCATGCGCATCGGCTGGGTGCGGGCCGCCCCCGACGTCATCCGCTCCCTCGTCGCCGCCCGCGCGTACGCCGATCTCGGCACCCCGGTGCTCGAACAGCTCGCCGTCAACTGGCTGATGGCGACGGGCGGTTGGGAGCAGGCCGTCGAACTCCGCCGTGTTCAGGCCCGCGAGAACCGCGATGCCCTGGTCGCGGCGGTGCGCCGGGAACTCCCCGACTGGGAGTTCCACGTGCCGCGCGGCGGTCTCACCCTGTGGGTCCGCACGGGCGGCCTCTCGGGATCCCGGCTGGCCGAGGTCGGCGAACGGGTCGGGGTCCGGGTGCCCTCCGGGCCCCGCTTCGGAGTCGACGGAGCCTTCGAGGGCTATGTCCGCCTGCCGTTCACGGTGGGCGGCCCGGTCGCGGAGGAGGCCGCGGCACGCCTTGCGGCGGCGGCCCGGCTGGTGGAGACGGGGGGCGGGTCGGGGGGTGCGGAGCCGCCACGGACGTTTGTGGCGTGAGGGGTTGGCGGTCTGACGGATTCTGAAATCCGTGAGCTGAAATCCGAAATCTGAGATCCGTCATCTCACCCTCGTCATCCGTCACCCCTCCGCCGGAACCGCCTCCTGCGCCGCCTCCGGGGGAGCGGTCTCCCGCGGAGCCGCCTCCACCGGTCCGTCGTGGGCCGGGAGGAGGTCCAGGACCGCTTGGCGGTGGGCCTGGGTCGTCGCGTCGTCATAGGGGTCCGGGGTCGCGGGGACCTGGAGGCGGAGCACCGGTCCCGCGCCCAGGCGGGCGTAGCCGCGGCCCGGGGGGACGTCGGGGGTGGGCGTGGTGTGCGGGGGGACGCCGAGTACCGACTCGATCTGGCCCCGGGAGGCGGGGCCCAGGACCACGCGGGCCCGGGTGTGGGAGCGTACGGGCTCGGTCAGGTCGTCCAGGGTGTCGAACTGTTCGGCGACGACCACCGTCACCCCGGCGGCCCGGCCGTGCCGCAGCGGCACCTGGAGCAGGTGCTGCGGGTCGGTGCGGCCGTCGGCGGCGGCCAGGTCGGCGAGGACGCTGGGGCGGTCGAGCAGGATCCACAGCGGCCGCTTGGTGTCCTCGGGGGCCGGATGGCCGGCCTGGCGGGCCCGGTTGGCGGAGATCAGCCGCCGCTCGGTCTCGTGCGAGGCCCATTCCAGAGTGGCCAGCGCCCCCGCGAGCCCGCATTCGATGGCGAGGACGCCCGAGCGGCCCGTCAGACAGGCGTACTCGCCGGTTCCGCTGCCCTCGACGATCAGCAGGTCGCCGTGTTCCAGGGCCTGCAGGGCGATGGAGCGGAGCAGGGTCGTGGTGCCCGTGCCGGGCTGGCCGACGATCAGGAGGTGCGGTTCGGTGGAGCGGGGACCGGTGCGCCAGACGACCGGCGGGGCGTCGTGGCGCTGCCCGCCCGCGGTCACCGGAACCGTGCGCTGCACGGCGTCGGCGTCGGTGAAGCCGAGGACGGTCTCGCCCGGGGAGGTCACGAAGCGCTGGGCGGCGATCGTGGTGGGCAGCGCGTCCAGGACGCTCATGACGAGCTGGTTGCCCTCCTCGTCCCAGACGAAGTGGTATTCGCGGCCGCGTCCCGACTTGGCGTGCAGGAGCTGCTCGATACGGGCGCGCGAGGCGGCCTCGCCGTCGGTGAAGTACGCCGGGTAGCGCACCCGGAGCCGGGTCGGGCGGCCGCCGTCGTCGAACTCGTACTCGCTGAAGACCGTGTCCCACTCCCCGCCGTGGGCGAAGAGCGGGGCCGGGTCCTCCGGGACGGAGAAGTACGGCACGAGCGCCTCGTAGAGGGCCTGGAGCCGGGTGAGCTCCGCTTCGTCGGGGCCGGTCTTGACGACCGGTTTCTCGCGGCCCTTCCAGGCGGCCGCGCCCATCACCGTGATCAGGGCGAGCAGCGGCCCGTACGGGATGAGCGCGACGACCAGGACCACGGCCGCCGTCAGGAACAGCGCGGGGCCACGCCGTTCCTTGGGGGTGGCGGCCCACTTGCCGCGCAGCGCGGCGGCGATCAGCCGCAGACCGCGGGTGATCGTGATGAGCGGATGGAGGACGTCGGTGGCGCTGTCGGCGGCCGTGCGCGCGATCTCGCGGCTGCGAACGATCGGTGCGCTGTAGCTGCTCAGAATGCGGGGGAGTGGTCGCCGGGCCACGTCGTTCTCCTGGTGTCGTTTGTGCAGTTGTACGCAGGACGGCGGGAGTTCAGAACTTGATCCCGCCCAGCAGGCTGGCCAGACTCGCGCCCCCGGCCGTGATGCTCGGGGCGATGGCGCTGCCCGCGAGGTAGAAGCCGAAGAGGGCGCAGACGACCGCGTGCGAGGCCTTCAGCCCGTCTTTCCGGAAGAAGAGGAAGACGATGATTCCGAGCAGCACCACACCTGAGATGGAAAGGATCATTTCGGGGTCTCCTGGTCGATGGGGACAGTCACCATGAGTTCTTCCAGGCTCACAGGAAGTATCTATGCGATAAAAGGTGCAAGTGGGTGAAATTCCCGCAATTTCACTGGAGTGGCGGATATGGAAAGCCAATCGGAGCGGCACACTGTGCGGCCGCCGCGCCCGTGGTCGTCACTCCAGGTGATCCTTGCCGCCGATCGGCCGCCTCATGTAGGCCGCCAGCCAGTACCCTGTCGATTCACTCGTACGGCGCTGTGGCCGTACGGGTTCGTTCCGCTGCCACAAAGGAGTCTGCGATGAGCGAGGACCTCGATCCCGAGGTGGTCGAGCTGGCGTCCAAGATCTTCGATCTGGCCCGCCAGGGAGATGCCGAGACGCTCGCCGCGTACCTCGACGCCGGGGTGCCCGCGAACCTCACCAATGACCGCGGCGACTCCCTCGTCATGCTCGCCGCCTATCACGGGCACGCCGAAGCGGTCGGCGCTCTGCTCGCCCGTGGCGCCGACGCCGACCGCGCCAACGACCGCGGCCAGACCCCGCTCGCCGGCGCCGTCTTCAAGGGCGAGGACGCCGTGATCAAGGCCCTGCTCGACGGCGGAGCCGATCCTTCCGCCGGGACGCCCTCCGCGGTCGACACCGCCCGGATGTTCGGCAAGACGGAGCTGCTCGCCCTGTTCGGGGCCAACTGAGCGTCCACCAAGCGTTTACGGGGGATCCACCGAAGAGCCCGCGGAGAGGGGCGCCGTAAATGTGGTCGCGATGGCGAAATGACTGGGTCATCATGACGTCGAACCCCTACATCGGGGGCAGGGTCCCTACATCGGGGACCACGACGAGAGGGCAGCACGATGGTCTACACCAAGCAGAAGACGGCGGGCGGCCCAACATGTTGCTGCGCGGCCTAGGGCAAGGCACGAATCCCGGTTGCGTCGACAGCTTGATGTGAGGCTATTTCCATGTTCGATCCAGTCATAGCGCCGAGCGGCACGTTGCTCGGCCTGCTGCAGCGGGGCCGCGGCGACGGCACCCTGCACGCGCTGGCCGCCCCGCGCGACGAGGCCCTGGCGGCCCTCAACCACTGCGTACTGAGCGACCCCCGCCACGACTGGCAGGTCGAGAACCGCTCCCTGTACTACGCGCGCCTCTTCCTGGATCTCGACGGCGGGCTCGACCAGATCGAGCGCCATCTCTTCGGCGCCGAGGACATCCTCGACACCGAGGACTCCAGGACCGGACTCGCCCTCGCCGTCCTCGGCCACCTCGCCTCGTACGGCAGGACCGACGCGCTGGCGCTGCTGCGCCGGTACGCCTCGGCCGGCTCGAACTGGGCCTGGGCCCTGGACGAGCTGGCGCTGCGCGACGACGACGCGGGCCTGCGCGGCCTCGCCACGTCCGTGCTCGGCCGCTTCCCCGCCACCGCCGAGGGCGACGCGGAGCTCGCCGCCACCGTGCGTGACGCCTATGAGCCGCGCCCCTGGCGGCTGTGGGCCGAGGACCCGCGGGACGGTGTGGGCGCCCGGGTGCGGGCCGCCCGGGAGGCCGGCTCGTTCGACCGCTGGCAGCGGCAGCTGAGGCCCTCCGGGCCGCGCCCCGGCTGGAGCGTCCAGGCCGTCTTCGACTGGGCCGAGCAAGGTCTGGAACGCGGCGCGGCCCTGCACCTCCCCGCGGCCAGGTGCCTCGGCGCGGTCGCCGGTCCCGAGGACCGCGCCGCCATCGTCGCGGCGGCCCGCTCGGGCACCGACGGCGCCCGCGGCGCCGCCCTGCACTATCTCGCCGAATCGCGCGATGCCCGCGTCCTTGACCTCATCGAATCCGCCGTCTCGGCCGGCTCGCACACCGTCGCCGAGGCCGCCGTCCACGCCTTCGAGCGGATGTGCGGACCCGAGGCCGTCGACCGGGCCCGCGGCTGGGTCCAGCGGCCCGACGAACTGGGCGCCTCCGCCGCCAGCGTGCTCGCCTCCCGGGGCGAGGCCGGCGACGGGAAGCTGGTGCTCGGCGCGCTCCGCGAGACCGTACGGTCCAAGGGCCCCGACGCCCCGCTGCTGCGGGCGCTCGTGGACGGGGCGGGACGGCTCGGCATCGGCTGCGCCGCCCCCGTGCTGAGGCACGTATACCGCGAGACGGCCTCCTCCGAGCTGCGCGGCCGCACCGCCCGCGCGCTCGCCGCCACCGACCCCTCCTTCGCCACCGGATTCGCCGTCGAGTGCCTGTGGGACTGCGAGGAGACCACGCGAGAAGTGGCCGCGCAGTACGCGGAGCTCGTCGACGCCCGGGTGGCCGAGCGGCTGCGCAGGCTCGCCGCCGACCCGGCCGAGGAGGCCGAGGTGCAGAGCGCCATCCACGACCGGCTCGGCCCGGACCCCACGGCCGTGTGACCCGCGGCCCGCTCGGGGCTGGCGCCGTGCGATCCACGGCCGGACCCGGGTGAGACAACGCTCATGGGACGTTCCCCGGACGGAAAGATCCAAGTCGGCCGGGCCACTCCCGGCGCGACGACAACACGGGTATGCGTGTCGTCATCGTCACCGAATCCTTTCCGCCCGACGTCAACGGCGTTGCCCACTGCGCCCTGCAGACCGCACGGCATCTCGCCGCACGCGGTCACCAACCGCTCGTCATAGCCCCGGCCACGGCCACGGGGGAGGGCTCTGACGCGCCGTGCCCCGTCATACGGGTGCCCTCGCTGCCGCTGCCCGGCTATCCAGAGGTCCGCCTCGCCCTGCCGAGCCGCCGCGTCGCCGCCGCCATCGCCGCCCATCGCGCCGACCTCGTCCACCTGGCGAGCCCCTTCGTCCTCGGCGTGCGCGGCATGGCCGCCGCCACCCGCCTCCGCGTCCCCGCCGTCGCCGTCTACCAGACCGATCTGGCCGGATACGCCCGCACGTACATGGGCACCGGCGAAGGCACCGCGTGGCGACGGCTCCGAGCCGTGCACGGCGCCGCCGACCGCACCCTCGCACCGTCCACCTCGGCCATGCGCGACCTGGCGGAGCACGGCGTGCAGCGGGTGCGGCTGTGGCCGCGCGGCGTCGACACCGACCGCTTCGGCCCTGAACGGCGCGACGAGGCCCTGCGCCGCGAACTCGCCCCGCACGGCGAACTGCTCGTCGGCTACGTCGGCCGGCTCGCCCCGGAGAAGCAGGTGGAGCTCCTCGCGGACGTCTGCGCGCTCGACGGCGTACGGGTCGTCATCACCGGCGACGGGCCGAGTGCGCCCGCCCTGCGCGGCGCGCTGCCCGGCGCCGTCTTCCTCGGCCGCCGCACCGGGGACGAACTCGCCCGCGTCTTCGCCTCGTTGGACGTCTTCGCGCACACCGGACCGTATGAGACGTTCTGCCAGACCGTGCAGGAGGCGATGGCGAGCGGAGTGCCCGTGGTGGCGCCCGCGGCGGGCGGTCCGCTCGATCTCGTACGCCATGGCACGACCGGGCTGCTGGTGCCGCCGAGGGATGCGGGGGCGGTGCGCGAGGCCGTGCTGCGGCTCGCCGATCCGGGGCTGCGGGCCGCCTGTGGGCGCGCCGGACGGGCCGCCGTCGAGGGACGCACCTGGGCCGCCGTGGGCGATCTGCTGCTCGACCACTACGGCGAGGTGCTCGGCGCGCGGGCGGCGGTGGCGGCATGAGCGGCCTCAGGATCGTGCGGCTCGCCAACTTCGTCACCCCCGCGTCCGGCGGGCTGCGCACCGCGCTGCGCGAGCTCGGCCGGGGCTATCTGGCCGCCGGACACGAACCCGTGCTCGTCGTGCCGGGCGAGCGGGAACGCGACGAACTCACCGAACAGGGGCGGGTGATCACCCTGCCCGGCCTGGTGCTGCCGGGTACCGGCGGCTACCGGGTGCTCGCCGACCGGCGCCGGGTGCGCCGGGTCCTCGAAGACCTCGCCCCCGACCGCATCGAGGTGTCCGACCGCACCACGCTGCGCTGGACCGGCGAGTGGGCGCGCCGGGCCCGGGTCCCCTCCGTGATGGTCTCGCACGAGACGGCGGACGGGGTGCTGCGCACCTGGGGCCTGCCCGAAGCGCTGGCCCGCGGCGCCGCCGACCGGCTCAACAGGCGTACGGCCTGGGCGTACGCGCGGATCGTGTGCACCACGGAGTGGGCGGAGCGCGAGTTCGTACGGATCGGGGCGCGGAACGTGGCCCGGGCTCCGCTCGGTGTCGATCTGGAGCAGTGCAGGCCGGGCCGGCGCTCGACCGTGCTGCGGGCCCGCCACGCGCGGGGGGCCCGGGTGCTGCTCCTGATGTGCTCGCGGCTCTCGGTCGAGAAGCGGCCCGGGCTCGCCCTGGACGCGCTCGCGGCGCTGCTTCACGCGGGCGTGGCGGCGGCCCTTGTGGTCGCTGGGGACGGCCCGCTGGCGGGGAGCCTGGAGCGCCGGGCGGTCGCCGAGCGGCTGCCGGTGGAGTTCCTGGGGCATGTGGCCGACCGCGAGGCGCTGGCCGACCTGCAGGCCGCGGCCGACCTGTGCCTGGCGCCGGGTCCGGCGGAAACGTTCGGTCTCTCGGCCCTTGAGGCCCTGGCCTGCGGAACCCCCGTCGTGTGCAGCGCCTCCTCCGCGCTGCCGGAAGTCGTCGGCGCCGCCGGTCTGGCGGCCGGGGGCACGGCCGGGGAATTCGCCGCGGCGGTACGGGAGTTGCTCGCCCGGCCCGAGCAGGAACGCCGGGCGGCCGCGCGGGCCCGGGCCGGGCTGTTCGGCTGGGACGCGTCGGTGGCGGCCTTCCTCGCCGCGCACGAGGCTCCGGTGGCGCGCCGCACCAGGTCCGGCGCGGATCCGGGGGTGGCCGCGTGACCACCATGGCCTGCGCCGCCGGACAGGCGCCGCAACTCCCGCTCCAGGGGCTGCGGTTCGCCGCCCTCGGGGACTCGCTCACCGAAGGCATCGGGGACCCGGTGGCGGGCGGCTGGCGCGGCTGGGCAGCGCTGCTCGCCGGCCACCAGCAGGGCTGGGAGTTCCGGAACTTCGCCGCCAGTGGCGCGCTCACCCGTGATGTGACGGAGCAACAGGCGCCGCTGGCCCGGGAGTTCGCGCCAGACCTCGCCTCGGTCGTCGTCGGCGTCAACGACACACTGCGCCGCTCCTTCGACATCCACCGGATCGCCGTCGGCCTCGACACGGTGTACGGCGGCCTCGCCGGACAGGGCGCGGTGCTGCTCACCGCCTGTCTGCCCGACCCGGGCGCCATGCTGGGACTGCCGGGGCCGCTCGCCCGGCCGCTCGCCAGGCGGCAGCGGGCCGTCAACACGGTGGTGCACACCCTGTCCGCCCGGTACGGAGCGATCCATCTCCACCTCGCCGACCGCGAATGGGTCGCCGACCGCGCCCTGTGGAGCGCGGACCGGCTGCACCCGGGCGAGCGCGGGCACCGGCTGATCGCGGCCCGCTGCCACGCGCTGCTCGCCGAGCGCGGCCTCGCACCGGGCGCGCCCCCCTCGCGCGAACCGGAGCAGCCGCCACCGGGCGCGGCCGCCGCCCTGTTCTGGCTGGCCACGTCCGGCACCGCCTGGCTGGCCCGCCGCTCCACCGACCTGCTGCCCCAACTGCTCCGGCTGGCCGGCGACGAACTGCGCCACGCCGCGCGAGGCACCGCGGCCCGCCTCGATCTGCACGCCGCCGACGCCCTGTCGTCCGCGCTGGCGGCCGTCTCACCGGGTCCGGCCGAAGGAGCTCACCAGGATCAGAAACGGCCCACCGGCACGAACCGCACGGGCGTGCCCGGCGCGGCCTGCGCCGCGGCCGCCAGGTCGGATTCGGGGACGACGCCGATCACCGGGTAGCCGCCGGTCGTCGGGTGGTCGGCGAGGAAGACCACCGGGCGGCCGTCCGGCGGCACCTGGACCGCACCCAACACCATTCCCTCGCTGGGAAGTTCACCCTTGACGGCGCGTACCAGCGCGGGCCCTTCGGTGCGCAGCCCGATGCGGTTGCTCGCCGAGGACACCCGGTAGCGGCCGCCCGCCAGGACGGCGGGCGCGTCCGCGGTGAACCAGTCGGCGCGGGGCCCCGGCAGCACGCGCAGCACCAGCTCCTGCGGCGGCCCCGGCGCGGGCGCCGCGTCCAGCGGCGGGTACGGGGGCGACGGGGAGCCCAGCGGCAGCACCGCGCCGTCCCTCAGCAGGGCCGGGCCGAGGCCCGACAGGAGATCGGTGGAGCGGCTGCCGAGCACCGGCTCCACGGTGACACCGCCGGCGAACGCCAGATACGAGCGCACCCCGCACGTCGCCGCGCCCACCTCGACCACGGCCCCCGAAGGCACCCGCACCGGCGCGCCCCACGCCACCGGACGGCCGTCGACCGTGACCGGGCAGGGCGCTCCGGTCACCGCCACGGTGACCGGGCAACGAGGGCGTACCGCACAGCCGTTGAGGGTCGTTTCGAGAACGGCCGCCCCCATGGCGTTGCCGACCAGCCGGTTGGCGAGACGGCTCGCGGGCAGGTCGAGCGCGCCCGAGCGGGGCACCCCCAGGTGCGCGTGCCCGTACCGTCCCTCGTCCTGTACGGAGGTGAGCGCGCCGGACCGTACGACGGACAGGGCGCGGTCGGTCATCGCGCCGCCCGCTCGACGAAGCGGACCCGGGTGCCGGGGGAGAGCAGGGCGGCGGGCTCGCGGTGCGGGTCCCACAGCGCGGCGTCCGTGCTGCCGATCAGCTGCCAGCCGCCGGGGGAGGAGCGCGGATAGACGCCGGTGTACGGGCCCGCGAGGGCCACCGAACCCGCGGGAACCGAGGTGCGCGGGGTGGCCCGGCGCGGCACCGCGTACCGCTCGGGGAGGCCGGTGAGGTAGCCGAAGCCGGGCGCGAACCCGCAGAAGGCGACCCGGAATTCGGCCGAGGAGTGGATGCGTACCGCCTCCTCCCGCGATACCTGCCACAGGGCCGCGACCTCCGCGAGATCGGGGCCGTCGTAGCGCACGGCGATCTCGACCGTCTCGTGCGCGCCCGCCTCCAAAGGAGGGATTGCCCAGGTGGTCAACAGGGCGGCGAGCGACTGGGGGTCCGGCACGCCGTCAAGGAGTACGGTGCGGGCCGCGGGCACGATCTCCCGCACCGGGGGAAGCGTGCCGGCGGCGCGGCGGCGCAGCAGCTCGGCGTGCAGCGCCTCGGCCGCCTCGCCGCTGTCGAGCTCGACCAGGAGGGCGTTGTCGCCGACCGGGAGGGTGCGCAGGGCGTCTCCGGTCATACGAAGGCCGCCACGCGGACGCCCGCCGATTCGAGACCGGCCCGCACCCGGCGGGCCAGGACCACCGCGCCCGGGGTGTCGCCGTGCACGCACAGCGAGCGCGCACCGACGGCGACGCGTTCCCCGGTCGCGGCGACGACCGTGCCGTGCAGGGCCATCGCGACGGAGCGCGCCACCACCGCGTCGGGGTCGCTGACGACCGCGCCGTCCTGGCCGCGCGGCACCAGCGTGCCCTGGGCGGTGTAGGCGCGGTCCGCGAACGCCTCGGTGATGACGGGCAGTCGGGCCTGCTCGGCCGTCGCGAGCAGCCGGGAGCCCGGCAGCCCGAGCACCGGAAGCCGGTCACCCGCGAGCAGTACGCCTTCCACGACGGCCGCCGCCTGCTCCTCGTCGTGCACGACCCGGTTGTAGAGCGCGCCGTGCGGTTTGACGTAGGCGACCCGGCTGCCGGCGGCGCGTGCGAAGATCTCCAACGCGCCGATCTGATAGGCGACTTCGGCCGCGAGCTCGGCGGGCGGCACATCCATGGAGCGGCGGCCGAAGCCCGCCAGATCGCGGTAGGAGACCTGCGCGCCGATGCGCACGCCGCGCTCCGCCGCCAGCGCGCAGACCCGCCGCATGATGGCCGGATCGCCGGCGTGGAAGCCGCAGGCCACATTGGCGCTGGTGACCACGGACAGAAGTTGTTCGTCGTCGGTCAATCGCCAGTGACCGAAACCCTCGCCGAGGTCGGCGTTGAGATCGATCGACGTCGTCGCGGGCCGGGTCATGGATGCGGGATCTCCTGTTCCAGATGGTGCGTGGCGCTGTTGTGCAGTCTGCCCCGGGCCGGCTCAGGGCGCTCGGTAGTGCTCGTCGAGGATGTCGGTGATGAACATCCGGCCCGGTGCGTGGGTGAGCGCGAACGGCGGCCGGGACGCCATGACCGCGGCCTGCGGAGTGACCCCGCAGGCCCAGAACACCGGCACGTCGCCGGGCAGCGCCGCCACCGGGTCCCCGAAGTCCGGCCGGGCCAGGTCGCGGATGCCGAGCGCCGCGGGATCGCCCGCATGGACGGGCGCGCCGTGCACCGCGGGCATCGCCCGGGTCACCCGGCAGGCGGTGCCCACCAGCCGGGCCGGGACCGGCCGCATCGACACCACCAGCGGGCCGCTCAGCCGCCCGGCGGGCCGGCAGGTCCGGTTCGTCACGTACATCGAGACGTTGCGGCCCTGCTCGATGTGGCGCAGCGGTACGCCCTCGGCGGCCAGCCGCGACTCGAAGGTGAAGCTGCACCCGATGAGGAACGTCACCAGGTCGTCCCGCCAACAGGACAGGACATCGGCGGGTTCGGCGACCAGTTCGCCGTTCTCCCACACCCGGTAGCGGGGAACTTCCGTGCGCAGATCGGCGTTGGGGGCGAGCCGCGTCTCCCAGGAGCCCGGTTCCGTGATGTCGAGGACCGGGCAGGGCTGCGGATTGCGCTCGCAGAACAGCCGTACGTCCGCGGCCCAGTCGGCTGGTACGGAGATCAGGTTCACCTGGGTGTGGCCCGGCGCCCAGCCCGCGGTGGGCACGTCCGCACCCGATCGGAAATGGGCACGCGCCTGGCGCGGGGAGACGGCCGCAGGCGTCACAGCGGCCGGATCGACGGCGCTCACAACAGCTCCTGTCCGCGGGTCTCGGGCAGGCCGAGGAGGGCGAGGACGGCGATGGCGTAGCCGACGGCGCCGAACACCAGGGCGCCGCCGACGCCCCAGCTGTCGGCGAGGTAGCCGACCAGGGTGGGGAAGAACGCGCCCACCGCGCGCCCGGTGTTGTACGTGAACCCCTGCCCGCTGCCGCGCACGGCGGTCGGGTACAGCTCGCTGAGGAACGAGCCGAAACCGCTGAAGATCGCCGACATGCAGAAGCCGAGCGGGAAGCCGAGCACCAGAAGAAGGGTGTTCGCCCCTGACGGAAGGTGCGTATAGACGAGGATGCAGACGGCCGACAGGACCGCGAACAGGGCGATGTTCTTCTTCCGGCCGATCCGGTCGGTGAGGTATCCGCCGGTCAGATAGCCGATGAAGGCGCCGGAGATCAGGAATGTCAGATAGCCGCCGGTACCGACGACGGTGAGGTGGCGCTCACTCTTGAGGAAGGTCGGCACCCAGGTGGCCAGCGTGTAGTAGCCGCCCTGGACACCGGTGGAGAGCAGCACCGCGAACAGGGTGGTGCGCAGCAGAGGACCCCGGAAGATGGCGGCGAAGGTGGCGCCGCCGCTCGTGGCGCCGGCCGTGGCGAGCCGCTGCTCGGTGGCCTGCGGCGCGTCACTGACGTTGCGGCGCACATAGACGAGCAGCAGGGCCGGGAGCGCGCCGGTCCAGAACATCACCCGCCACGCGGTGTCCGCGTCCACGTACTGGAAGACCAGCGTGTACACGATGACGGCGAGCGCCCAGCCGGCCGCCCACGCGCTCTGGACGGCACCCAGGGTGCGGCCGCGGTGCCTGGCCGAGGCGTACTCGGCGACCAGGATCGCGCCGACCGCCCACTCGCCGCCGAAGCCCAGGCCCTGGAGGCCCCGGAGAACCAGCAGCGTCTCGTAATTCGGCGCGAATCCGCAGAGCACGGTGAAGACCGCGTAGGTGCCGACGGTGATCATCAGTGCCCTGACCCGGCCGATGCGGTCGGCGAGCACCCCGGCGAAGGCGCCGCCCACCGCCGAGACCACCAGCGTCACCGTGGTCAGCAACCCGGTCTGGCCGGTGTCGAGGCCGAAGTACGCCGAGATCGCGACCATGGTGAGCGGGAGCGTGAAGAAGTCGTACGAGTCGAGGGCGTAGCCGCCGAAGGCGCCCCCGAAGGCACGGCGGCCACCGGGTCCGAGCGCGCGCAGCCAGCCGAACGGGCCGTTGTCGTGCGGGTGTTGACCGTGCTGCTGCGCTGCCTGGGTCGTGCTCATGTGCACCTCGCAGGAGGGGATGAGAGGGCTGCCGAGACTGTGCGGGCGGGGTGGAGCGCGGATCCGGAATGCGGGTCTGGAGCGGAGCTCCCGGGTGTGATCCCCGAGTGCGGTTCCCGGATGCGGTTTCCTCAACGTAAGGGATCGTTGAACGATCCGACAAGACTCATGCGGGGATGTTCCCGCTTCTTCACGGTGCTTCTACGATGGGGCCACGCGTCGGCGGGAGCGGCCGGCGAGGGAGAGAGGGCGCTGTGGCCACGACGGACTCCGAGATCGGCGGGCTTGCCCAGGACCGCGCGCTGCTGGGCCGCACCAGCACGGCGGAACGGGTCGCGGACATCCTGCGCACCCGCATCGCGGAGGGCTTCTTCCCGCCCGGCGAGCGCCTCGCGGAGGACGCCATCGGCAAGGCCCTCGGGGTCTCGCGCAACACCCTGCGCGAGGCGTTCCGGCTGCTCACCCACGAACGGCTGCTCGTCCACGAACTGAACCGCGGCGTCTTCGTGCGGGTGCTCGCCGTCGAGGACGTGGCGGACATCTACCGCACCCGGCGCCTGGTCGAATGCGCCGTCGTCCAGGGGCTCGGCCGGCCGCCCTACCGCCTCGAAGGCCTCGACGCCGCCGTGTCGGGCGGCGAACGGGCCGCCGAACAGGGCGACTGGAAGGGTGTGTCCACCGCCAACATCCACTTCCACCGGGAACTCGTCGGCCTCGCGGGCAGCGCCCGAACCGACGAGCTGATGCGCGGCGTCCTGGCCGAACTCCGCCTGGCCTTCCACGTGGTGGACGATCCGCGCCGCCTCCACCAGCCCTACCTCGTACGCAACCGGGAGATCCTGGAAGCGCTGCGCGCGGGGGAGCGGGCGACGGCGCAGCGGCTGCTCGCCGGATACCTCGACGACTCGCGCGCCCAGCTCGTCGAGGCGTACGGGAAACTGGTCGAGGGCGGGCCCGCCCAGCGGGCGGCTCCGGGCGGATCCGCGCCGATTCGCGAGGGGCGGGCGCGGGCGGACCACGCCGTTTCCGGAGGGGCGGGCGCGGGCTGATCTGCGCCGTTTCGACCGTTGTCAGTGCGAGGACCTAATCTGTCCACCGTGACTTCGCCTGCCTCGACGGAACCCGTTCCGCCCCAGCTCAGCGCGGCGCCGCGCCCCGCACCGGGCCCGGCCGCCGACGAGGGGCTCGCGCGGCGGCTGCGCGCGCTGGCGTGCACCGCCCCGCTGCACGACCTCGACGTGCGCAAGGCCAATCTCGCGGGCGAGTACTCGGTGTACGCCATGGCCGAGGTGGCCCTCGCCTCCATCGACCTCGTCACGCTGAACATGGACTTCGACACCGGCGCCGACCACGAGCAGATCGTGGCCCGCCTCGTCCCGCGGGTCGCAGCCCAGGCACCGCACCGGCTCGCCGCCGAGCACGAGCGGGTGGCCCGCTGGGTCCTGGAGAACCTGATCAACGTGGGCAGCGTGGACCGCGGCTTCCGCGCGGTGTACGGCACGTTCAATACCGACGGCGTCTACGTCCGCAGGGACTACGACTTCAAACTCCTCGAAGAGGTCCCCGGATACGGCGGCGCCGTCTACCTGCGGACCACCGACGAGGCCGTCAACGTCCTGGTGGGCGCCCTCGACACCGATGTGACCAGTGCCCAGATCGCCGCCGAGGTCAAGCTGGAAGTCCTGATCAACCGCGGCCGCCTCGCCGACGCCCAGCTCGCCGCCGAACAGGCCCGCTACCGCACCGTGCAGTACGCCGAGACGCTGCGGCGCACCCTGGAGGCGACCCGCCGCAACGTGCGCGCGGTCGACTGGCTCAACGCGGTACCGGACATGATCGCCGAGGCCCTCGACCACGTCGCCGACCGCTACCGGCACGAAAACGCGATCCTCACCAACATCCGCAAGGCGCGCGACGAGGCGGAGGACCCCGAGCACAAGCGGCGCGCCGCAGAGCTCGTCGACATCGTCAAGGACTGCATCCGCCGCCACACCCAGCTCCAGTCCCGCCTCCTGGAGGCAGGCCCGCTCTTCCGCGCCGAACAGGACCGCCAGGCCTTCGCCGGCCCCGCCGCCCGCTCGGGCCTCGACCTGTACGGCCAGCTGGTCGCCCCCCTGCTGCCGCTCCCGGTCGAGCAGGCGATCCGCGTCACGGACGCCTTCTTCGCCCGCGGCACCGGTCTGCGCACCCCCGTCTCCGTACGGGTCGGCGATCTGGTGGACATACTGCTGACCCCGCCCATGGAGCGTGAGCACCTCGGGGCGGAGATGCCCGAGCCCGATCTGATCGCCACCCCCGACGACAGCCGCTTCAGCGACGAGCAGCTCGCCGCCGCCATGGAACTGCTCGACCTGGAGCACGACGCGCCGCGCCGGCTCTCGGGCCTGCTGGCCGAAGCCCGCCGCGGGGATCCCGAACTGCCGTACCTGGTCGCCCTGTTGGCGGTCCACGCGGCCAGCCCGCCGGTCGGCACGGCGTACCGCCAGGGCGAGCAGCGCCTCCTGTTCGCCGTGGACGACGGCACCCAGCTGGACGACCCCGAGTTCGGCGGCGCCGACCTGATCGTGGGCACGGCCCTGCTGGACGCGGTGGGCATGGCCGCGGGCCGGACGGAGGCGGCGTGAGTCTTTCCCCTACCCGCCCCTTCCCGAACTGGGGCTCCGCCCCAGACCCCGCTCCCCAATCGCCGGAGGGGCTGGGAGTTGCAGTGGACCTCAGCCCAAAATCAAGCCCGTCATGGGGGTCCCCCTGGCCCTTAAGGCCTTGGGGGAGTTTGAGGACTGGGGGTCCGGGGGCAAAGCCCCCGGTTCGGGAAGGGACGGGGTGGGGAACGGCCCAGCGCAGCGCACACCATCCCGCCGACCACGGCCGTACCAAGGAGACACACCCGTGACCGACCACCCCACCGAGTACGTCGCCCTCGGCGACGAGGCCGAACCGGCGCCCGCCGCCCCCGGCACCGGCGGCGAAGGCCGGATCACCCCCGCCGACGCCGCGGACGCCGCCCGGCTCGTCGCCTTCGGCCTCCAGCCCAAGCTGCTGCCCGCCAGGGACGCCGAGTACGGCGAGCTGCTCCGGCGGCACCGAGAGGACCCCGCGTTCGCGCGGCTCGCCGACGCGGTCGCCGCCGGACTCGGGCTGATCGTCCTGGAAGTGTCGCCGCGCGCAGGCATGGCCGTGACGGCCGCCGAGGACTCCGTCTTCGCCGTCCGCATGGGCGACTACGCGCGTCGCGCCGCCGCCCCCGACTCCGCCGACCGCTTCCTGCACGGCCTGGCCCATCTCGCCGTCGCCGCCATGGCGTTCCCCCGGCCCGAAGACCTCGCCGACGACGGCTACATCGGCCGGATCACCGTCAACGGCGTGGACGCCTTCGTGCGGCAGGCCTGCCGACGCCTGGAGGAGCGGGCCGAGGGGGCCGGCGAGAACACCGACCCCGAGACCGCGGCCCCGGGCCTGGAGGCCGCCTGGCGGATCTACGCGCGGCGCAGCTCCACCGGAGCCACCAAGGACGCCCGCCGGCTCGCCGGTTCGACCACCGGCATCGTCGCCAAGGCCGTCGCCTTCCTCACCGAATCCGGCTTCCTCCAGCGGACCGGAGACGATGCGGGCGGCGCCTACCGCACCACCGCCCGCTACCAGTTGCAGGTCCGCGACATGGCGGGCAGCGCCGCCATGGCCGAGCTGATCGAGCTCGGCGTGGTCGCGGTCACCGACGGCAGCGCCACCCTGCTGCCGCCGCCCGACGCCGACGACCTGGAGCTGGTGGCCGACGCCGGACTGCCGTTCCACTCCTGACCCCGCCTCCCGCCGCCCCCCCCACAACCACGAGAGTCCGCCGACATGTACGAGCTGTCCCGGGTCCGCCTCTACTCCATCGGGCCCGCCGGTGCGCGCTACGCCGACACCGTGCTTGACCTGCGGGGAGTCGGCGCGCCCGTGCCCAATCCGGCCCCCGCGCAGGCCGAGTTCTTCGAGGACGAGCCGGTCGGCCCGCCGCGCCGCCCGGCACCCGCTGGCGTGCTCTTCCTGGAGAACGGCGGCGGCAAGTCCGTACTGCTGAAGCTGATCTTCTCGGTGATGCTGCCCGGCCACCGCAACACCCTGGGCGGCGCCAGCTCCGGAGTGCTGCGCAAGTTCCTGCTCGCCGACGACTGCGGACACGTCGCCCTGGAGTGGCAGCACACCCTCACCGGCGAGCTCGTCGTCGTGGGCAAGGTCAGCGAGTGGCGCGGGCGCCAAGTCTCCAACGACCCGCGGAAGTTCGCCGAGGCCTGGTACTCGTTCCGGCCGGGCCCCGGGCTCAGCCTGGACTCGCTGCCCGTCGCCGAGTCCAGCGCGATGCGGCCGGCCGCGGAAGGTGCCTCCGGCGCCCAGGGGCGCCGCCGCACCATGAAGGGCTTCCGCGACGCCATCACCGAGGCGACCAAGGCGTATCCACACCTGGAGGTCTACTGGGAGGAGATCCACGACCGCTGGAACGAACACCTCGGCGACCTGGGCCTGGACCCCGAACTCTTCCGCTACCAGCGGGAGATGAACGCCGACGAGGGTGAGGCCGCCGGCCTGTTCGCGGTCAAGAAGGACTCCGACTTCACCGACCTGCTGCTGCGCGCCGTCACCGACACCCGCGACACGGACGGCCTCGCCGACCTGGTCAGCGGCTTCGGCAACAAGCTCGGCCGACGCGCCGAGCTCACCGCCGAACGCGACTTCACCGCCGGTTCGGTGGACCTCCTCGGCCGGATCGTCGAAGCCGCCGAGACGCGCGGGCGGGCCCGCGACATCCACGCAGCGGCCGAGCGCCGCACCCGCGTGCTCGCCCGCAGGCTCTCCGCGCGCGCCGCCGACGAGCGCGGCCGCGCCACCGACCTCGCCCAGCAGGTCACCGCCGCCGCCCACCACGTCACCCGCGCCGAGCAGGCGCGCGGCCGCAGCTCCCTGATCGCCTCCGAACTCGCCTACCGGCACGCCTCGTTGGCGCTCGCCGTCGCCGAGAAGGCCGCCGCCGCGCAGCGCCGCGAACTGGCCGACGCCCGTACGCTGCACTCCGCCTGGCAGGCCGCCGAAGCGGTGCTCCGCCACCGGGCCGCCGCCGACCGCTCGGCGCGCGTCGCCGCCGCGATCCGCGATGCCGAACGCGACGCGGCCCCCGCCCTCGCGGCCCGCGCCCGGGCCGCCGCCGATCTCGTACGGGCCCTGCACACGGCCGCCGAGGACGGCGAGCGCGTCGCGGCCGAGGAGGAGGAACGCTCCGCCGCCCTCCAGGAGGCGGGCGAGTCCGCCCACCGCGATGCCACCGCCGCCGCGACCGAGGCCCAGCGGGCCCGCAGCGAGGCCGGGCACCTGCGCCAGCGCCTCGCCGAGGTCGAGCAGGAGACCGCCGAGGCCGTACGCGCCGGATGGCTGGACGACAGCGCGCCGGACGCCGACCCCGCGCGGGCCGCACTCGCCGCCAGCGATGCCGAGAAGACCGCGGTCGCCGGCTGGGACGCGGCCCGCGACGCCGCCCGCGCCGCCGCCGAGCGGGCCCGCGAGGCCGGCTCCGTGGAGGCCCGCGCCGAACTGGCCGCGGCCCGCGCCGAGGACGCCGCCCGCGCCGCCGAGAACGCCCACGACGCCGAGCGCCGGGCCGCCGAATCCATCGCGGCCGAGGAGCGCCTCGCGGAACTGCTCAGCCTGCCCGGCGCCCCTGCCTCAGTGCCCGGACCGCGCAAGCCCGACGGTCAGGGCGGTCAAAGCCCCCTCACCGCCGAGGAGTTGGACCGCTGCGCCGACGAGCTGCGCGGCCTCCTCGACCAGGGCGTCGCCGCCGCCGAGCGCCAGCTCTTCGAACTGCGCACCGCCGCCGCCGACGACGCGCGCATCCTCGGCGCACTCGGCGACGGCGGGCTCCTGCCGCCCAGCCCCGACGTGCTGGCCACCGTCGAATACCTCGGCGAGCACGGCATCCCCGCGCTGCCCGGCTGGCGCTACCTCGCCCAGGCCGTGGATCCCGCCGACCACGCCGCCGTACTCGCGGCCCGCCCCGAGCTCGTCGACGGCGTGGTGATCACCGACCCGGCCTCGCACACCCGGGCCCGCGAGGCGCTCGCAGGCGCCGCACTGCTGCCGCGCTCCGCCGTCGCCGTCGGCACAACCACCGCGCTGCTCGCCCCCGTTCCCGCCGCGGACTCGGGCACCGACAGCGGGGTCTTCCTCGTGCCGCCCAACCCGGCCATGCACGACGAGCACGCCGCCGACGAGGAGCGCCAGACGCTGCGCGCCCGCGCCACCGCCCGCGACGAGGACATCCGCTCGCTCGCCGCCCGGCTCGCCGGGGACCGTTCGCTCGCCGCCCGCATCGGTTCCTGGCGCACCGACTGCCCGCCCGGCATGCTCGCCGAACTCGCCACCGCCGCCCGCAGTGCCCGCGAGGCCGCCAAGGAAGCCGCCCAGGAACTGACCGGGGCGCGCACCGCACGGGCCGAGGCGGACGAGTCGGCCGCCGAGACCGCACGCGTACGCGACGAACGCCAGGAGGCCGCCCAGCGCGCCCGGCGCGCCGCCGACGCGCTCGCCGGACTCGCCTTCCGGCTGCGCGAACGCGCCGGCTGGCAGGTCAAGCTCCGCGAACTCGCCGACGAGGCAGCCGAGTCGGAGGCCCGCGCCCAGACGTTCCTGGAACGCGCCAAGGCCGCCGACGAGGACCGCCGCGCCGCCCAGCGCGCCGCCGACGACGCCCACCGCACCTCCCGCGCGCTGCGCGCCGAGCGCGCCGAGATCGCGGGCGCCCCGGAAATCCTGCCGGAGCCCGACGCCGACGCCCCGCGCGCCGCCCTGCCCGCCCTGCGCGAGGCCTACCGGGCCGCGTCCCAGCTGTACGAGAAGGTCGGCGTCGGCGCCGACCTGCGCGCCGAGCAGGCCCGCGCGGAGAGCGACGAGAGCGCCGCACTCGCCGAACTGGACCGGCTCACCAACAAGGTGCGCACCCGTGCCGCCACCCTCCTCGAAGGCACCGACGGCGCCGATGGCCCGTCCCGCCAAGCGGCCGCGGCCCGGGCCGAATCGCTCGTACAGATGCTGGAGACGCGGGCGTCCGCGGCGAGCGAGCAACTCGGCCGGCTGCGCGGCGAGGCCGAACGGCTGGCCCCCGCCGACGGCGCCGCGCACACCGAGCTCCCCGAGGACCAGGTGCCTGGCGACGCCGAGCAGGCCCAGGCGCTGCTGCGTACCGCCACCGCTGAACTGGGCGCCCGCACCGACGAGTTGGAGACCTCCCGCGCGGCCCACGCCGAACTGCTCGGCGCCCACCGTGCCGCCGAGGACGCGGCAGGCGGCTTCGACGAGACGGCCGCGCTGCTGCGCGACCTGCTGCGGGACAACAGCCAGGGGCCGGAGGAGGACACCGTCCCCGAGCCGTACCCGGGCAGCCTGGCGGAGGCCCGGCAGTCCGCCGCCGAGGCCCGCCGCTCACTGCGCGGCTGCTCCGCCGATCTGTCGGCCGCCGAGTCCGCGGTCCGCGAGGCCGGCGACATCCTGGTGCGCCACGCCAACGCCACCCGGTACGAGCAGGTCCGCACCCCCGCACGCCAGCAGATCCGGGAGCTGCCCGCGGCCGCCCTGCCCGAGCACGCCGCCGCCTGGGCCGCCGCCTTCGAACCCCGGCTGCGCGTCCTGACCGACGAACTGGAGCAGCTGGAGCGCAACCGCGACTCGATCGTCGACCGGCTGCGCGGCCTGGTGGAGTCGGCGCTCACCACACTCCGCTCCGCCCAGCGCCTCTCCCAGCTGCCCGAGGGCCTCGGCGAGTGGTCCGGACAGGAGTTCCTGCGGATCCGCTTCGAGGAACCCGATCAGGCCACCCTCACCGAACGGCTCGGCGAGGTCATCGACGAGGCCACCCGCGCCGCCCTGCGCAAGAACTCCGATCTGCGCCGGGACGGCATGTCCCTGCTGCTGCGCGGAGTGCAGGCCGCGCTTGAACCGCGCGGCATCGCCGTCGAGATCCTCAAGCCGGACGCGGTGCTGCGCGCCGAGCGCGTACCCGTCGGGCAGATGGGCGACGTGTTCTCCGGCGGTCAGCTGCTCACCGCCGCGATCGCCCTCTACTGCACGATGGCGGCGCTGCGCAGCAACGACCGGGGCCGCGACAAGCACCGGCACGCCGGCACGCTCTTCCTCGACAACCCGATCGGCCGCGCCAACGCGACCTACCTCCTGGAGCTCCAGCGGGCCGTGTCCGACGCGCTCGGTGTCCAACTGCTCTACACCACCGGCCTGTTCGACACGACCGCGCTCGCCGAGTTCCCCCTCGTCATCCGGCTGCGCAACGACGCGGACCTGCGCGCGGGCCTGAAGTACATCAGCGTCGAGGAACACCTGCGGCCCGGCCTCCCCGAGCAGGCCACCACGGGCGAGACCGTGCACGGCGAGATCACCGCGACCCGCATGTTCAAGAGGCCCGTCTGACCGGGCGGTTGAGGCCCGCACGAGACGGATCGGGCGGTTGGGGCCCGTACGAGACGGACCGGGCGGTTCAGGCCCGAACAAGACGGCCCGCGCGGTTCAGGCTCGTGAAAGACGCTGGTCGCGGCTGCCCTCGCGCGGTATTCGGGCACCCACCCGCTCGGCCGCGCGGGCGGCCCGCCGGGCCCGGCGCCGCTCCTTGCGCAGCCGCCGGGCCGTACTGCTCGGCATGGACACCACGCCGTTGCGCTGGTTCCACACCTGACGGGTGACCCAGACGTCCAGGACTCCCCACGTGGCGAGGACCGTGCTCCCGACGCTGCTCATCACCATCGGGAAGGCCAGCCAGGAACCCGCGACCGTGCACAGGAAGGCGACCACGGCCTGCATCAGGGTCGCCGCGACGATGATGACGGCGCGCACGGCCGCGGTACGGATCGGATCGGGCAGCCGGGGCCGCACCGCGACCTCCTCCACCCACAACGGCTGCTGTTCAACGCTCATGCCTTCATACCTCCCCACCCGGAGACGAACGGAAGTCCCCGAAGATTCCCGGGACATGGCCGGAACGCAGACTTCCAGCCATCTGCCGCTGGGGGCGAAAAGGCGCCATGACGGGTGTCCCCGGCCACAGTTGGCGTCGTCAGCTCCCGGAATACCAGGACAACTCATGATCATCGCGCGGAACGGCGGCTGAAAATCGTCCGGACGTGCCTTCGAGTTGTCTGTGTGTCAGTAGTAGGCTCACGCCGTTTGCTGACGGTTGATCTGGGGGAGGCCATGCGCTTTCGCGGGAAGTCCATCCGCAGGAAGATCGTGGCGTTGTTGCTGGTGCCGCTCGTCTCCCTCACCGCGCTGTGGGGGTTCGCCACCTATCTCACCGGCCGTCAGGCCAACGAGTTGATGGACGTGGCGAACATCGTCAAGAAGGTCGGCTACCCCATCGAGGACACGGTCCGCGTCATCCAGCAGGAGCGCCGCCAGACCCTCGTCTACCTCGCCGACGAACGCCCCTCGGACGCGCTCACCTCGCTGCGCGACCGCCGCATCGCCACCGACATCGCGATGACGAGGATCCGGACCGCGGCCCAGGACTCACAGGTCCGCGGCGACCTCCAGCCCGTCGCGAAGGCCCGCCTCAAGGACGTGCTCGACGCCTTCGACTCCATAGCCGCGCTGCGCCGGTCCGTCGAGCAGGGCGGCGTCGACCGGACGCAGGCGCTGGAGTTCTACAACCGCGTCATCGACCCCTGCTACAGCTTCCTCATGAATCTCCACGCCCTGGAGAACGTGGAGATGGACAAGCAGGGCCGCGCCCTCGTCGGCATCACCCGGGCCCGCGAAATGCTCTCGCGCGAGGACGCCCTCGTCGCCTCCTCCCTGATCACTCCGAAGACGACGGCGCCCGAACTGCGTCGGATATCCGACCTGGTGGCCAACCGGCAACTGCTCTACGACAGCAACCTGGAGATCCTGCCCGCCGCCGAGCGCGCCGTGTTCGACCAGTACTGGCGCGGCCCCGACACCGAGGCGCTGCGCAGCGCCGAGGCGGCCGTCATCGACGCGGGACCCGCGAAGGACCCCCGCCACATCGACGCCACCCGCTGGCAGCAGGCCGTTTCGCCGGTGCTCGACCGCCTCGCCCAGATGGGCACCGAGGCCGGCAACCGCTACCAGGACCGGGTCGAACCCGTCGCGTTCAACGTCCTGATCAAGGCCGGCCTGGCCGGCGTGCTGGGCTTCCTCGCCCTGGTGATCTCCCTGTTCATGTCCGTACGCATCGGCCGCGAGCTGATCCGCGACCTCACCCGGCTCCGCAAGGAGGCCCACGAGGTCTCCGGCGTCCGGCTGCCCAGCGTGATGCGGCGCCTCGCCGCCGGTGAACAGGTCGATGTGGAGACCGAGGCACCGCGCCTGGACTACGAACGCGACGAGGTCGGCCAGGTCGGCCAGGCGCTCAACACCCTGCAACGCGCCGCCGTGGAGGCCGCCGTCAAGCAGGCCGACATGCGCCGCGGCGTCTCCGAGGTGTTCGTCAACCTCGCCCGCCGCAACCAGGTACTGCTGCACCGCCAGTTGACGCTCCTGGACACCATGGAACGGCGTACCGAGGACACCGACGAACTCGCCGACCTCTTCCGCCTCGACCACCTCACCACCCGCATGCGCCGGCACGCCGAGGGCCTGGTGATCCTGTCGGGCGCCGCCCCCTCGCGCCAGTGGCGCAAACCGGTCCAGCTGATGGACGTCGTACGGGCCGCGGTCGCCGAGGTCGAGGACTACGAACGCATCGAGGTGCGCAGGCTGCCGCGCCTCGGCGTCGGCGGACCGGCCGTCGCCGACCTCACCCACCTCATCGCCGAACTCCTCGAAAACGCGACGGTGTTCTCGCCCCCGCACACCGCCGTCCAGGTGCACGGTGAGCGCGTCGCCAACGGCTTCACCCTGGAGATCCACGACCGCGGCCTCGGCATGGCCCCCGAGATGCTGCTCGACGCGAACCTGCGGCTCGCCGAGACCCCCGAGTTCGAGCTCTCCGACACCGACCGGCTCGGCCTGTTCGTGGTCAGCCGGCTCGCCCAGCGCCAGAACGTCCGGGTCTCGCTCCAGCCGTCTCCGTACGGAGGCACCACCGCGATCGTGTTCATCCCGGCGACGCTGCTCACCGACGCGCCCGACACCGAGGGCACCGGGTTCCGCCTCGACCGCAAGTCCGCCAAGGGCGACGGCAGGAGCGTCCCCGAAGCCCCCCGCCGCGCACTCTCCCCGCTGCCCGTCGGCGTTCCCGGCGAGTCGGTCCTGGACGGCCCGGTCGAACTGGAGCCCCCGCTCGACCCGTTGGGGCTCGAAGCGCCGGCCGTGCTCGAAGCGCCGGCCGGCCTGGACGAGATCGAGGCGGGCCGCGGCGGGCTGCTGCGCTCCGCCCGCCTGGTCTCCGAGGACGCCGCCGACCGCCAGCAGCATCAGCAGGCCGCCGACGAGGGCGACGAGCGCGGCCCCGTTCCGCTGCCGCGCCGCCATCGGGTGCCGACCCTGGTCAGCGACAACGGCCGCCGCGTCGACGGCCCCGGTCGCGGCCACCCGGCCCCCGGACCGGACCCCCAGGAGATCCGCGCCTCGGACGGCCCCGCCTCCGAACGCCGCGCATCCGAGGGCCTCGCGCCCCTGCCGCTTCGTCCCGCCGCGCCCCGGTCCGAGCCCCCGGCCCCGCACCCCCTGCGGCCCGCCGGGCTTCAGCCCGTGAAACCCGCGGGCCTCTCCGACCCGTCCGCGGGCGCGCCGCCCAACCCCGCCGACCTGCCGGGCCCGCCCAGCTCCGCACCCTCATGGGGCAGCGTCCCCGAGGCACCGCTCGGCGGCCTTCCCCGCCGGGTCCGCCAGGCCAGCCTGGCCCCCCAGCTCAAGGACGCCCCCGAAGGCCGCCACTCCCCGCCGGAGCCCGACCACGGGGCCGAGCCGGAGCGCGACGCCGACGAGGTGCGCGACCGCATGGCCGCACTGCAGCGCGGCTGGCAGCGCGGCCGCCGGCAGAACGCCACACCGGACGCCGCGGAAGGACCGTCCGCACCCGCCCGAGGCAACAACGCACAACGAACCACACCGGAGGGGGACGGTCGATGACCGCGCCACAGGACTCAGCCGCAGCACGCAACGCAGCAGGGAGCGGTTCCGGCGAACTCAACTGGCTCCTTGACGAGTTGGTCGACCGCGTCGGATCCATCCGCAAGGCCCTGGTGCTCTCCAGCGACGGCCTCGCCACCGGAACCTCCCGCGACCTCACCCGCGAGGACGGCGAGCACCTGGCCGCCGTCGCCTCCGGTTTCCACAGCCTCGCCAAGGGCGTCGGCCGCCACTTCGAGGCGGGCCGGGTCCGCCAGACCGTGGTCGAACTCGACGACGCCTTCCTGTTCGTGACGGCGGCCGGCGACGGCAGCTGCCTGGCCGTGCTGTCCGACGCCGACTCCGATGTCGGTCAGGTCGCGTACGAGATGACCCTGATGGTCAAGCGGGTCGGCGTCCACCTGACCACCGCACCACGGACCGGCCCGCACACCGGAGGGTGAGTGGGGTACGTCATGAGCGGGGGACGCGATGACTGACGCAGACCAGCGGGCCCAGGACCGGACGGCGGACCGGTCGGCGGCCGCCCAGACACGGCCGCAGCACTGGTTCGACGCCGACGCGGGCCCGGTGGTGCGTCCGTACGCCATGACGCGCGGCCGCACGACCAGCGCGGGCCAGCACCGCCTCGACCTGATCGCCGTCGTCGTCCCCGAACCGGCCGCCGACGACCCGGGCCGCGACCAGACGCTCTCCCCGGAGCACGTGGAGATAGTCGAACGCTGCGGCGACACGCCGCAGTCGATCGCCGAACTCGCGGCCGGACTCGACCTTCCCGTCGGGGTGGTCCGGGTCCTGGTCGGCGATCTCGTCGCCGATGCCCTGGTGCACGTAACCCGACCCGTACCGCCGGCCGAGCTGCCGGACGAGTCCCTTCTCCGCGAGGTGATCAATGGCCTTCGGGCGCTCTAGCCGCAGGAAGCGGCACGTCGATCCGGTGACGCTCAAGATCCTCGTCGCGGGCGGCTTCGGGGTCGGCAAGACCACCCTGGTCGGCGCGGTGAGCGAGATCCGGCCACTGCGCACGGAGGAACGCCTCAGTGAGGCGGGCCGCCCCGTGGACGACCTCGCGGGTGTGGAGGGCAAGAGCACCACCACGGTCGCCATGGACTTCGGGCGCATCACGCTCCGCGAGGACCTGGTGCTCTACCTCTTCGGCACCCCGGGCCAGGACCGGTTCTGGTTCCTGTGGGACGAGCTGGCGCAGGGCGCGCTCGGCGCGGTCGTCCTCGCCGACACCCGCCGCCTGGAGGACTGCTTCGCCGGCATCGACTACTTCGAACGGCGCGGCATCCCGTTCACGGTCGCCGTCAACTGCTTCGACGACGCCACGCGTTACCCCGCCGACACCGTACGCGGTGCTCTCGACCTCGACCCCGAGGTGCCGCTCTTCATGTGCGACGCGCGGGTCCGCGAGTCCGTCAAGGAGATCCTCGTCGGCGTGGTCGAGCACGCCATGGCGATGTCGGCGAAGGCCCGCCAGCCCGCCGCGACGTAAGCGCCTGTGGCTGAACCCCGCCCCGGTCCGGACGGAGTTCGGACACAGCCTCCAGCGACGCGCGGCACGGCCCGTACCCCCACCGACTGGGGTACGGGCCGTGCGTCCGTGGGCGCCCTACCGGCCGCTCTCCTCGTGCCAGCCCAGGCTCCGCTCCACCGCCTTGCGCCAGTTGGCGTACTCGCGCTCGCGGACCTGCGCCTCCATACGCGGAGACCATTCCACATCGCGCTGCCAGTGCGCCTTGAGTTCACCGAGGTCCGACCAGACCCCGGTAGCGAGTCCGGCCGCGTACGCCGCCCCGAGACACGTCGTCTCGGACACCTTCGGGCGGATCACCGGGACGTCCAGCACATCCGCCTGGTGCTGCATCAGCAGATGGTTGGCGGTCATCCCGCCGTCCACCTTGAGCGTCGTGATCGGCACCCCCGAGTCCTGGAACATGGCGTCCACGACCTCGCGGGTCTGCCAGCTCGTCGCCTCCAGGACCGCGCGGGCGAGGTGGGCCTTGGTCACGTACCGGGTCAACCCCGTGATGACGCCCCGCGCATCGGAGCGCCAGTAGGGCGCGAAGAGCCCGGAGAAGGCGGGCACGATGTACGCCCCGCCGTTGTCGTCGACGCTCGCCGCGAGGGATTCGATCTCACCGGCGGTACGGATGATGCCGAGCTGGTCGCGGAACCATTGCACCAGCGCCCCGGTGACCGCGATCGAGCCCTCCAGACAGTAGACCGGCGCCTGTTGGCCGATCTGGTAGCCCACGGTGGTGATCAGCCCGTTCTTCGAGGGGACGGGCCTGCTGCCGGTGTTGAGAAGAAGGAAGCTCCCCGTCCCGTACGTGTTCTTCGCGGTGCCCGCGTCATAGCAGGCCTGGCCGAAAATCGCCGCTTGCTGGTCGCCGAGCGCAGAGGCGACCGGTACGCCCGCGACTTGGCCGACGGCGGTGCCGTAAACCTCGGCGGAGGACCTGATCTCCGGAAGCATCGCCCGGGGCACGTTCATCGCCGCGAGGATCGAGGGATCCCACTGGAGGGTCTCCAGGTTCATCAGCAGCGTGCGTGACGCGTTGGTGACATCGGTGACGTGCACGCCGCCCGCCGTGCCGCCGGTCAGATTCCAGATCAGCCAGGAGTCGACGGTCCCGAACGCGATCTCGCCGCGCTCGGCCCGGGCTCGAAGGCCGGGCACGTTGTCCAGCAGCCAGGCCGCCTTGGGCCCGGAGAAGTAGCTGGCCAGGGGGAGTCCGGTGGCGTCGCGGAACCGGTCCTGCCCGTCGCTCCCGCCGAGTTCGTCGCAGAGCGCGGAGGTCCGGGTGTCCTGCCAGACGATCGCGTTGTGTACGGGTTTGCCGGTCGCGCGGTCCCAAAGGACGGTGGTTTCCCGCTGGTTGGTGATCCCCAGCGCGCTGAGCTGCCCGGCGCGCAGCCCCGCCCTGGCGAGCGCGCCCGCCACCACGGCCTGCACCTTGGACCAGATCTCGGTGGCGTCGTGCTCCACCCAGCCGGGCTTGGGGAAGATCTGCCGGTGCTCGCGCTGGTCGACAGCGACGATCGCACCGTCCTGGTTGAAGATGATGCAGCGGCTGGAGGTGGTGCCCTGGTCGATCGCGGCGACGAACGTGTCCGTCATGGCTACCCCTTGTTCCGAAGGCCGGAAGAACGGCGATGCCGAGAGACAACGGGAAGTGTTCACCGCACGTGATGGAGCGTCAAGGTTGCTGACTGCACCGGTAGTTGGCGTTCCGGCCGACAACTGCGGACGGATCTGTTCCGGATGTTCGGTACCTGTACGGGCGACCCCGCATGCCGGTTCAGCGCACCGCCACCACGGCGGAGCCGTGTCCGAACAGGCCCTGGTTCGCGGTGATTCCGACCCGGGCCCTGGCGATCTGGCGGGGGCCCGCGGCGCCCCTCAACTGCCAGGTGAGCTCGCACACCTGGGCGATGGCCTGAGCGGGCACGGCCTCCCCGAACGACGCGAGGCCACCACTGGCGTTGACCGGGATCCGCCCTCCGAGGGCGGTCGCCCCGTCCCGCACGAGCTTGGCCCCCTCGCCCGTGCCGCACAGTCCGAGGTCCTCGTACCACTCCAGTTCCAGGGCGGTGGACAGGTCGTACACCTCGGCCAGCGACAGCTCGTCCGGCCCGATGCCCGCCTCCTCGTACGCGGCCCGTGCGATGGACGCCCGGAAGGAGTGCGGGGCCGGTGCCACGGCGGCCGCCGAGTCGGTCGCGATGTCCGGCAGGTCGAGCACCGCCTTGGGGTAGGTGGGCGTGACCGTGGAGACGGCGCGGATGCGGACCGGGTCGGCGGCGCCGTGCCGACGGGCGAAGTCCACGCTGCTCAGCACGAGGGCCGCGGCACCGTCGGAGGTGGCGCAGATGTCGAGCAGCCGCAGCGGGTCCGCGACCACCGCGGACGCGGCGACTTCCTCGGCGGTGACCGCCTTGCGGTAGCGGGCGTTCGCGTTGAGCGCGCCGGCCGCCGCGTTCTTCACCTTGACCTGCGCGAAGTCCTCCACGGTGTCCCCGTACAGAGCGATGCGGCGGCGGGCGTACAGCCCGAAGTAGGCCGGGTTCGTCGCGCCGAGCACCCGGAACCGGAGCCAGTCCGGATCGTCGGGCCGCTCGCCGCCGGCCGGCGCGAAGAACCCCTTCGGCGCGGCATCGGCCCCGACCACGAGCACCACGTCCGCCATCCCGGCCAGGATCTGCGCCCGCGCCGTGCTGATCGCCTGGGCGCCGGACGCGCAGGCCGCGTACACACTGGTGACCCGCGCGCCCTGCCAGCCGAGCGCCTGCGCGAAGGTCGCCCCCGCCACATAGCCCGGGTAGCCGCAGCGCACGGTGTCGGCGCCCACCACCGACTGCACGTCGGTCCAGTCGATCCCGGCATCGGCGAGCGCGGCCCGGGCCGCGACGGTCCCGTACTCGACGAAACTCCGTCCCCACTTGCCCCAGGGGTGCATCCCCGCGCCCAGGACCGCGATGTCGCCGCTCATGCCGTCGCCTCCACGGGCCGCCAGTGCCAGGTCGTCCAGGTGGTATCCGTGTCCTCGTTGAGCACCCCGGGCACCACCTCGACCTCCATCCCGACCGCCAGATCGCCGGTGCTCACCCCGGGCGCCGCCTGGCCGAGCACCACCATCCGCTCGGCGGCCAGCTCGACGGCGACGAGGGTGTACGGCTCCCACTCCGCTCCAGGATCCGAGACATAGGGCGCGGGCGGCCGGTAGCGCCCGTCGGTGTACGACCACACGCGCCCCCGCTTGGAGAGCGGCACCTCCGCCAGCTCGCCGCCCCGGCAGGCGGGATTGCGGCAGAAGGAGTCCTCACGCGGGAAGAACACACAGGCGCAGGCGGTGCACCGAGTGCCGAGCAGCCGGAAGTCCTCCCCCTCCGCGCCCGTGAACCAGCCCGCGACCACAGGCGTGCGTGTGCGTGCGTCTGTCAAGACCCCTCCCGGCACTGGCTTCTGACGGAACGTCAGAAGTGTGCCACGGGCGAGCGGGGTTGGGGAGGGGCCTCGGGCGACGGCTGAGCGCTCAGCGGTTCTCGGCGAGCCACTTGGCGGCGATCTCCCCGAGCTCGCGGTCGCGCCCGGCCAGCATCATCCGGATCATCTGCCGGTCCCCGCGCAGTGACCAGCCGGGGTACCCGAAGGAGGCCGGGTTGTTCTTCTCGATGAACCAGTGCGCGGGCCAGGCGGTCCCGTACCCGATGAGCGGCAGTGCCAGCGCGTACCGCTTCCGCCCGCGCGCGAGCCCGTACGCGCTGATGGCGAGTCCGGTGAGGGTGCCCGTCAGATGCATCCAGCGGGTGGCGGCCCGGGAGTGCATCGCCACGTAGTAGGGCCAGAATTCCTCGTACGAATCGAACGTCGGCTGCGTCATGGGGCAGAACCTAATCGTTCAGCGCGGAACCGGATACGGCTGCTCCGCGTCCGGGACGGCCATGCCTCAATGCCCGGCCACGGACCGCCGGGCCACCGGGAAGTCGAAGTAGGTGTCGGGGAACGGCTCCTGCTGGTAGGTGAAGTGCCACCACTCCTCTGGGAGGTTGACGAAGCCCTGCGCCTCCATGGTGCTCTTCAGGAACTGGCGGTTCGCCCGCTGTACGCCCTGGATGCGCGGGTCGTCGGTGTGCGCCAGGGTGTCGAAGCAGTCGAAACCGGTGCCCATGTCGAGGGAGTTGTCCGGAAACCGCTGGCTCTGCGGCGCGTAACACGGCACGAGAGGCTGGCCGGGGCGGTATGGAGGGGTGGGCGGCGCGGGCAGCTTCACGATGGTCAGATCCATCGTGCTGCCCCGGCTGTGCCCGGACTTCGCCGCGATGTAGCCGTCCGCGAACAGCCTCGACTTGTCGACGTGCGGATAGAACTCCGCCTTCATCTTCTCGTCGGCCAGATCCTTCGCCCAGCGGACGAACTGGTCGACGGCCCGCTGCGGGCGGTAGCAGTCGTACACCTTCAGGGAGTAGCCCTGCCGCAGCAGCGTCAGCTGCGCCCGGTGCAGTGCCTCGGCGGCCGGCCGGGTCAGGATGCACAGCGGCTGCCGGTATCCGTCGATCGGCTCGCCCACGAAGTCGTGCGGGGTGATGTAGCGCATCTCCTGGATGATCGAGCGGTCGACAGAACTCAGCGCCACGAACTCCTCGGGCGCCTTCGGCTCCGGTGCCGCCTGCGCGGTGGGGGAGAGGAGGGCGACGATGAGCAGCGCGACAGCGGCGGCAACCAAGCCGCGCAATCCCGCCTTCGGCGTTGTCGTACGGCGTTGTGTCATGCGCACACCCTCTACCAGCTCAACTGGCCGGCGGGGAAGGCGCATCGGCTAAAGTCCGCGCGTGACCGCAACCCCGAAGCAGCCCGTCATGGACTCCCACTGCGGAGCGTGCGGAGCACCGTACCCTGACCCGGACGGCGACTGGCCCCGCGTCTGCGCGTCATGCGGCACCATCGCCTACCGCAACCCGCTTCCCGTCGCCATCGCACTGCTGCCCGTCGTCGACGCGCGCGGTACCGGGCTCGTCGTGATCACCCGCACCATCGAACCCCGGCGGGGCGGCACCGCTCTGCCCGGCGGCTTCGTGGACCTCGGCGAGACCTGGCAGAACGCGGTCGTACGCGAACTCAAGGAGGAGACCGGCATCGAGGTCCCGGTCGCCGAAGTCCGCCTGGCCGACGCGCTGAGCTCCCCCGAACACCTGCTGCTTTTCGGCCTGTTGCCGCCCCGGCCCGCCGACACACTGCCGCCCTCGCTCCCGACCGACGAGACCGAGGGCTGGGAACTGCTGCGTGAGCCTGCCGAGTTGACCTTCCCGCTGCATACGGAGGCGGCGCGGAGGTGGTTCGCGGGGGAGTACGGCTAGGGGGTGCCCTCAGGGCCTGTGTGCCAGGCGTCGCGCACCCGGGCGGGGTTCGGGCGCGCGGTCGCAGCGCACCACCGGCGGGGTTCGGGCGCGGGCTCTCAGCGCACCACCCCGCGCACCCGGACCGGGTACCCCACCTCGCTGTCCGCGCCGCCGTCGGCCCGCTCCACCACGACCCGGCCGTTGACCACCCGGCTGACGAACCGCTCGACCTTGGCCGGTTCCCATCCGTCCCCCGCGTCCCGTACGACGATCCCGCCCCCGCTACGTCCGGCGGCCGGCGCCCATACCTCCAGCTCCAGGCCGCCGTCCTCGCCGCGCACCGGGATCACCGAACCCGCCCGTGCGAGCACCGGGATCCGGGACAGGGGGGCCTTCAACAGCACCTGGCCGGGGCCGTCATGCGCCTCGCCGGTCGCGGTGTCGTACCAGCGCCCGCGCGGCAGCCGCACCGCCCGCCGGTCGGTACCGGGCTCAAGGACCGGGGCCACGAGGAACGCATCGCCGAGGAGGAAGGAGTCCTCGCAGTCGCGCAGCGCCCGGTCGGTCGGCGCGCTCCACCACATGGGGCGCGCATAGGGCGCCCCGCTCAGCCGGGCCAGCTGGGCCAGCGTCACGAAGTACGGGCGCAGCCGCTCCCGTTCGGCCAGCGCGGCCCGCGCGTGCTCCAGCACCTTGGGGCCGAACTCCCAGGGTTCCCGCCGCCCCGCCCAGATCGCCGAGTGCGTACGGAAGAGGGGCAGCCAGGCGCCGAGCTGGAACCAGCGCAGATACAGCTCGGGCGAGGGAGTGCCATTGAAGCCGCCCACATCCGGCCCCGAGTACGGCACCCCGCACAGGCCGAGGCCGAGCACCAGGGAGAGCGAGGCGCGCAGTCCGGGCCAGCCGGTCGTCACATCGCCGGACCAGGTGCCGCCGTAGCGCTGCATCCCGGCCCACCCGGAGCGCGAGAAGAGGAACGGCCGCTCGGCGGGACGCAGCCGACGTAGTCCCTCATACCCGGCACGGGCCATGGAGAGGCCGTACACATTGTGGGCCTCGCGGTGGTCACCACCCCGGCCGTCCAGGTCGTGGCGCGCGGACCGGGGCAGCGTCGGATCCCCGAAGGGCGCGAAGGACACCGGCTCGTTCATGTCGTGCCACACCCCGGCGAACCCCTGGTCGAGCCGCTCCTGGTAGAGCCCGCCCCACCACGCGCGCGTCTTCGGATCCGTGAAGTCCGGATAGGCGCACTCTCCGGGCCACACCTCCCCGCGCACCTCGTGCCCGCGTGCGTCCTTGACGAAGGCGTCGGCGGCAAGACCGCTCTCGTACACCGGATTCCCGCGTTCCGCCTTCACGGCAGGATCGACGATCGAGACCAGCCGCACCCCGTCCTCCGCCAGATCCTTGGCCAGCCGGGGGAGGTCGGGAAAGGCGTCACGATCGACCGTGAACACCTGGTGCGCCTCGTAGTGGTCGATGTCGAGATGCAGCGCGGACAGCGGCAGCCTGCGCTCGGTGTACCCGGCGACGACCCGCCGCGCCTCCCGCTCGCTCCCGAACCCCCAGCGGGCGTGCTGGTACCCGAGCGCCCACGACGGCGGCAGCGCGGGCGCGCCGGTGAGCGCGGCCCAGCCCCGCAACACCCGCGCGGGCGTACCCGCCACCACCCAGCAGCGCAGCGGGCCGCCCTCCATGCGCAGCTCGCTCGCGCCCGGCCGGTCATGCCCCGACCCCGCACCCTCCTCTCCATCGCGCAGCACCACCCGGCCGTCCCAGGGGTTGTCGTAGAACGCCAGATGCGTCCCCGCGTCGGCCACGACCAGCTGCACCGGCATGGTGATGTACAGCGGGTCGTCACCCGGGCCGAAGCCGCCGCGCGGATCGGTGTTCCACAGCCGGTACGTCCCGTCCCGCAGCCGGGGCCCCTCAGCACGCCCGCCGAGCCCGAAGAACCGGGCGTCGGCGGCCACTTCGGACCGCTGCTGCCAGCGGGCAGGACCGCCCGAGACCGGCTCCCACCATCGCGGCGGCAGCTCCCGCCGCAGCACGACCCCGCCCGGCGTGCACACCTCCACCGCGCCGTGCCGGGAGATGACCACCGTCAGCCGCTCGGACACGACCCGCCAGCCGCCGTCCTTGTCCGGCTCCAGTGACGCCCTCGGATCCGGCGCGGGCGCGCTGCCGCTCAGCGCGTACGACGGCTCGGGCCCGGCTCCGTCCCAGCCCCAGAAGACCGCGCCGCCCGCGGCGACCCGCACGTCGAGCTCCGAGCGCGCGAACCGGACGACCCCGCCGCCCGGCCGGGGCTCGGCGCCGGTCACCGCCCCCGGAACCCGGGCCCGCTCCGGCCCGCGCGGGGGCAGCTCCCGAGCGTCCGCGCGGCGCCGCCGCAGCGCCGAGCGCACCGCCCGCAGCCCCTGCACTGTGCCGACCGCCTTCACCGAGCGCACCAGGTCATCGCCGTTCATGCAGCTCACCCTGCCACTCGGACGGCCCTGTGCGCGGTTCGTTCAACTGCCGTTCACCCGTGGTGGCACCACATGGCCGGGCAGCCGAGTATGGGTTGTACACCCTGGTGCGGAAGACGATCACATGGCATCGTCCCTGTCAGCCGCCTCACGCGCACACCCCTTCGCGTGTGCGCGGGAAACACGCACACCACGCGTTACAGCCCGGGAGCCGACCCATGACCTCAGCAGCGAACCCCGCTCCACAGCCCGCGCCCCTGTGGCAGCCGGACTCCGCCCGCATCGCCGACGCGCGGATCACCCGCTTCCAGGCCTGGGCCGCCGAGCGCTACGGGGCACCGGCCGAGGGCGGGTACCCGGCTCTCCACCGCTGGTCCGTCGCCGAACTCGACACCTTCTGGCAAGCCGTCGCCGACTGGTTCGACATCCGCTTCTCCTCCCCGTACGAAGCTGTCCTTGCTGATCGAACGATGCCCGGTGCCCAGTGGTTCCCGGGCGCCACGCTGAACTACGCGGAACACGCCCTGCGCACCGCCGAGGACCCCTCCCGGGCCGGCGGTCCCGCGCTGCTCCACGTCGACGAGACCCACGAACTCGTGGAGATCAGCTGGGCCGAACTCCGGCGCCAGGTAGGCTCGCTGGCCGCGGAGCTGCGCGCCCTCGGAGTCCGCCCGGGCGACCGGGTGAGCGGCTATCTGCCCAACGTCCCGCAGGCCGTCACCGCACTGCTGGCCTCCGCCTCCGTCGGCGCCGTCTGGACCTCCTGCGCCCCCGACTTCGGCGCCCGCAGCGTCCTCGACCGCTTCCAGCAGGTCGAGCCGGTCGTCCTGTTCGCCGTCGACGGCTACCGCTACGGCGGCAAGGAGCACAACCGGAGCGACGTGGTCGCCGAGCTCCGCCGCGAACTGCCCACCCTGCGCGCCGTGGTGCACATCCCGCTGCTCGGCACGCCGGCCCCCGAAGGCACCCTCGAATGGTCCGCCCTCACGGCTGGCGACGGGGAGCCGGTCTTCGAGCAGGTGCCCTTCGACCACCCCCTGTGGGTGCTCTACTCCTCCGGTACGACGGGCCTGCCGAAGGCCATCGTCCAGTCCCAGGGCGGCATCCTCCTGGAGCACTTCAAGCAGCTCGGACTGCACTGCGACCTCGGCCCCGACGACCGATTCTTCTGGTACACGTCCACCGGCTGGATGATGTGGAACTTCCTCGTCTCCGGCCTGCTCACCGGCACCACCGTGGTGCTGTACGACGGCAGCCCGGGCTTCCCGAGCACGGGCGCCCAGTGGGGCGTCGCGGAGCGCACCGGCGCCACCCTGTTCGGCACTTCGGCCGCGTACGTCATGGCCTGCCGCAAGGCCGAGGTCCACCCGGCCCGCGAGCACGACCTGTCCCGCATCAAGTGCGTGGCCACCACCGGTTCGCCCCTGCCGCCCGACGGTTTCCGCTGGCTCCACGACGAGGTGCGCGAGGACCTGTGGATCGCCTCGGTCAGCGGCGGCACCGACGTCTGCTCCTGCTTCGCAGGAGCGGTTCCGACGCTTCCCGTGCACATCGGCGAGCTCCAGGCCCCCTGCCTCGGCACCGACCTCCAGGCCTGGGACGCACAGGGCAGGCCCGTCACCGGGGAGGTCGGCGAACTCGTCGTCACCAACCCCATGCCGTCGATGCCGATCCGCTTCTGGAACGACCCCGACGGCAGCCGCTACCGCGACAGCTACTTCGACATGTTCCCCGGCGTCTGGCGACACGGCGACTGGATCACCCTCACCGACCACGGCTCGGTGATCATCCACGGCCGTTCCGACTCCACTCTCAACCGCCAAGGCGTGCGCATGGGTTCGGCCGACATCTACGAGGTCGTCGAGCGCCTCCCGGAGATCCGGGAATCGCTGGTCATCGGCCTCGAAGAGCCGGACGGCGGCTACTGGATGCCGCTCTTCGTCCACCTCGCCGAAGGCGCCGTCCTGGACGACGCGCTCCGTACGAAGATCCAGCTGGCGATCCGGGAACAGCTCTCGCCCCGTCATGTCCCCGACGAGATCATCGAGGCCCCGGGCGTCCCGCACACCCTCACCGGCAAGCGCATCGAGGTCCCGGTCAAGCGCCTCCTCCAGGGCACGGCCCTCGACAAGGCTGTCAACCCCGGCTCGGTCGACAACCTCGACCTGCTGCGCTTCTACGAGGACATCGCCCGCAAGCGCGGCTGATCAGCGCGGGGTTCAGACGCCGGCTCTCAGCCCCCGTAAGTGGCCTCGGACTCGCCGAGCACATCGGCGAAGTCCGAGGCCAGCCGCACCGCCTCCGATGGCTCCAGACCGGCCACGGTGATGCGTACGCCAGGCGCCGCAGCCAGGCGGAAGCGGGCCCCGGCCGCCACCCACCAGCCGCGCGTACGCAGCCCGTTGACGACAGCCGACTCGTCGCGGACCGGCACCCACACGTTCATCCCGCTCGCCCCGTGGGCCGCGATTCCGCGCTGCTCCAGCGCCTTGACGAATGCCGCACGCCGTTCCCTATAGGCGTCTTCGGCCCGCGTCACCAATAGCTGAGCCGACGGATCGTCCATCAGTGTCAGCACGGCCGCCTGCAACAGATGGCTCACCCACCCGGAGGTGAGCAGCAGTCGCCCGTCGTGCCGCGCCAGCGTCACCGGATCGCACGCCGCGGCCGCCCACCGCAGATCCGTCCCCAGATACTTGGTGACGGTCCGCACCTGGGCCCACCGTGAAAGCCCGCCGTCCGTAAGGGAGTTGAGCGGTACACCCGCGATCTCCGCGGCATGGTCGTTCTCGATCACCAGCACCTCGGGTGCCCGCCTCAGCACCTCGACCAGCTCATCACGCCGCCGCTCGGAGAAGCAGCCTCCGTACGGATTCTGCGCCCGCGGGCTGTACACGACGGCCCGTGCTCCGGCGCGAAGCGCCTCCCGCAGCGCCTGCGGCCGCATCCCCTCGTCGTCCACGGCGACCGCGATCGTGCGCAGCCCCATCGCCTGGAGCAGATCGAGCAGATGGTGGTACCCGGGATCCTCCATGGCCACCGCGTCCCCGGGCCGCAGCTCCGTCGTCAGCAGCCGCGCGACGCAGTCCAGCGCTCCATGCGCGAACGTCACGGCCTCGGACGGCACCCCGTCACCGTCGAACCAGGCCCGCACCCGCTCCTCCAACTGCGGCAACCGAGGGGTGGACCGGTGCGAGCGCGGTCCCGTCGAAGGCGCGACGAGCCCCGGCAGATCCGGCAGGAACGCGGAGTCCGGGTGGCCGCCCGCCAGATCGCGCAGCCCCTCGGGCACCTTGGGCGGCCGCCGGGAGGCGACGGCCGGTGCCGCGGCCACCACGGTTCCGCCGCGTCCGCGCGTGACGATCACGCCGCGCTGCCGCAGCTCCTTGTAGGCGGTGGCCACCGTGCCGGGGCTCACCATCAGCTCATCGGCGAGCCTGCGCACCGGAGGAAGCGCGTCGCCGGGCTCCAAGCCCCCGTCGGCGACGGCGCGTTCGACGGACGCCGCAATTCCCTTGGCTGTCGTACCAGCAATCGAATATTGTGTTGCCACGTTCTAAATTATGTATCGGTACATAAGTCTCGTCAAGGGGGAGCAATGAGCTGGGGAAGCCGGCGTGCCGCACTGTGGGAACGCATTCCAGGAGGCCTCGACGGCCGCCGGATGCTCTCGGTCGCCTTTGTCGACCGAACCGGCAGCGGCCTCTGGGAGGCCGTCTCCGTCCTCTACTTCACCTACGTGGCCGGGCTCTCCCTCGCCCAGATCGGCACTCTGGTCGCCGCGTCCGGAGCCGTCGGCATCGCCGGCGCCCCCATCGGCGGCCGCATCGCCGACCGGTTCCCCCTCACCCGCGTACTGGTCGGCTTCCAAGTCCTGCGCGCCATCGCGGCGTTCGCCCTCCTGACCACCGACCACTTCGCACTGCTGCTCCTGTTCGCGTCCATGGGCAGCTTCGGCGACCGCTCGGCCAATGTCCTCACCAAGCTGTACGCGGCCCGGATCGCCGGCGCCGACCGGGTCCGCTACCAGGCCGTCAGCCGGACCGTCGCGAACGCGGGCTGGGCAGTCGGCGGCCTGGCCGCCGCAGGAGCCCTCGCCATCGGCTCGGCCTCCGCCTACCAGTGGCTGCTGGCGGGCAACGCCGTCTCATTCCTGGGCTCCGCCCTCATCACGGCCCGCTGCGCGGAACCCCCGACTCCGTCACGCACCGTCGCCAAGTCCGCTGACCCCATAGCCCAGTCGAAGCCCGCCAACCCCTGGCGCGACCGCCGCTACCTGGCGTTCGTGGCCACCGAAACCGTGCTCTTCCTGGACGACGCGGTGTTCAAGATCGGCCTCCCGCTCTGGACCGTGCACGCCACCGACGCCCCACACGGCCTCGTCCCCCTGCTCATGGTGCTCAACAACGTGATGGTGGTGGGCCTTCAGGTCCCGCTCGCGCGATGGGGCGCCACCACTCCGGCGGCCCGCCGGCTCCTCTTCCCGCTCTCCGGGATCTTCGCCCTGTCAGGCGTCGCCATCGCGGCCTCCGCGGCCCGCGGCGCGGCACTCTCCACCGTCTTCCTCGTGGCCTCGACGGCCGGCTTCACGCTCGCCGAAATCATCCACGCGACCGTCTCCTGGGAACTCTCGATCGCCCTCGCACCCGACGACGCCCAAGGCGCCTACCTCGGAGTGCACGGCCTCGCCCAGTCCGCCCAGCGCAGCGTGGGCCCCCTCGCGGTCACCGCGGCCATCGCGACCGGCCCGGCCGGGTGGCTCGCCTTCGGCACCGTCATCGCGGCAACCTGCCTGCTCCAGCACCGTCTGGTGGGGCCGAGGCTCCGGCGGGCCCCGCTGTCAGTGGCGTCGGTTACGGTGAGTGAGCATTGATCGACACCGTGCTCAGGGGGAAACATGGCGCACGCCAATCACATCCGGGCCATCCGGCGCACACTCCGCCGTGAAATGCCGAGCACCGTCGGCCTCATCGCCGACGCGCACGACTTCACGGCCATGACGAGATACCGATCCTTCGTCTTCGACGACCACACGGCGTACCTGCGACAGGTGGAAGGACTCCTCCGCTCGCTCGCCGCCCAGGGCGCACACACCACGGTCGCCCTGTTCGACCCAGACGAATTCAGCGAGTTCTGTACGTCGACGGGCCTCGACCCGGACACCGCGGACAGCCGCACCCGCTTCACCGCCGAACTGGCAGCGGGCGGCGCCTGCGTGGCCTACGCGGGCCAGCCCATCGACAGCCTCGTCCCGCAGCTCATCAACAAGGCTGTCCGCAAAGCCACTTGGGAGTACGCGACGCTGCTCCTGGCCGAGGCGGGGGAGTGCGCCGAATGCGGCCAGGACATCGGCCGGGCAGCATTCGACAGCGCCTCGCACCTCCTCCTGACCCTCCTGGAGACGGCCGGCCCAGGCACCCACCACCTGGTCTGCAGCATCCCCGCACAGGAGGAGCAGCTCATCGCGGTCCTGCACGCCCATCGGGACGGGTTCGACCCGGCGCGCCTGGACGAGACGGACGCGGCGGAGTTCGCCACTGTCCTCGCGGCAGGCATCGCTCTGCACAGCGCCGGCGGGCTGGTACTCCGTACGACGGAACCGGGCAACCCGGACCGGCTGCACGGCTGGCGTCTGCAGCGGGGCCGGCTCGATCCGCTGACCGAGGGCGAGGTCTTCAGCGCCTACTGCACGGACGCCGAGACCGGCGACCCCCTCGCCCCCGAACCGGATGTCGAATACCGCCCCGGATTCCCCATCGACCAGCCGGACAGCCACCACTGACGGACCGGACGCCCACCACTGAAGAGGGGAGAGCCGTAAGGAGACAGGCCAACGGAAAGGGGCTCCCCGCCGCACCGCGACGGGAAGCCCCTCTCACACCGGTCTCACTACCCTGCGATCACTCGCCGGACAGCACCGCCTGGGCGGCCTTGCGCGCATCCTCGGCAGTGTCCGCCGCACGCGCCGCGGAAGCCGCACGCTCGCACTGGGCCAGCGTGTACTTCGCCAGCGTCGCACGAACATAAGGAATGGACGCCGCACCCATCGACAGGCTGGTGACACCCAGCCCCGTCAGGACACAGGCCAGCAGCGGATCGGAGGCAGCCTCGCCACACACACCACAGCTCTTGCCCTCGGCCCTGGCGGCCTCGGCGGACATGGCGATCAGGTCGAGCAGCGCGGGCTGCCACGGGTCCTGGAGCCGGGACACCGCGCCCACCTGGCGGTCGGCGGCGAAGGCGTACTGCGCCAGGTCGTTGGTGCCCAGCGACAGGAACTCGACCTCCTGAAGGATCGAGCGGGCCCGCAGCGCGGCGGAGGGAATCTCCACCATCGCGCCGAACTTCGCCCGCAGCCCGGCCGCCCGGCACGCGTCGGCGAACGCCTTGGCATCGGTACGGTCGGCCACCATCGGCGCCATGACCTCGAGGTACACGGGCAGGCCCTCGGCGGCCTTGGCCAGCGCGGTCAGCTGCGTACGCAGCACCTCGGGGTGATCGAGCAGTGCGCGCAGGCCGCGCACGCCCAGCGCCGGGTTCGGCTCGTCGGCCGGGGTCAGGAAGTCGAGCGGCTTGTCGGCGCCCGCGTCCAGGACTCGCACCACGACACGCCCCTCGGGGAACGCCTCGAGCACCTTGCGGTACGCCTCGACCTGCTTCTCCTCCGACGGCGCCTTCGCGGAGTCGTCAAGGAAGAGGAACTCGGTACGGAAGAGACCGACACCCTCGGCGCCGGCATCGACCGCGGCCGGAACATCGGCGGGACCGCCGACATTGGCCAGTAGCGGAACCTTGTGCCCGTCCGAGGTCGCCCCCGGACCGGACGAAGCGGACAGCGCGGCCTTGCGCTCGGCGGCAGCCCGCTCCAGCTCGGCCTGCTTCTCCTCGCTCGGGTCCACGAAGACCTCGCCGGTGCTGCCGTCCACCGCGACCAGAGTGCCTTCGGCCAGCTCACCGGCGCCTGGCAGCGCAACGATCGCCGGAACTCCCAGCGCCCGCGCCAGAATGGCGCTGTGGCTGGTGGGCCCGCCCTCTTCGGTCACGAAACCGAGGACCAGCGCCGGGTCGAGGAGCGCGGTGTCGGCCGGCGCGAGGTCCCGCGCGATCAGCACGTACGGCTCGTCGCTGTCCGGCACACCCGGCATGGGCACGCCGAGCAGACGAGCCACGATCCGGTTCCGCACGTCATCGAGGTCGGCGACGCGTCCCGCCATGTACTCACCGGCGCCCGCAAGCAGCTCGCGGTAGTGCGAGAAGGCGTCGTACACGGCCCGCTCGGCGGTGCTGCCGACGACGATGCGCCGGTCGACATCGGCCATGAGCTCCGGGTCCTGGGCGATCATCGCCTGGGCCTCCAGCACGGCCTGGGCCTCACCGCCGGCCAGATTGCCACGTGCCATCAGGTCGGCCGCCACAGCTTCCACGGCCTGGCGAGCGCGCCCCTGTTCGCGCTCGTGCTCCGACGCCGGAATCTGCTTGGCAGGCGGTTCCAGAACCGCCGTGCCCATGTGCCGAACCTCGCCGATCGCCACACCGTGGCTCACGCCGACGCCTCGCAGCGTTGTCTCCATCTCACCGTCTCCGATAGTCGCGGCGGTCAGTGCCGCCGCAGTGGTTGTCCGTCCAGCGCGCCGCGCAACGGCGCAAACGTCACTGCCAGCCGAACAGCGCGTCGCCGGCCTTCACATCGCCGCTTTCGACGACACCGGAGAGGGAGTCAGTGGTGGCCTCCAGGGCCACGATGGGACAAATGGCCGACTTTCCGGCGGCCTCGACGGCGGCCGGGTCCCAGCGCACGATCTCCTGACCGCGCGTCACGGTGTCGCCCTTGTTGACGAGGAGCTCGAAGCCCTCGCCGTTGAGCTGAACGGTGTCGATTCCGAGGTGCGTCAGCACACCGTGGCCTTCGTTGTCGACGACGACGAAGGCGTGCGGGTGCAGGGACACAACGACGCCGTCCACGGGCGCCACGGCCGCCGACGGCTCACGAACGGGATCGATAGCGGTGCCGGGGCCCACCATCGCGCCGGAGAAGACGGGGTCGGGCACTGCAGCGAGCCCGATGGCCTGTCCGGCAAGTGGGGACGTCACGCTAGTCATGGGGAGCCTCCCAGGGGCGGAGCTTCTAGTGTTGCCGTCACTACCTGTCCTGGACGGCGTACTGTTCAGAAGGGTAAGTCATAAGAAGTCCTAGTTCCGCACGACAGGTGCCAGTTGGCGGCCCTAGGTGCGCACCGGAAACGATTTGCCTCAACTCCCGGCGGCCTGTACTGTCGTACTCCTGCCTGACCCCATCACGACACTGTGATTCGGCGGTCGGCGGCACCTACCAAGTCTCGATCCTAACCCGGATTTCCGGCTCTGCGTGTTCGCGGAGACGGTGGTCAGGGAGACGGAAAAGACTTGCTAGAGTCTGAATCGCAGGAAAGCCGAAAGGCCAGAAAGCGAAAAGCCCGCTCCAGCGGGTGGCAGAAACGGAAATCGAATCTGCTAAGCTGGAAACACGAAATACCGAAGGGAAGCGCCCAGAGGAAAGCCCGAGAGGGTGAGTACGAAGGAAGCGTCCGTTCCTTGAGAACTCAACAGCGTGCCAAAAGTCAACGCCAGATTGACAACCCCGTCC